>JAFDYA010000138.1 GCA_018267675.1 Bacteroidota bacterium
CCGCCTTCAGTTTCCTAAATTTTCTTTGAACACCAGCCCTGACACCAGGGCTGTTTTTTTAAATCAATATTATTCCTGTGCCGCAGCCTTTTTGTTTTCCTAGGGTCTTAGTTCATTTCCGAATTTTCGGGATGATCGCGCTTTTACTCTTGAGGACAGGGAGCATCAAAGCACAAATCCAGGAAGCACCGAAACGAGAATTTCGCGCGGCCTGGGTGGCCACCGTGGGGAATATCGATTGGCCGGAAAAGCAAACCCTTAGCACCGCCGAGCAAAAAGCATCATTTATTCAACTACTGGATCGGATGAAGCGCATGGGTTGTAATGCGGTCATTTTTCAAATCCGCCCTGCTTGCGATGCCTTCTATGCCTCGGAGTATGAACCTTGGAGTAGATACCTAACGGGCAAACAAGGCCAAGCACCCAATCCATATTATGATGCACTTGCCTTCATGATTGAGGAAGCCCATAAAAGAAACATGGAGTTTCATGCCTGGTTCAACCCCTTCCGGGCATTGGTGGACAGTAGAAAAAACCCAAACCCAGCGAGTCATGTCACCCATCAGCATCCCGATTGGCTGGTAAGCTACGGCGGGAAAACCTACCTCAACCCCGGCATACCTGCTGCGCGGGAGTACGTGACCAAAGTGATCCTGGATGTGGTGAAACGCTATGATATCGATGCGGTTCATCTGGACGATTATTTCTACCCTTATCGCATTCCCAATGTTGCGTTTGGCGATGCGGCCAGCTTTGCAAAATTCAACCCCGAGCATATTGCGGATCGTGATGATTGGCGGCGCGATAATGTGAGTCGATTCATCAAAAATCTCAACACAGAAATTAAAAGGACAAAGTCCTATGTGAAACTGGGCATTTCTCCATTTGGGGTATGGCGCAATCAAAGCAAAGACCCGGAAGGCTCGCCCACGCGCGGAGGCCAGACGAACTACGATGACCTTTTTGCCGACGTTCGCCTATGGATGGAAAAGGGTTGGATTGACTATCTATTGCCGCAACTCTATTGGGAGCATGGGCACAAACTTGTCGCATTTGAAATACTTATGCCTTGGTGGCGGGATCATGCCTATGGTCGGCAAGTGTATTTTGGACTAGGAATGTACCGGATGCTGGGTCATCCTACGGGCAAATGGGCCGGGACTAAGGAATTGTTGGCTCAGATCAATGATATTCGGAAAGAAGCACCCAATACAGGCTACGCGCTGTATAGCTTTTCTAATCTCAATAAAATCACAGCACCCATTGAAGATAGCTTAGAAGCGTATGGCAAGACGATAGCCTTGGTGCCTAGAATGAAATGGTTGGATAGCATCCCGCCAATTGCACCGGTGCTCAAAGGCACGATGACCGCCCAAGGGCTGCTGCTCCAATGGAAACACCTCAACCCGGATCATGAAAAAATTCGGTACGTAGTGTATCGTTTTACACCCGGCCAAGCAATAGATCTTACTGATGCTCGTGCCATTGTAGCGATTACAGATCAAGAGCAGTATGTGGTCTCCAAAGCCAATTCCGACAATCGATATTTGGTTACGGCCTTGGATAGATTGTGGAATGAAAGTGCCGCCAGTAATGTGCTCGGGGGGATAAAATAGACTATTCCTTGGTAATTTTAAACATAAAGCTTTTTCCATGAAGCGAAATTTTTAAAAAATAGTTCCCGGGCGGAAAAACAGAAAGATCCCCCTGATAACTAGGTGTTGTAAAGCTTCCCTGATCTATAAGTTGTCCGGATAAAGAATACCATTCGAAATGCCCGGGATCTTCGTTGTTCTGTATATAAATTTGATATTTTCCGCTGCTTGGATTGGGACTGACTAAGGGAACAACATCAGAATTGTTTTCTACAGTATTCTTAATCATCCGAGCGGAGATAGGTGGTGTTGGAACATTGGGATTCGAATGAGAATTGTCAAAAGTTTTGCACCCCGGGTATCTGAACACCCGGTTGCCCGCAGCATCGTAGTCGATCCAGATCCCACAATAAGTGATCGTTTGCGCGCCTACAGCAGTTGAAGCAAGCATTAGTGTAAAAACGCTATATAGTAGAATATTCTTCATGATATTGAATTTATATTTTTAAATTGCAGGAAATTGATACGCTAAAAGCTTGAAGCTGGGTATGCCCGCGGTAGCCACCTAATCCCACCTGTGCATTCGGTAGCCCCTTGTAAACGAATCCTTGCCAGAAAAAATAGGTGCCGGCATTAATGCCACCATTGGATTTCATTTCGTTTTTGTCTTCAATATCTTTTACAAAACTATTGAGCATTTGAACCGATGTACTGAAACTTAGCCTGGTACTATAAATATATTTTGCGCTCAAACCGGCTACCGCACCCCAATCCCAAATTTTATAAAGCCCGTGATCCATCTTTATTTTGTCATCAGTAAAGACTTCAGACCGATTATGATAAGTAGTAGACAACCAGTTCGGTATATCTGCGTGCGCTTTATAGTCTATCAGCGCCGCAGCATACAGTCCGGCGTCTAGGTAAAATTGAACTTTCTTAACTCTAGCGAGGGCTAATCTGGCTGTGACGGGAACAGAAGGGTATTTAAGGTCGCTAAATGCGTATCCGGTAATATTCCGTCCGTCGGGGTAATGAATTGTGTTTTCATAATCCACATGATAGCGACTATAAAAAAAGCCCAGTTGCGAAGCCATCAAAACCAAATTTCTTCTCTTTACAATAACTTATACCCATGCCGCCACCGAGCGTAAGGGAAGCTTGTTCCTGTGTTGACACCGGAAAATTTTTGGGATTATAATCCGTGCCTTTTGTGGTCAGGCGGCCCATATCAGCCTTCAACTGAGGTTGAAATTCCCAATGACCTTGTGCAAGACTAACATTTGTCAGCGCTAGAAAAATACAGATAATACTATCTATTTTTTTCATTTTTTAATGGTTTAAAAGTATAGGTACAGGCTAGTTGCAAGCCGGGTACCAGAAGTTTTGTTTTCTCTCTTTCTGTGTAGGATATTCCATTATCCGGCAGATACCCCTTTGGAGCATAGGCATCCCAAAAGTGCGTAACATCCTTATTTTCTATATCGGGCACCAAGCTATAGGCCAGATGCAACTTCATGGAAAATGAAAAAGAAGGACTTAGATTTCGCCTCAATCCTAGGGCGCCCAACAGACCGCCATCATACTTTTGGTAGATCCAATATTTTAATCTTGTACTGCCATTAGGATTGACCAACATGCTCTCATGGAACTGTAAATCATAATTATGCACACTTGTTTCCTCATACACTCCAAATACAGTGCTGGAATAGCAGTATTCTGTATAATCCTGAAGTTGGGCAAAGTATCCTCCAACCTCGGCGAAGCAGGAATAGCTATTAAACAGCTTCCCGAGACCAAAACTAACAGTTAACGGGATAGCGTAATAATGTAACTCGGAAAAGGCATTTCCGGTAGAAATATTCACGGCAGCATCATAGTGTTGAAGATAATTATTTAGCGAAAAGCCAAGATCAAGACCCTGAAAACCTTTCATTTTAGTGTTGTGCCATCCAATTGCCAAACTGTAATTGGGCGTAAAATTCCAGTGCCTTTTAGTGCTACCGGTTGCATAATTAGGCGCGCTTTTATCCGATGGATTTAAGAGCTGTGCGGACACTATGGATACACCTGCGGTAGCATTAAGCCGGTATTGGGCGAGGGTAGGGATTGCAAAAAACAAGAATGGTATTAATACAAATTTATACATGATTTTTATTTAAAAAAAGAACATTTATTTATAATATTAGCTTTTAATTGTGCATCAATCATAAGCCTAGATACATACTCAATTGCAGTTACCTTATCTAAAATCGGGCAAAAATCAGA
>JAFDYA010000139.1 GCA_018267675.1 Bacteroidota bacterium
CTAAATACACAACATCAAGTGCCGCATACTCCAGTTGTTCTGTACTAAGTGGACGTTTCAACCAATTGGATCTTTGTAGCTTTTTATTGATTGTAACACCTAAAAAGACTTCTAAAAGTGCCGACAGAGAAAACCGTTCGTAGTTGAGCAACTTGGCAACCACTTCTGTATCAAAAACATTTTGGGGCACACAACCCAAGCTGTGCAACAGGCGTAAATCTTCTCCCGGACTGTGCATCACCTTGCAAATTGACGCATCTTCAAGCAATCGGAAAATGAGCGACAAATCTAAGAGCATTATGGGGTCAAATAGGTAACACTGTTCCTGTGTCGCGATTTGAATCAAACAAAGGTTGACCCCATAAGCATAGCTATGACTATCAAATTCCAAATCAAGAGCAATACTAGATTGACTGGCCAGCTGCGCATGTGCAGCCTCCAACTGAGTAATTGTGGTAACGTAATGGGTGCTTTGCAAAACTTTCTTGACTACTATTTTTTTGAGGCAACGAACTTACAATGTTACCCAATCTCCTGTGTAAATGAATCAGCTAATAGGCAATCCTAAAAAAATACCAGCCATCTCTGAAACAATGCCTGCAGCGACAAGTTGACTAAAATCAGTTTCAATTTTGGCACATCCAATAATTTTGCAAGCTAGACATTATGAAATACTGGAAAAAACTAAGTCATGCAGAACAGGACTTGAGTATTAGTGCTGCACTAAGGCAGAACGTTGATTTTAAGCATAACCTTTCCTTGGGAATACCGGCTTCCAAATTGGATAGTCTGGTCTTCCACGAAGGAGCCCCTTTTCTAAAGGATGCTCCTTTATTGCGTAGCTATGTGCAAAACCCCAACCATATAGGTTGCCATACCCTTGGCGATTCAGAGACTTTCTTCAGCGGTACGCAGCAGTTGGAGCGTGAGGTGATTGACATCCTTGGAGTAGATTTATTGAAAGCAGCGCCGGATAGTATTGATGGCTATATTGCTGCCGGCGGTACGGAGGCAAACATTCAAGCCTGTTGGATTTATCGGAATCGTTTTCTCCAAGAAAATAATGCACAACATCATGAAATTGCGTTATTAGCTTCTGAAGACACCCATTATTCGGTAGCAAAGGCATCCAACTTGTTGCATCTGCCGTGGTACTCGGTGCCTGTGGAAGACGACACAAGGAAGCTCGATCTGGATCAACTTGCCTTGATTATCCGGCAAGCAAAAGCCAATGGCGTGAAATACTTCATTGTCATAGCCAACATGGCAACGACAATGTTCGGCAGTGTGGACGATCCCGACGATTATGTCACTGCGCTACAAGCAGAAAATGTCCCCTTCTACCTGCATATAGATGGTGCATTTGGAGGATTTGTCTATCCAGTATCCTTGCCGGAAAACAACCTCAACTTCACCAACCCATATGTATCCTCCATCACGCTTGATGCGCATAAAATGCTACAAGCACCCTATGGGACGGGCGTGTTTTTGACCCGTAAAGGCATGATGCGTTACGTTTATACAGAACAAGCGCAGTACGTGAACGGCATGGACATTACGCTTAGTGGAAGTCGATCCGGAGCCAATGCAATTGCAGTTTGGATGATCTTGAGTACTTATGGCCCCTATGGCTATTTAGAGAAAATAAACAAACTACTTTATCGGACAAAATGGCTTTGCAAAGAACTGGAACAGCTGGGAATACCCCATTACCGCCATCCTAACCTAAATATTGTAGCCATTAGAGCTAGTGCGGTGCCTAGTTCCGTCGCCGAGAAATATGGACTTGTGCCGGATACGCACCAAGGTGCTCCAAACTGGTATAAGATTGTGGTGATGGAACACGTAGAGATTGAATCGCTTCAAGAATTCCTTCTGGAATTTGGTGGCAATAGCTTCCTGAAATGAGTTTGATTTTGATAAATGACCAAAATCATATCCCGTATTGGGTTTTATCAACGAAAGCTGATACAAAATTCAGGAATTTTGGCAGGATACCAATTTCGTATTAGCTGTGTTGCGCTACTGGCGCACAACCAGTGAATATGAATAGTGTAGTACCGCTAGTAAAAAAAGCTATTGAAACCGGCAATCTGTTGTTTTTGAAAACCTATTTCTCCCGTTAGACTAAATGTCCCAATCCTCGATATCACCCGACACGTTTAAAATTCATGCCCAAATTTTGGTATGGAAACAGACAGTGCTCGATCTGGTTCAAGAAAATGACCAACTAAAGCGGCAGTTGAGCCATTTTATCAGTGAGGGAAAAAAATCCAGTGAGTTATTGGATGTTTTGGAAGGCTATCACAATGCTTTTATCAATAAAGACACGCATTTGTCTTTATTAATTCAGGATATTCGACGGCAAGAAATGTTTGCGAAGAGTCTTGCAAATGAAAAGATTAAAGACCTAAACTTTGAGTACCAGCAACAGCGGCTACAATTCGAAGTTGGTAGAATGGCTGAAGAATTCCAAAAGCTGAAACAGAAATTCGAAATGCTTTTGGGGCAAGAAAAATTGGACTAGTAGATACGCACAGCCTTGTCGCAATATTGAGTGTTCGCTGCTAATTGAGCATTCCTGCCAGTTTCTTTTGATTCAAAATTCGGATAACGTTGGTATTAATCTCAATCAAGCCTTCGTCTTTAAAATCACTAAGGGTACGAATCAGCGATTCTTTTGCGGTGCCGGCAATCGCCGCCAAATTCTCCCGGCTCATCCGAATACCTTCCCCCTCATGCTGTACACTATACTTTTCTGCGATCTGCAAAAGAGCTGTCGCCACTTTCTTTCTCAATGAACTATAGGCTAAGCTCAAAAGTTGCTCTTCCATTTCGGTGATTTCTCCAGCCAAAAGATGAATGAAGGCATGCAATTCGTTCGGGTTCTGATTGGTAATTTCTTCAAACACTTCCTTTGGAATAGAGGCAATTTCAGCATCCTCTAGGCAGGCCGCATTTTCTTTATAATCGGAACCTTCCAGCAGGGCTACATAGCCGAAATAGTCGCCCGGGCCATACAATCCTGTAATCAATTCTTTACCATCTTCTGTGAGCTTGTAGGTCTTCACTTTCCCTTTAAGTACTTGATGCAGGCGGTACGCATGATTCCTTTCACTGAAAATCACCTGCTTTTTCTTATACTCGTTGCTTTGACTCATTTGCTCAAAGGCACTCTGAATAGTTGCCGTCTGCGCGGAAGGAGCAGACGAACCCCCTTTCGCTTTCAGCCTACTAATTTTGGAAAGACGGGTTTCAATTGCATTCAGTAGTTCAGCCCCTTCAAAGGGTTTGGTTATATAATCATCTGCACCCAGTTCCATTCCCTTTCTGATTTCTGTTCTTTCGGTTTTGGCAGTGAGAAAGATGAAGGGTATGTCGCGCGTGGCCTCCTGCTTCTGAAGCAAATGAATGACCCCATATCCATCTAATTCGGGCATCATGATATCACAGACAATTATGTCTGGAATATGCTCCAAAGCCATAGCAGCGCCTACTTTACCGTTCTCAGCGAGCAGTACTTTATATTGAGCGAGCTCCAGGATTTCACCCATATTTTCCCGGATGTCGGTATTGTCTTCTATCAGGAGTACTGTTGTCATAATATCAAATTTCAAAAGGATTAAATTTCAGTGTAAAGGTGCTGCCTTTGCCTAGGGTACTATCACAAGTAATAGTACCATTCATGAGCTCTGCATACTTAGCTACAATATGCAGCCCAAGGCCTGTCCCTTGCACATTGATAGCATTTGCGGCACGGAAAAATCGTTGAAATAGTTGTTTTCGGTCGGCTTCCGAAATACCCATTCCTTCATCCTGTATGGAAAGTTCAAGCGTGTCGTCTTGTCGCTTTGAACGCACTACAATTTTAGAATGCTCGGGAGAAAATTTAAGTGCATTACCCACCAGATTTTGGAGGATTTGCTTCATTAAATTAGTATCAATTGGCCAAACGCCGATATCTTCTGAAAGGAACTCTATCGTCTGTCCAGGTTTCACTAATTGTCGCATATCGGCAAGTACATTCTCCAAGAAGGGTTGAACATCTGTGTCGGCGTAATGAACTTGGATTTTTCCTTCTTCAATTTTGCCTAGCGATAAGAAGTCGTTTAAGATATCCGTCAGTAGATTTACGGACGAAATGATTCGTTCAATATGGCGGTCACGTTTAGTTTGCTCCTCGGTTGTCTTGTATTGACCTACTAGATAGGCTGAGGAGAGAATCGTACTCAAAGGAGTCCTAAACTGATGAGAGGCCATAGACACGAATCTAGACTTCAACTCACCCAACTCCATTTCCTTTTCCAGAGCAGCCTTTAGGGATTGTGTCCGCTCTTGTACTTTTCGCTCTAATTCCTCATTATGTCCGCGCAGCGCGTCTTCCGACTCTTTGCGAATAGTGATGTCGTTAATAAAAGCAATGACATAATCACCGCCATCTCGTTTGAAAATGCTCAGGCTCACTTCAACCGGAAAAACGCTTCCGTCTTTGCGACACCCTTGTAGATCCATACCCACACCCATGGGGCGACTATGTGGATTGTGATCGTGATAGTTTTCTCTGTGTTTTTCGTGCTGCTTGGTCAGTGATTTGGGGATGAGGATCTCAATGGCTTGCCCCACTAATTCTTCGCTAGTGTATCCAAATTGAAGTAGCGAAAAGCTATTGGCCAATTGTATTACTCCGGCTCGATTGACAATGATAATACCAATGGCGGCACTATTAAATAATGCTTCAAATTGCTCGCTGGTAGCTGTAGTCGAGTTGCGCAACATTTCCTTTGTCAAATAATTATACCCCAGGAATGAGCCTGCAAAATAGTTCAATAGTTCGTTGCTTGCTCCTAGGGTTTTTCTACATATCTCTTCGTTTAAAAAACCTTGTAGAAAGCCAGAGTGGTATGCCTGCCCATAACAAGAGTACTGCTAAGGATATCAGGATTCCCAGATTGGTTCCAAAAAAATCCTTAAAGACGGCACCGGTAAAACCCATCAATGCCGCCACGTCCAATTTTAGCAAGATGAGAATACGCCCGAGGTCGATAGGGTTGAGAAAAGACATAGCAATCATAGGCTGCTCCAGAGGATAGTCTGAAAATTGAAAAAGCAGAAAAAGAACTATACCGTCATAAATAAGACTTAGGAACAGCCAAAGTAAAATAGCTTTCCCGATACCAC
>JAFDYA010000013.1 GCA_018267675.1 Bacteroidota bacterium
CATGCAGGAGATTGCTGCACTGTTTGGATATACCAATCCGGACAATGCAAAGACACAGAAATATAAATGCCTGAACCGACTCAAAAAGATTTTTTTCAAGGCATAAACAAGGAAACCGAAAAGTGAATAAGATGATGAGCCCCGATGAAGTGTTGTACCTAACCAAAATGGCCGAAGCTGCTGCTGCCGGCGACCTTAGCCCTATTGAACAAGGCCAGTTGGATGCTTTTTGTACCCTCCACCTTGAAGCAAAGTCAACCTATACTCAGCTACTCCAGACCATCAATAGCCTTGAAGAAAACGGAAAACGCAAAGCCTTTCAAGCACTAGTTGCCGATATCCACAATGAATTGCAAGCACCAAAAAAGACACTGATCCAAAAAAGTATTGAATTCTTCCCGCGTTATTGGAAAAGCATTGGTGTAGCTGCCTGTGTGGCGTTAATCACGTCAATGATTACTGTGTGGAGCATCCGACACAACGAAGCTAACAATGCACTCTCCCACAACCTTCAGTTGGTGCGCCATGACATGGAATCGCTGAAAATTGCTCAGCACCAACAACAAAAGCAAATTGAGAAAATTAAAGAAGAGACAATTGACGCTCCAGCTGCATTACCACAAATTAATTATAGTGCCACCGGCTTCGCACTAAGCAATGATGGGTATTTAGTAACCAACTACCACGTAGTAGAAGGTGCAGAAACTTTGCATATCCGTACCCGTGCAGGTAAGAGCTATCCTGCTTCTGTGGTGGCCTACGAGCCACTTAACGATATTGCCCTGCTCAAAGTAGATGACAAGAATTTTTGCTTTAGCAAACATAGTGAGGTACCCTACGCACTCCGGCCAAACAAAGCAGCCTTGGGAGCCGCAATCTATACCCTTGGATTTCCACAGGACGAAATCGTGTATAACGAAGGATATATAGCCGCCAAGAACGGCTACCAGGGCGACTCTAACCAATATCGGCTAGAAGTACCCGCAGGCCCAGGCCAGAGCGGTGCACCGGTTTTTGATACTGATGGCGACATCCTCGGCGTGATCCGGAGCAAAGATGCCCAGACAGAAAGTACTACCTATGCCATCTCTTCAAAGACCTTGCTTCGACTACTCAAGGATTTGCCCAAAGACAAACGTCCCCGGATACCTAATGTAAGCCGCTTGGATGGTATGAGCCGGCAACAACAGGTGGATCGCTTACAGGACTTTACTTGCTTGGTGCAGGTGTACAAAAAATAATTTGCTCCTCAGTTGGATCATGGTGCGGTGGCTAGACTATCTAGCCGATGCCGGATTTCGGCAACATGAATAGTGCCGTCATAAAGCTTTACAAAGTTTTTGTGCTTATCATAAATCACGAGATAGGGCACCGTTGTTGCACCATAAAACCGTGGGAAGAAAAACTGGTAGTCTTTGCCGGTAATGATATTTTTATACTTGCTGAATTGATGCTGTAGCGCGAATGGACGCAATAGGGCTAGCGGCATAAAGGTCATGAAGTAGAAGTTGGCCTCCTGCATATGGGCCATGTGTGCCATGAGGCTATCTGTAGTGATTTGGCAATGCTCACAATCCGGTGAGAAGAAAAAAAGCACGGTGGGCTTGCCTTCCTCGGCATAATAAAGGTTGATCACCTCGCTACTATCCAAATTGACCAGGTTGAATGCCGGTAGCTTTAGATATTTCTGATAGGGAAGTTCCTTTTGGTCCTGGGCTTGGGCGGGAAAAGCAAGGAGTGTGGCACAGGCAAGGAGCAAGTGGCAGAGTAATTTCATGTTGTAAATGTAGGGAGTGGCGGCTCCGTGTGCAGGATAAGCCGTTCGCTGTTTGGGGTGGCCTGGCGGTGTAGCTACGTTTGTGGCGGAGCGTGATGATTGACTAGAGTTATGGCTTGTCGGGATAGGTGGTGCCCGCAAGCGATTGTAGTGGAAATCCCCCCTCGACAAGCGCTGGGGCAGGATTTGCGCTCCGCCAGGGCGCAAATATTGCAACGGAAAGCGCGGTGGCTTTGCCATGCGGCCAAATGATTTTTAGAAATTCTTTTGAATTCCACTGTTAATAATTCCTGCTGGGAGCTTGCCTTTTTGGGTCGATTTTTATTTTGAGTGGGATTGAAAAACTTGTTTCATTTTTGCGGTATGGCGAAGTCAAAATCTGGTTCCGGGCTGGTATATTCTACAAATCCCGAGCTCCGTGTAGCGGCGGCGGAGGAAGTGCAGCCGAGCCTACCCAAAGAACAGCAGCGCCTTCGGGTGGTATTGGATCGGAAGCAGCGGGCAGGAAAGGTGGTGACACTGGTGGAGCATTTTGTGGGGTCGGATCAAGACTTGCAGGAGTTGGGGAAGTTGCTGAAAAACAAATGTGGCACGGGTGGTTCTGCAAAGGATGGGCTCATCTTGATACAGGGAGATTGCCGGGACAAGGTGTTGCAGCTTTTGAAAGAATGGGGCTATGGCGCCAAATAATTTCGGATTTCTATTGACGAAAAAAGCACGAACCCCTGGGTTCGTGCTTGATCAGAAAGTATGAGTTGGCTTTGGCTTATGCCTTCTTCTTATCGTCGTCGTCGCTGCTGAAGAAACTCTTGAATTTGTTCATAGCATCTTCGCTCCAGCCACCGGCTTTGTTGGCCCATTCGTTGATGTGGCTTGCTGCTTCTTTGGCCATTGCGGAGCTTTTGTCCACCATATCATGTGCGAAATCGGTGATTTTCTCAGTAGCATCGTCAGCCATATCGCTGAGTTTGTCGCCGGTTTCTTTTGCGGTTTGCTTTGCTTTGTCCATCCAGTCGGCTTGTTGATTAGCAGCAGCATTCATGGCAGCAGCGGGATCATAGTTGCCGGAGAAAAATTGGTCGACCATACCGGCTACCGGTGGTGGTACTTTTCCTTTAATAAAATCGCGGGTGGTGTTGGCGGCCATTTGTGCTTGTTGCTCGGTGATACCTGCTTTTGCCGCAATTTGTTGGATGAGTTCTTGCATGATTGTGAATGTATTTGCTGTAAAGGTAATGGAAGAATTTGCGGGTGAATTGTTTCAAAAATTGTTCCAAGTTGATTTTTCACAAAATTGAAAGAAGCCTCAGATTCGGAGCAAGGGCCAATCCTGCACCAAATTTGTAGGATTCCTGAGCAAAACTATTAGTTTCGCGGTCATGGGATTTTTTAGAAATAGTATTAAAGTCTGCCTTTCGTTTTTGATGGTAGCCCTGATGCTGTTTGGGTGGAGCGTGGGCGTACAGGCCCAACATCGGCCTACTAATATCAAAGTACTGGACGAGCATAGCGATGGCCATGGGAATATTGTGCGCACCGTGCAGTTCAACGAGGGTTTGATGCGGGTGACACAGACGATTATTGAACCCCGCAAAGCAAGCGCAGTGGTACGGGTGCCGATAAGAATGGATACGGTGAAGAAAGACTCGATGGTGATCTTGGTCAAAAAAAGCGACTATGTGCTTCAAGTTTGGTATCGACGAAGAATAATAAGAGCATACAAGGCAACCTTCGGGCCGAATCCGCTCCAAAATAAATTGATGGAAGGGGATAGAAATACACCCGAAGGAATGTTTCGGATTGCGGGTAAACGGGACAACTCCAAGTATGATCGGTTTATGTTGCTGAACTATCCAAATGATTCCTGCACGGCTCGGTTCAATAAACTAAAGGCAAATGGGCAGATACCGGCGAATGCCAAAATCGGGGGCAATGTGGGAATCCATGGCATCTGGGCAGGTGGTGATGATATGATACAACTGGGCATTGGCTGGACTGATGGCTGCATCGCTCTTAAGAACAAGGATATTGAAGACTTATACTCCTTGGTGGGCGTGGGAACCAAAGTCTATATCCGGAAGTAAGTCTGTAACCTGCGCGGTTTTGCAGAAAAGCTTCCATTTGAAAAGGAATCCTATTTATTTTTCTGTAGGATGGCGGAAAGGAGTAGGAGCTTAGATTCGGAAATCTTCAGAGTTTCAAGCGGAATGCAAGGCGGTCGGCGCTTGCAGCATATTTTTGTATAAATTTCCAAGGATGGACAAAAATCAAAGTTGCCCAAAATGTAAGTCGGAACATGTTTATCTTGACGAACCCCTAATGATTTGCCCAGAATGCGCCTACGAATGGGACCCTAATGAGCTGCAGGAGGAGGGCACGCTTATCGTCAAGGATGCGAATGGTACGATACTACAAAATGGCGATACGGTGGTGACTATCAAGAATTTGCCGGTCAAGGGATCCCCTAGCCCAATAAAGGCGGGTACCAAAGTGAAAAACATTAAACTAGTCGATAGCGACCACAATATCGATTGTCGAATTGATGGATTTGGAGCTATGTCGTTGAAGTCCGAGTTTGTGAAGAAGGCCTAAAGCTCCTTTTATCAAATAACCAAGACGCTCTGGGGAAGCCCGCTGGACGAGTTATGGAGCTAAGGTGTAGCTGTACTATCCTTTCGTTCTGAACAAAATCCGATCCAACGCAAATCTACCGGGCCCCATAAAGGTCAATGCAATAAAAGGCAATAGGTATAGGTAGCGAAGCTCTAGTATTTCAAACCCATCCTTTGCTATAAAGGCATGGAAGAAGAGGATAACGAGAAAATTTACGGCTAAAACAAGGGAAGAAAAGCGGGAAAACAGGCCTACGACAAGCAATATCGCACAAATACCTTCCGCAAAAGCAGCCATAAAAAATGAGCTAGTGGCACCAATCCCGATGGGATCCATAAACTGAATCTCCTGCCCGCTGAAGATCACCGCAAGTTTCCCTGCGCCATGACCATACAACAAAGTAAGGCCTAAGGTGAGACGCAAAATGAGCAGACCAAGGTCAATGCCCAATTTGCTGTCTGTAAACATTAGTTGCTTGAGTTGGCTCATTGCTTTTTCTATTTAATGATTGAATTAATATCCAAACCTAAGGCCATTGCCACACCGGTACCATACGCTGGGTCTGCCTTGTAGCAATTTTGAATATGCCGTTCTTGGATAAAAACTTCGGCTCCACCTACTTCCGCAGCAGTGTTCTTAAACAAGGTTTGTTGCTGCTCGGCATTCATGAGCCGAAACAAATTGCCGGGTTGGGAATAATAGTCGGCATCATCCGCTCTGAAATCATAATGATCGGCGCTGCCTTCAATACTGAGGCCGGGTTCTTGGTGTTGCTTTTGCTCTTCCCACTGGCCATAGCTATTCGGGAAATAATGGAGCGTGCCTCCTTCATTTCCATCCACGCGCATGGCGCCATCTCTGGACGAATTATGGAAAGGACACTGTGGTTTATTCACCGGAATTTGATAATGGTTGACGCCCAAGCGGTATCGTTGTGCATCGCCATAAGAGAAAAGTCGGGCTTGCAACATTCTATCCGGAGAGAAACCGATACCCGGCACCACGTTGGCGGGGTTAAAAGCAGCTTGCTCTACATCGGCGAAATAGTTTTCCGGATTTCTGTTCAACTCAAATTCGCCAACATCAATCAAAGGATAGTCGCCGTGTGGCCAAACCTTAGTCAGATCAAAAGGGTTAAAGGGACAGTCTTTAGCTTGTTGTTCCGTCATGACTTGAATCTGCATTTTCCATTTAGGAAATTCGCCATGCTCAATAGCGTTGAAGAGATCCCGTTGATGGCTTTCGCGGTCTTTTGCAATGATTGCTCCTGCTTCTTCGTTGCTTAAATTTTCGATTCCCTGCTGGGTCTTGAAGTGAAATTTCACCCATACTCTTTCGTTCTTGGCATTAATCAAACTAAAGGTGTGACTGCCAAAACCGTGCATATGTCGGTAGGATTTTGGGATACCTCGTTCACTCATCGTGATGGTTATTTGATGTAGTGCTTCGGGAAGTAAGGTCCAGAAATCCCAATTATGGTTTGCGCTTCTCAGGTTGGTTTTTGGATCTCTTTTTACTGCTTTATTTAGATCCGGAAACCGGTAAGGATCCCGAAGAAAGAATACTGGAGTATTATTCCCAGTCAAATCCCAGTTACCTTCCTCGGTATAAAACTTCATCGCAAAGCCTCGGATATCCCGTTCTGCATCTGCGGCACCTCTTTCTCCAGCCACTGTCGAAAAACGAACAAACATGGGTGTTTCCTTTCCTACTGTTGAAAAGATTTTAGCTTTAGAGTATTGGGTGATATCATGAGTCACTTTAAAGGTACCAAATGCTCCGGAGCCTTTAGCATGCATTCTTCGTTCCGGAATAACTTCACGGTCAAAATGGGCTAATTTTTCCAAAAACCAGAAGTCCTCCAAAAGCATAGGGCCTCTGCTACCTGCTGTCTTCACGTTCTGATTTTCGGCAATTGGGCGACCCGATACAGTGGTCAGTTTCTTTTTGTTGTCCATACTCTTTAAAGGTGTTTTTGGCTTTTTTGTATTGAAGATGGTTGCTTTTTCGCTTGCTAAGTCCACGAATAATAAAACGTGTTCTCACCCAAATTTAGATAAAAACTAATGATGGATTATTAAAAATACCTATTGGGTTATTTCATGAAGGCAAGTACCCGAAACCGAACAATTCCGATGAAAATTCTGCTGCAAAAAGCTTAGTCTAAATTTGACCCGGATAACGCAAATGACACTTTGCTGCGATGAAATACTGCTACGGAATATGGTTTTAACCACAAGAAAGACCTCGTATCCCCAGTTACCTTTTGCTTGATTGTTTATATACCGGCACTGTAGAGCAGGGCTCCCCATACATCAGGCTTTTCACTACTGGTCGTAATATACTTGTCGCTGCGACATATGCCGGCGCGGGTACGGCCACATCACCACAACCTTTTAAGACCACCCTTTGTCCTTCAAACTCTGCGAGATTAATTTTAGAGATTGCTTCGCCAATCACGATACCTTCCAATGCGGCTAAGCTGCAAAAATGTACCGAGACTGCATGGGGCTGGAGATAACTGCTGCAAAGCATGTAAGCCCATACCGGAATCACCGCATCTACACTACAGCCTAAGGCAATATGTTTTCCGGCAAATAACTCCCAGTTTTGCTCCAGCAGAGCTGCTCTAAAATCTTTCTCCCGAAGGATCATCTCCCGAAAAAGAAAGGGCTTCAGGTCAAAAAATACCAGCGATTCCTTTTGAGGGATATAGGCAGCCAAATCCAAAGTGAGCAAGCCACTTTCGGCTACTTTATTTCTAAACGGTGCTTCTGTGATTTCTGTTTCCTTTGCCATCAGCACAAAGGTACATGCCTTTGCAAGTTTCCCATTTGCACCTATCCCTTGCCGGGGGTAGGTTTTCTCTATTGGGGAATAGGGGACCATGAGGGCTCACTAGGTCATTTTAATTCCTACTTGAGGGAATTGGCGCTACCTGCTTTTCGCAACAGTATTTGGAAGCAGCGAGTATCTTTTTCAGAAAATTGCTGATTGGGGCGCTAAATAAAACACTTCCGGACTATTCAGTGCCTATCGCTTCTTGGCCAACTTCATAAAGTATTTC
>JAFDYA010000140.1 GCA_018267675.1 Bacteroidota bacterium
AGATTTAATACTAACAGAAGGTACTGGCGAAGTATCTGGAATAAACCTTAAAGGGCTTCATTGGCAAGATATCCCAAGCCTACGGCGAAACCTGGGCATTGTTTTTCAGGATTTTCGCTTGTTGAGTGACCGTAATGTTCATGACAACTTAGAATTTGTACTCAAAGCCACTGGCTGGAAAGACAAGATACTGATCAAAGAAAAAATTGAAAGCGTGTTGAGTAAGGTTGGGTTGAAAAACAAGGGCTTTAAGATGCCACACGAGATGAGTGGCGGGGAGCAACAAAGAGTGGATATTGCTCGAGCATTGCTCAATAATCCCAAATTGATCCTTGCTGATGAGCCAACGGGAAATCTGGACCCTGATACAGCAGATGAGATCATGCAATTACTCTTTAGCATCTGCCGCGATTATCATACCTCCGTAGTGATGGCTACCCATGATTATTCTTTAATTCAGAAATACCCGGCTCGCGTTGTGAAAGTGGAACAGGGTAGTGCGCGGGAAATTTCAGCAGCAGGCATGAGTTGAATCTGAGTGCAGACCTACTGCGTAGCTTGTCGGATTTTTTCTTGAATACCCCTACTTTTAGAGCCTACCAACCTGTGCGATTATGCTGACGAACCTAAGCGAAAAAAATTCTTTATTGAGTACTTGGATGCGTGAATTGCGCGATAGTACAATTCAAAATGATCGGCTGAGGTTTCGGAGAAATTTGGAACGGATCGGCGAGGTAGCTGCATACGAAATTTCAAAAACACTCCAATACACTGAAATTGTAGTGAACACACCCATGGGCGAAGCAACTTGTGCGGAGCTAGTATCTCAGCCTATTGTCGCCACAATTCTAAGAGCCGGCGTGCCGCTCCAGCAGGGGGTTTTGAACTATTTTGATCGTGCAGATGCGGCATTCGTCGCAGCGTACAGAAAACATCACCGAGACGGCAGTTTTGAAATTGAACAAGAATACCTGACTAGTCCAAATTTGGATAGACGGACCTTGATTATCGCCGACCCGATGCTAGCTACCGGAGCATCACTAGCACTCTCTTTAGAAGCCTTACTCAATCTCGGGACGCCATCATCCATTCATATTGTTGCAGCCATTTCCTGCACCGATGGTGTAGATTTTATTCGTCGTCGTCATCCCAATGTTCGCATTTGGACAGGAGATTTGGATGAAGAACTCACGGCAAGAGGGTACATAGTTCCCGGATTAGGCGATGCGGGTGACCTCGCATTTGGGAGTAAACTTCAAGCCTAAAGGCACTTTTTTAACGACCCAACCAATTTTATTTTTCTCCCGTCTTGTATTTAAAGAGAATTAGCCTTACTTTGGCTTTCTGAAATTTAACAACAAACAATTTCGCTAACAAATCAGCAGATGAAGAAATTATTACCCTGCCTTGTAGCCGCAAGTATGGCCATTGGATCAGCACAGGCGCAAGACATCCACCAAACACAATATTTTAGCTCACCTCTGACGCTTAATCCCGCACTTACAGGGCTTGTGCGTGGCGACTTGCGAGTTGCTGCCAACTATCGTTCCCAGTGGTATTCCGTGTCTTCACACCCTTATACAACCGGTGTGGTTTCCTTTGACATGGCCACTATGAAAAACAAACTCCCTGAGGGAGATGCGTTGGGTATTGGCATCATCGGCACTTACGACAAGAGCGGAGTGGGCGCATTGCAAAATATCCAAGTAGGCTTGTCGGCAGCTTACCACAAAGCGTTTGGTCTGAACAAGCAACATACCCTTTCCATCGGTGTGCAAGGGCTGTTGGTGTCTAAATCTATTGATTTTACTAAGCTTCAATTTGAAGATCAATTTGACCCAGCAACAGGATACGCTAATCGTACCACCGGGGAGAATTTTCAAAATAAAGACTTGAACTATCCTGATTTTAATGCGGGTATTATGTACTCCGGTCGCGTATCCGATTATGCAACTGCATACATGGGTGCTTCTGTGTATCATCTTACCACACCGGAAGAAACATTCCTCAGTGGGAATAATACGATTCATCGTCGGGTAAACGCTTATTTGGGTGGTTCATTTGATCTCAACGAAAACATGGTTCTTTACGCTTCTGCATTGTATCAAACACAGGCTTCAGCAACTGAAGTAATGCTTGGTGCAGCCGCAGGGTTTGTCTTGAATCCTGGTCACGAAGAAAATCGTGAAAACACGGTGCTTTATCTTGGTGGTTGGTATCGCTATGCGGATGCGATTTGCCCTTATATCGGTATTGAATGGACTAAGGCTACCTTGGGTATTTCCTATGATGTTACCTCTAGCTCTTTCACTCCCGCAAATAGCGCACAAGGAGCTTATGAAATTTCGCTCACCTTCAATGGTAAAATTATTCGTCACGTAGGTGATCCTTCTTACAACTTCTCCTGTCCGAAGTTCTAGTCGGTATCTTACTTTGTTTGTTTGTGAAATGCCTGTCCTTTTGGATGGGCGTTTTGCATTTTTAGGCTAGTATATCCACGATTTTTCGTTGCCAATTTCTAGTAAGGAACAATTTTGCCTTGCGTTTTTTCAAAGCTTAAAAAGGCCGTAGTCCACAATGCTAATGAAAGCTAATTGAAGCAGATTTGATTTCCGTTTAGCATCTGATGAAAGAATCGGGATTTAAAGCCCTTTTGCCTTGCTTACCCATTTATTCCCCTTGATGGAAAACCGGTAGGGTAGCAACGCATCATTTCCGGCATAGGCAACGCCAACTCTGGTGCCAGCAACAATGTCATTATTGGGGATTTTTGTTTTGCCTTCTTCCAGCCAAATTGTAGCTCCTTGCAGCGAGAGCCTGGTGTGAGCTGTAGTTATTCCCAGCGCTTGGCTCAATAAGCCGGGGCCGGCACATAGTCTCGGGGAAATGGAGGATAGCTTACGCCGTAGTAGCATTTGTTCCAGTCCTTCCAGTGGTTCAATGGCTCTAATCAAGACGGCATGCGGTTGGCCGGCGACATTGGTCACAATGTTGAACAAGTGGTAGATGCCGTAAATGAGATAGACATAAGCTACACCGCCATCCAAAAACATAGGGGCAGTACGGGTTGTATGTTTGAAGCCAAAAGCGTGACAGGCGCGGTCTTCAGGCCCTGCATAGGCTTCCGTCTCAACAATAATTCCGGAGCATCGTACGCCGTCGAGTTCGGTAACAATCACCTTCCCAAGTAGCTCTTTTGCTATTGCAATTGTATCGTTTCTGGTATAGAAATTTTGAGGTATTACTTTCATTTTGTACTACAATTGACGCGATTTTTTTTACAAAATTGCACGCATAATTTTTGCAACTTGCAGCATTATCATGCCTGCAAATTTGTTGCTCATCCCTGTGTCAATTGGGGAGAATGAAGTTAAAAGTTCTAGTCCGGAAGTAGTTGCGGTTACCCGGCGCCTGCTGTACTATGTCGTAGAGAATGCCCGAACCGCTCGGCGCGTACTTAGAGCCTTACATCCAAATTTAATTCTTGAGTCAGTTCAATTTTTAGAGATTGATAAACATGATGGAGTGGACAGAAAGATGTTGCAGCAATGGTTTAAGGCGGGATATGAAGTGGGCTTGATGAGTGAAGCAGGTTGCCCTGCAGTGGCAGATCCAGGAGCAGAGGTAGTGAGAATTGCACATGAAATGGGTGCATTTGTAAAGCCATTGGTTGGCGCTAGTTCCATTTTACTTGCGCTGATGGCTTCCGGTCTTGGGGGGCAAAATTTCGCCTTCTGGGGCTATTTGCCGATCAAAGAGCCGGCACGCAGTGGGCGAATCAAAGCATTGGAGCAATTATCTAGAAAAGAAGGTCAGACGCAGATTTTCATCGAAACGCCATACCGTAATGATGCCCTATTCGCCGATTTGTTGAAACACTGCGCACCGAGTACGCTAGTTTGCGTCGCATCCGGCCTGACCACCGAAGAGGAATGGGTAAAAACTAAGTCAGTAGCGGATTGGAAGAAAGTGGAAACTGTGCTTGGTAAAATGCCCTGTGTCTTTGTAATGCTGGCCTAGTACTGTGCCGGGCGCACTTCTTCAATCCGATCAACAATGTACTGCCCATGGTCAGGATTTTTGTCGTTGTAGTTATCCCCGCGCCAAGGTAGGCTTCGCCGGTATTGATGGAAATGTACACGGACAATTTTCCCTTGCGCACCGTGCTCTAAGGAATCAGCTACGGCTTCATCGAGCACTGAAAAATAGAAGTAATGGGCGTTGAAATTGCCGCCTCGCGTGCCAAATCCTTGTTGCACCATTTCGCCTTCCCAAGTCTTAAAAAGAGCTCCTTGGCGGGAGAATTTTTGCACCATGCCTTCTCTGGTACCCTCACTCTGGACGTTGTAATAATTCCAATAGATAAAGCCACCAACAAACAACACGAGTATCAGGATGAAATAGAAAATAAACTTGCGCACGTTTCTTCTGAATTTTGCAGTAAATGTAATGCGTGAACGTGTACTAATGCGTATTACGCCCCTTCCATTGATAGTTGCCAATCAGTCCCATCATGCCGGCGAGCACGATGTAGGTAATATGATGCAGTTGTAGAAAAGGGAATAGCCAGAGCTGTTTTTGCTTTGAAAAGAAGCGGCTTATTGGGACTAAAAACAGAAGTTCGAAAGCAGTTTTCCCTAAAAGGAGGATAAGAAGTGCCCGCCAAAAGCTAGCGTCAACAATCAGAATTAAAATTGCGGCAAGTAGCCAGCAATTGAAAAGATATACCAGGCTAAGAATAGCACTGAGCTTATGATCGGGATATTTCCCACTCTTTGAGGCCCAGCGAATCCTTTGCCTTAAGAACGATGCCCAGTCTGGCTGCGCCAGGGTACTCATAATGGCTTCCTGGCTTTTGAGGTAATGAATTTGATTGGGGTAGCGTTGCTTCAATTTATGTAGGAGCACATAGTCATCTCCGGACGCAAAATGTGCAAACCCTTCATAGCCCCTCACCGCCAGAAATGCTTCTTTCTGGAAGGCAAAGTTGGCTCCATTGGCCATGTTACCTAGTCCAAGCTGCTGTGCAGCGGCTGTAATGCCTTGAAGGCTCATGAAGTCTAGTGACTGAAAAAGATTGGCGATAGATTTTCCTGGGAGAAAGTTAACGGGGGCAATTATAGCTACTGCCCTAGTTTTTTCATGCAATGCAGCAAGCTCCCGCAGCCAGTTTGGCGGGGCAATGCAATCGGCATCTGTTGTTATGATGAGCGGGAAGCGCGCCATTCGTATCCCGGTATCTAAGGCTTGTTTTTTGAATGCAGTGCCAAATGAATGCTTTTTGGGTTGTTCTTGCATTAAAATAAGCCGGACATCTGGATAGCCTTTGACGATAGCTGCAGTAGCATCGTCGGAATGGTCGTCTAATACAATAATTTCAAGTAGCTCTTTCGGGAAGTTTTGTGAAAGGATAGCTTGCAAGCAAGCATCAATATTGGCTGCTTCATTCCGTGCAGGGATGATTACTGAAATGCCCGTGGTAGGCTGGAAGGTGCTCGGGGCGCTATAAGGAGCCTGAGCGTGCCAGCCATAGCGATAGAGGAGCATCAGCAGATAATATGCTACCCCGAGTATGATGCCAATGATGAGAAATATCTGCACGCCGCAAAGTAAAGTTCTTGTTCCGGAGTTTCCTTAATGGCGTTTGGAATGGTATTTTCGCGTTTCAACTTAGAACGTATGAATTTCCAACTTTCCGAAGAACAGATTGCGGTACAGCAGGCGGCACGCGATTTTGCACAAACTGAATTACTGCCTGGCGTGATCGAACGAGATGAAAAACAAAAGGTCCCTCTGGAACAATTGAAGAAGCTTGGTGAACTG
This sequence comes from Bacteroidota bacterium, assembly GCA_018267675.1. Taxonomy (GTDB): domain Bacteria; phylum Bacteroidota; class Bacteroidia; order Chitinophagales; family Chitinophagaceae; genus UBA1952. Next base: position 5,824 of record JAFDYA010000140.1, read on the forward strand.
GGTTTCTTGGGTATGATGGTGGATCCTAAGTGGGGTGGCTCCGGCATGGATGCCATCAGCTATGTATTGGCTATGGAAGAGATTTCTAAGATTGATGCTTCTGCATCGGTGTGCATGAGCGTGAACAATTCCTTAGTGTGCTGGGGCCTAGAGACCTATGGTAACGATGAACAACGGGAAAAATATTTGCGCCCCCTGGCAAGCGGTGAAAAGATCGGAGCCTTCTTGCTTTCTGAACCGGAAGCAGGCTCTGACGCTACTTCTCAGCGGACTACAGCCGAAGATATGGGTGACTATTATCTGCTCAATGGGACAAAAAATTGGATTACAAACGGCTCTACCGGTTCCACGTATCTAGTAATTGCACAAACCTATCCCGATAAAAAGCATAAAGGGATCAACGCGCTGATTGTAGAAAAGGATTGGCCGGGTGTGACCGTTGGCGCCAAAGAAAATAAACTGGGTATCCGAGGTAGCGATACGCACAGCATCATGTTTCAGGATGTGAAAGTGCCCAAAGCCAATAGGATTGGTGATGATGGCTTTGGATTCACTTTTGCTATGAAGACTTTGGCTGGTGGGCGCATAGGGATTGCTTCTCAGGCTTTGGGTATTGCTAGTGGAGCCTACGAACTGGCATTGAAATATTCTAAAGAAAGGAAAGCTTTTGGTACAGAAATCATGAACCACCAAGCAGTAGCCTTTAAACTTGCCGACATGGCAACAGCAATTGAAGGTGCCCGTCTGTTGTGCTTGAAGGCAGCATGGCTCAAGGATCAGCATCAGAATTATGACTTGGCAGCAGCAATGGCTAAGTTGTATGCGTCCGAGATTGCGCAATGGGTAACTAACGAAGCGGTGCAAATCCACGGTGGATATGGCTATGTGAAGGAATTCCACGTTGAGCGGCTGCTGCGTGATGCCAAAATCACTCAGATATATGAAGGGACAAGTGAAGTGCAGAAAATCGTAATTTCCCGTACAGTACTCAAATAGACTGACTCAAATAGACCATTAAAGCCAAACTAATTGTTTGGCTTTTTTTGTTGGATGAGTTGTGCAATTTCTTGCGCCGCCAAGCTAGATAGCGCAACGCCCATCCCACCAAAACGAAAGGCTCCAAACAATCGATTGCTAAATGTTTTTATAACGGGCGATTTTGATTTGCCAAAGGCCATAATACCTGCCCAGCGCATGTCTAGCTCAAATTGTTGTCCAGGTAGAATCATGTTGGTTAGCATTTCTTCCAGACTATTTTGAATGCGCGATGACAACGCAAATTCTTCGGTTTGTTCTGCGGAAAAGTCAAGATTACGCCCGCCACCGAGCAACACCCGACCCTCTATTTCGCGGAAGTAATAATAACCCTCATCATAGTGGAAAATCCCCTTTAGGCGAAGGCCAGGGATAGGTTTTGTGAGTATGATTTGTCCCCGTCCGGGTACCACATCCACTTCCGGCAAAAGATGGGGTGTAAATGCATTGGTGCATATACACAGTGTTTTGCATTTTAGTGAATAGGCCTCCTTTTTATTGCTGGAAGTTACCTGCACTTCCATTCGATCCTTTTCTTCAAAAAATCGGGTAACACTTGCCCCAGTTTTTACTTCTATTCCTTGCGCAATGGCTAAATCTAGAAGTGCCCGTATCGCTTTGCCGGTATGAATACTCCCTTCAAACGGGCTGTAGATTACCGTTGCAACCGATTGTTCAGCGAAGCCAAATTTTTTAACGGCATCATCTTGCGGAATATAAGCTGCATCATTCAAGATAGGTTGCAGCAAGCTATTCAGGTAATCAAGCTTGTCTAGAATTGCGCGGTCTTTGTGCGCAATCAACTCGTAACCCCCTTCTTTGCGATAGTCCAGTCTTTCATCTCCCAGCCGGGCACGAAGTAAATCCAAGCCTTTTTTTCGCCGTGCGAATAGCGAAACAACATCCGCTTCATTTTGTGTCTTGAGGTCGTCCAGCAATTCGCTTGCACTACCCATACAAGCAAAGCCGGCATTGCGTGTTGACGCTCCGGTGGGGAATAGCCCACGCTCCAGTACAAGAATCCGAGCTTTTGGAAACGTCTTGCGTAACTCCAGCGCCACGGACAAGCCGGTAATACCACTACCGACGACGATATGGTCGTAACGTAAAAATGATTCGCGTTCCCAAAATGAAAGCATAGTATTCAAATATAGGGTAGTGGCTAAGGTTAATTATCTATGAGGTTAGGATTTGCGCTAGCCTTCATCCGTCCGAGTAGCCAGAGTTGAAGCGCAGCAGCAATAGCCTTATAATGTGGTTGTCCTATTATTTTCCGATGCGAGTTAAAGCTATAATGACTATTAATTAAGATGCGGTCATTATCAGCAATGAATACGACAATTTCTCGGGTGTCCCCGCGCTGATCAAGGTTTTGGCTCATCATCATGATTACTTCTATTGCTTCAGGGTGCTGTATCCAGGCTAGGTTATTTTTAGTTAGGAATTCATGAATCAACTGTATGTTTTCCCCCATGCTTTTTGAAGCAGCAACACAACGGAACTTTAGAGATTGTACAAATCGGACCAGGTAAATGATACTGGGAAGCAGCATAAGGAAGGTAAGTAGGGCTATGAATATGGTGTTCGAGCCTTTGGCTGCTGCCTTTGGTAATACAATCATCAATAGTATTGGAAAAAGAGCAAACCCGGTATTGTTGGGAAAATTAGCTGTTTGTTGATGGGGTATCGTAAATGCTTTTTGATAAATCCTAATTGTTTCAGAATATCCTGCTGGATTTTGAATTGCTTTGGGCCGGACAAAAGAGGTTGCATTTCGGTAAAGATAGTTGTGGGGTACAGTTGTTGTAAAGGAGCTGCATTCAATTTGTGTCCTGTCCTACTATTTTCTATCCCTCAGCCAAGCCCATCTTGTATTTTTGCAGCCCTTTCGGATTGGATGCCGAAGCAAATATTATGGAGTATAATTTCAACGAGATAGAGCAAAAGTGGAAAAAGTGGTGGAAGGACAACAGTGTGTACACCATCACCAACGATACCAGCAAGCCTAAATGTTATGTGTTAGATATGTTTCCCTATCCCAGTGGGGCAGGGCTACACGTGGGGCATCCATTAGGCTATATCGCGTCCGATATTTATGCTCGCTACAAACGCCAGTGCGGATTTCAGGTGTTGCATCCAATGGGTTTTGATGCCTTCGGACTTCCGGCGGAGCAATATGCATTAGAGACCGGGCAACACCCGTCCGTGACTACTGAAAAGAATATTAAGCGGTACCGCGAACAATTAGATAATATCGGTTTTTCCTTTGACTGGTCCCGATCTGTCACTACATCCGACCCAGAATACTACCGTTGGACTCAGTGGATATTTGTTCAATTATTTGAAGCATGGTTTGATCGTACGAAGCAGAAAGCTCGCCCGGTGACAGAGTTGATTTCCATTTTTGAGCAGGAAGGGAATGCGAATTGTCCTGCACCGAGTGATGAGCGCTTGCGTTTTGATGCGCAGCAATGGCGGCAATTCTCCTTGGAAATGCAAAGGGATGTGCTCATGAAATATAGGATTGCCTATTTGGATTATGCGGAAGTATGGTGGTGTGAGGCTCTGGGCACGGTGCTAGCCAATGATGAAGTGATTAATGGGCAGAGTGAGCGGGGTGGGCACCCTTGTGTGCGGAAAAAGATGCGGCAATGGATGCTGCGGATCACCGAGTTTGCAGAGCGCTTGTTACAAGGGTTGGAAACCTTGGATTGGACGGAAGGGATGAAAGAGATGCAACGTTCTTGGATTGGGAAAAGCACAGGTGCCGAAGTGCAATTTGCACTAGCCAACTCCGAGGAAATAATTGAGGTGTTTACCACCCGTCCGGATACCTTGTTTGGTGTGGACTTTATGGTGCTTGCACCCGAACATGAATTGGTGCCCAAGCTTACTACCAAAGAGCAGGAAGCAGCTGTGGCGGAATATCAAGCCTATGTTGAGCGGCGCTCAGAGCGGGAGCGAATGGCTGAAGTGAAACAAGTGACTGGTGCGTTCACTGGTGCATATGCCCTACATCCATTTTCCAAAAAGCCGATCCCTATTTACATTTCGGAGTATGTCTTGGCTGGTTATGGCACTGGTGCTATCATGGCGGTACCGGCAGGTGATGAGCGGGACCATGCATTTGCCCGACATTTCCAAATCCCTATCACCAATATTTTTGGTAGTAATTATGAGGGCAGTGCTGCCTATACAGACAAGTCAGGGCTGTTATCAGCCTCCGATTTTTTAAATGGAATGGAAGTAGGGCCCGCAATGGATGCAGCCATAGAAGCGCTGGAAGCAGCGGGAATAGGGCGGCGACGTGTAAATTACAAATTGCGGGATGCCGGTTTTTCTCGCCAGCGTTATTGGGGAGAGCCGTTTCCAATAGTTTACCAGAATGATCAGCCTTTTGCGTTGGGAGAGCCAGCATTGAACTTGCCGGAAGAGTTAAGCTCCTTGCCAGTAACACTTCCTCATGTAGAGAGCTATCGTCCCGGACCTGAAGGGCAGGGGCCGCTTGCCAATATTGAGGATTGGGTGGAGACGCCGGCAGGACGACGGGAAACGAATACCATGCCCGGCTATGCAGGGTCTTCTTGGTATTTCCTGCGCTATATGGATCCGCATAATCAGGCACAATTTGTGGATAAGGCAGCATCGGATTACTGGCAGCAAGTAGATGTTTATGTTGGGGGCACCGAACATGCAGTAGGGCATTTGCTTTATGCAAGGATGTGGACCAAAGCCTTGGCCGACTTGGGTTTCCTGAGTTTTGATGAACCGTTTAAAAAGTTGGTCAACCAAGGGATGATACAGGGTAGTTCCCGTTATATTGCCTGGAATAGGGAAGCGAATACCTTCATTTCTCAAAGCCTATTAGGTAAAGCTCAGCAAGCTGCTGGTTCGGGGCTGGAAGTACCGTCGGGAGTAATCACTGAATTGAGAGTAGATGTGAATTTGGTGGATGGTGTGGAGCTGAATATAGAAGCGTTTAAGGCTTGGCGACCTGAGTATCAGACGGCACAATTTTTATTGGATGAGCAGGGGAAGTTCACCTGTACCTCGGTGGTGGAGAAGATGTCGAAGTCCAAGTATAATGTGGTCAATCCCGATGATATCGTAGCTCAGTATGGCGCAGATACCTTTAGGATGTATGAAATGTTCCTTGGCCCAATAGAAGTGAGCAAGCCTTGGGATACGCAGGGAATAGAAGGGGTACATCGGTTCTTGAAAAAATTATGGCGTTTGTATGTTGCCGATGGTGATACTTGGTTGCCAGAGGATGAGCCGGCCACTGAACAGATGTTGCGCAGCCTGCATAAGACGATCAAAAAGACTGCTGAGGATATTGAGCGCTTTGGTTTCAACACTTGTGTGAGCCAATTTATGATTTGCATCAACGAGTTGAGCGCGGCACAATGCAAATCTCGGGAGGTTTTAGAACCACTAGTAGTTATTCTAGCACCCTTTGCCCCGCATTTTGCTGAGGAATTATGGCATCGGTTTGGACATTATACCAGCGTGCTTGATGCAGCATTTCCACGGTGGGAAGAGCAGTATCTTGTGGAGAACAGTAAGTTGTATCCTGTGGCGATTAACGGGAAGACGCGTACTGAAATTGCGTTTGCGCTGGATGCGGCACCGAGTGCTATTGAAGCTGCCGTGCTACAGGATGAAGTGGTGCTCAAATGGCTGGAGGGTAAGACGCCTAAAAAGGTCATTTATGTGAAAGGGAGGATGATCAATTTAGTAGTGTAGCTTTCGTTTTTTTCTATTTTGAATGTCGTAAACCCATATGCAAAGCTTCATTTTGAATTCAAGCTCTTCAAATGGAGATTTTTTGGGAAAGCATTTGTAATTATTAAAAGCAACTTAGTACTTGAATATGGCGAGCGTAATATGATGCTGGTTTTTTTCAAACAAAACCAGGCATTCTTTTTTGAATTTTTCTGGTTATGATTATTTAAAGTCACATTATCACGCTACAGCTTTCTAGGCTTCCTTCTTGCCATAGGCACGTACCAGTGCTGCTTCCATTTTTTGATATTAAGTGGCTGAGCGTTTTTTAAAACTAAATCTCAACGGGAAAGATTTAGGAGGAAGAAGGGATCAAAATGATAGGCAAGATGTCCTGACAAATGTTGGCTTTGAAAACAATTTCAAAAGAGAATTGCAATTTTTGATAGATGGACTATAATTTTGGTTTGCGGTAAGGGCCTGTTATATGTCGGAATTCGTAAGAATTAACATTTCATGTCAAGTACTCCAAAATAGATGGGAACCAGAACACCTAATCTTCTAAACTATGAAAAGCACCCTAGTATTCATGGCCCTATTATTATTGGGCATGTTCTGTTTGTCGCCAGTTTATGGCCAAACACACCTTTATGTTAATGGAAGCATAGCTTCTTCCGGAGCGGGCACCTCTTGGGCTACTGCCAAGAAAACAGTTACTGAAGCCTTGATGGCGGCCAATGCTGGTACAGGAGCATACGAAATATGGGTAAGAACAGGGGTCTATCGGCCAACCACTGCGTCAGGTACTGCAACTACGAGCAGGGATTCTTCTTTCCGGATTTTACGTGATAGCATCAAGCTTTATGGTGGTTTTGCGGGGTATGAAACATCTTTGAGCCAACGTACCAATATTAGTTTTTTTAAGACCACACTCTCCGGGGATATTGGTACGCTCAACGACTCTACAGACAATAGCTACCATGTGATGACCATCACGGCACTTGGCGGCTCCACAATAGATTCGAATACAGTTGTAGATGGGTTTACTATTGAGAAGGGGAATGCAAATTCAGTTTCAATATTATACGTTTACGGCTTAGTGCAAATAGGATCAAACCGTGGTGGAGGACTAGCGATAAAGGCGGATACCTTCGGGATGTCCGTGAGTCCAAAAGTAGAAAACTGTACTTTTCAAAAAAATACGGCCTATTATGGCGGCGGTATTTACGGTGAATCGATGCGATCCTCAACGCTAAGTCCAGGTATTAAGCAATGCATTTTTGAAGACAACCAATCCAGATATTTTGGTGGTGCAGTTAATTTTTCGCTCAAATCAGGAAGCAATTCGATCTATTTTTCAGACTGTATATTTAAGAAAAATAGGGCCACTTACGGGGGGGCTATTGATTTGTATTTTTACAATACCTTGCATAATGATGGGGTATATTTTAATGCTTGTGTTTTTGACAGTAATGCGGCATATGAATCAGGAGGTGCTCTTTTTTCTGCAATTGGTGGATTCTCGGTTCAGGGAATTACCGGTATTTCGAATTGTGTTTTTGCAAAAAATAGACAGACAGGCTATACAACAGGCTTTGGCGGCGCGGCAGTTATTGAGCAGGGTATCAATTGTCAGGTATCGAATAGCACTTTTTATGAGAATACGATAGCGAGTGCTACAGTCCCGAATGCTAATGCAATCTATAATCTAGGCAACCTGTCTATTAGGAACTCAATTGTTTGGGGGGCAGATACAAATCAAATATTGAATACAGGAACAGGGATTTTGTCCTACGCCTATTCTGATCTTCGTGGCACTATTCCAATAGGTATGAATCTGAATACTGATCCTTTGTTCGTCATCCCATCCGACCCTGATGGGGCAGATAATGTATGGGGAACTTCAGATGATGGGCTGCATTTACGTTATTGTGCCCCTACCGAAAATACGGGAAGTAATTGGGGAATTCCTATTAATGCTAAGGATATTACTGGTGCCCCACGGGTACAGAATACATTTGTTGATATGGGGGCTTATGAGAATGGCACAAGTCCCTCTCGAGTTTATGTAGATAGTAGTGTGGCCAGCAGTGGAACAGGCTATTCTTGGGCTTCCCCATTTAAGACGCTAACGGAAGCCTTGACTTATGTCAATGCTATCGATTGTATCAATGAGATTTGGGTAAAAAAAGGCACGTATTATCCTTCCATTGCTACTGGTGCGGCTACTACCAATAGAGACTCATCCTTCCGGATCTTACGCGACAGTATCAAGCTTTATGGTGGCTTTGCGGGTACAGAAACGGCACTTTCCCAGCGAAACCCAACACTCAATGTCACCACGCTCTCAGGCGATATTGGTACAGTAGGTGATAGCACAGACAATAGCTATCATGTGCTGACCATCATCAGTAATAGTGGGAGCACTATTGATACGACTACGGTCGTTGATGGGTTTACCATTTCCTGGGCCTACAGCGGTTCTGGAATTTTTACTCTGGGTAGTATTACAAGTTTGATCCGCTCTGATGGAGGTGGCATTTTGAATGTGGCAAATAGCGCCGGCACGGTTGCTAGTCCTTTGATTGAAAATTGCATTTTTACGAGAAACCGATCCGATGTAGGTGGCGGAATGTATAATAGAGGTAATGGAGGAGTGAGTAGTCCGATTGTTAAGGATTGTTACTTTTTTCAAAATTATGCCACTACAGTTGGGGCACTTCATGCATATTCTGCTAATGGAGGCACTTCATCGCCCATAGTGACTCGTTGCAGATTTGAGCAAAACAGCGTAGGATTTGGCGGGGCAGTAGGGGCGTATCAATGGGGAGTTTCTACGGCAAGCCCGAAATATTATTCGTGTGTCTTTAATGAGAATACCTCCATCAATTATAGTGGTGCCATTCGGGTGTATTCTGGGAGTTTGACGGCGACCAACTGCGTTTTTTATAAGAATAAAACAACGGGTTTGAGCGCATCGGGAGGCGCAATTGCCATAGATGCTACAGGCTCTGCGACGATAACCAACTGTACTTTTTATGAAAATACAACAGCAAGTACTGCTATTCCGAATGCGAATTCTATTTATAATCGGGGCACGATATCCTTGAATAATTCGATAATTTGGGGCACTGCGGTCAATCAAATAGATGGCTTATATACGGCTTCTTTTTCTGACATCAGCGGCATAACACCTTTCGGTTCGAACATCAACACAGATCCGATGTTTTTGAACCGTAATGACCCAGATGGTGTCGATAATATATGGGGCACGGCTGACGATGGCCTGGCGATTTCAAAATGTTCCTTACCACAGAATGCTGGAAGCAATTTATATGTACTTCCAGGTGTGTCGAGCGATATTACCGGAGCGCCAAGAATACAATTTACTACAGTGGATATGGGTGCTTATGAATGTGGCTTGAGTGGTACCAAGTTTTATGTGGACAGTAGTGTAGCCGTAAGCGGGACAGGGCTTTCCTGGGCTTCTCCTTTGAAAACCTTGTCCGAAGCACTTTATAGGGTAAATGCCCGCGCCTGTATTGATACGATTTGGGTGAAGAAAGGCACTTACCTGCCGGCAACTTACCTTGGCTTAACTACTACAAATAGGGACTCCTCTTTTCGGATATCCAGGGATGGCGTTCAAATCTATGGCGGTTTTGCAGGGACGGAAACTTTATTGAGCCAAAGAAATATTGCTGCCAACCCCACTATACTTTCGGGTGATTTGGGAGTGCTCAATTCTAAAACTGACAATGCCTATCACGTATTCACCGTGTTTAGTCAATATGGTAGCGGTACCATCGATTCCAATACCCGCATTGATGGCTTTACCATCCAGGATGGTAATGGTTATGCGGCATCCGGCGGGTTCAGTGTGATTGGTTATTCTTTTAATCACCAATATGGAGGCGGCTTATATGTTGGTGCGTCAGGATCCGGTATTTGTAGCCCAACGATTGCTAATTGTAGCTTTACCAACAACAAGGCCAATTACGGTGGGGCTGTTTGTGTGAATGGGGCTTATGGACTAGCAGTGAAATGTAACGGCAGTTTCATCAATTGTACTTTTACTAACGATAGTGCTTTGACCCATGGTGGTGCGATTTTTAATAATGGCATAGCTTATACCATTACACAAAAAATAACAAATTGTAATTTTATCAACAATAGAGCAGGTAACAACGCTGGGGCCGTATTTAGCAATGGTGCCAAACTAATACTTTCCAATAGTACCTTTCGTGCGAATCTAGCTCCTGTAAATGGTGGGGCGATCTCAAATGGTTATTGTGATGTGACCGTTGCAAATTGTTTGTTTGACAAGAATATATGCACATTCGGGTCTGGTGGGGCTATCTATAATTCTAACTCCTTTGGTACCGTTTCTGATTCTTGGTTTTCCAACGATACTGCATCAAATGGTGGTGCTATTTTTGCCAATGGTAAATCATGGAGTTATAACAATTGTACGTTTACCAATAATACCGCTACCCCCAACTCCGGAGGTGCCTTGAATTTGAATGGTGATGTGAGCCAATTCAATAATTGCACCTTTACTAAAAATGTAGCCGCCGCATTGGGTTCGGCTATTTATGGCTATTCTGACACAGTAACCCTACTCAACAATCGTGTTGATAGCAATGTGTGTAACAACCCCAGCCAAAATAACACTGGAGCAATTACCGTTCAAGGTACCGGATTACTCACTGTAGATTCCTGTAGCTTTAATGCTAACCGAGGTTTAGCAGGCTTTGGGGCTGCAGTTTCTACGAATGCTAATAGTTCTATTCGTCATAGTCGTTTTTCTAAAAATACTGCTCTTGCGGGTGGTGCAGTAGCAATGACCGGTGGCGGGCGAAATATGCTGATCGACCAATGTATCTTCAATAATAATGGAGCAACGTTGAATGCAGGAGCCTTTGTTAGCATGTTCAATGCAAGCTCAACAGTACAAAACAGCACCTTTGATGGAAATTATGGTGTTAATCCAGGCGGCGCATTTTATAGTCAAAATAATGGATTGGTCACATTTGCCAGTGATACATTCCGGAATAATTACTCCACTAATGATGGTGGCGCGATGGCGCACAATAGCAATCCATCGCTAATAACTGACTGTTATTTTGTTGGCAATCGATCCAGAACAGGTACAGGGGGCGGAATCTATTCGAGCGGAAAAATGTCCCTGAACAAATCAATCTTTCTGAATGACACGGCAAATGCTGGCGGAGCTATTTATACCTATAACTCCGATAGAACATTCTTGAATGGTAATCTGTTTAAAGACTGTAGGGCATTAACCGGTAATGGCGGCGCTATTTGGTCCGATCGTAGTGGGGACACGATATTCAATAATGTTTTTGTTGGCAATCAAACTTTGCTTGGTCATGGTGGGGCGATAGCTGTCGATATGTCCACAATTAAAGGTGCCTTAGTCGCCAATAATACATGCTATCTGAATGCCAGCCCTTCGGGACAGGGAGGAGTTATCCGGGTAAGTGGTAGTGCCGGCACGTTAGGTTTCTATAACAATATCTTTTGGCAAAATACGGCAAGTGCCAACCCTATTATTCAGAACCTAACAACGGGCTCAGCAACTGTCAATCAAAGTAATAATTTCAGTAGCTCTGACCCGAAATTTCTAAATACAGCTAGTCCATCAGGTATGGACAATATTTGGGGTACCGGGGACGATGGTTTTACTCTGACTCAGTGCTCCCCCGCCATAAATTATGGCACGAACCTTAGCTATCCTTGGTTTACAACAGATGCCGCTGCTGCCGCGCGTATCCAGCAAAGTACTGTAGATGCTGGGGCTTATGAATCTTCCTTGATTAATATAGCCGTTTTGCCGATAGTGAGCATGTCGGTTGCTCCTAACGATACGGTTTGTGCCAACGCCGCCGTAACCTTTACAGCATTTCCATCTCAAGGCGGAGTAAGCCCGCAATACCAGTGGTACAAAAATGGTATTCCCGTGGGTACCTCTTCAACAAGTTATGTCCCCTCAAGTCTTAGTAGCGGTGATAGTATCCGAGTTGCCCTGATGAGTAGTGTTACTTGTCCGATTGATGACACGGTTTATAGTGCCTACATTAGGATGGAAGTACTACCAACACCAACAATTACGACTACATCCAAAACAGATCCAAGCTCCTGTGGTGGTACGAATGGAACGATTACACTTTATGGACTTGCGCCAAACACGGTCCACACCATTAATTATGACTTAGGCGGTGTGCCGCAGACGAATGTGATCAAAACCTCAACAGGTAGCGGTAGCCTCACCATCACCGGCTTGGCAGCAGGCTCATACACAAATTTTACAGCGACAATCATGCCCTGTACCAGCACACCATTTGCAGGTCCTGTAGTGCTTACTTCACCATCTGCTCCGGTCATCTCTTCTGTTAGCAAGACCGACCCTAGCGGTTGTGGTACCGCGGATGGAACAATGACGATTAATGGCCTAATGGCAAGTACCACTTATGATTTTACGTATTTTAATGGCTCCAGCACAATTAGCTTGACAAGCCAAACTACTAATGCCTCTGGTAGTTATACAATATCCGGACTTACAGCAGGGACTTATTCCAACTTTACAGCATCAAGGTTGGGCTGTACCGGCAATTTTTCAGGGCCGATAGTGTTGTCGTCACCAGCAGCACCATTTATTTCTTCAATGACAAAAAGTAACCCGACTACTTGTGGCGGGACAAATGGCTCCATTACGCTTCATGGGCTTACGGCCAGTACTAGTTACACGGTTACTTATTTTGATGGCACGGCCACTATTAGTTTAGGTACTGTTACCAGTACTTCCTTGGGTACAATTGTTGTGTCTAGCTTAGCTGCGGGCACTTACAGTGCATTTACAGCTACTAGATTAGGATGTAGTGGTTCAAATCCGGGGTCCGTTACACTTTATAATCCAGCTCCACCGTCTATTACTTCTGTCACTAAAATAGACCCGACAACATGCGGTGGAACAAACGGTTCTATTACTGTGAATGGCTTACTTGCAGGCCAAGCTTATACCATCACCTACTATAATGGAAGTGCCACGGTGACTTTGACGGGCCAAATAGCTAATATTGGCGGAGCCATTGTCATTTCAGGGCTTTCTGCAGGAACTTACAGTGCTATTACCGTTAGTCGCTTTGGTTGTAGTGATACTTATTCCGGAACTATTACGCTCAATCCACCGGCTACACCTGCAGCACCAACAGCAGGAAATTCCGGGCCGGTTTGTTCTGGAAATACTTTGAATTTATCCTGTGGTCTAGTGACCGGTGCGACTTATACATGGACTGGCCCTAATAGTTTTAGTAGCTCAATTGCTAATCCGAGTATCAGTAATGCAACAAGTATTCATGCGGGCGTTTATTCCGTAACGGTTACTGTTGCGGGCTGTACTTCTGCCCCGGGAACCACAACTGTAGTGATCAATCCAACACCGGTGATCAGCTCCGTGACGGTCACGAGCCCTTCTAGTTGTGGAGGAAGCAATGGGGTTTTGAATATAAACGGATTAACTCCGGGTAGTACTTATACAATTAACTATAGTAAGGGTGGTGTGCCACAAACTGCTTTTGTAGGTCTTGCAAATGCTTCGGGTACAGTAATGATTTCGGGACAGGGATTGGGAGTTTATACTGCCTTTACCGCAACCCTCGGCTCTTGTACCTCAGTAGCAACCGGGAATGTGACCATTAGCAACCCTCCTGCACCGCCTACCCCAACTATTAGTAGCAATTCAACTCGGTGCGCAGGGGATACTTTGAAATTATATACAACAACGAGTACGGGAGTGAGCTATACATGGACAGGGCCCAACAGCTTTTTGGCATCCAGCCAGAATCCTTTTATTATATCGGCTACAACTTCAGCGACCGGGACATATTCCTTGGTGGTGACCGACCTGACTACCGGCTGTAGTTCTAGTACAGCAACTCTAGTTGCCACAGTATATCCATTGCCTGTAATTTCTTCTTCAAGTTTCAGCAATCCTTTGACGTGTAATGGCACAACCGGAACTATATCATTAAATGGACTAGCATCAAGCGCCACTTTTACGGTCAATTATTCCAGAAATGGGACGCCTCAGGTTCCGGTAGTCGCAAGTTCTAATGCAAGCGGGACCCTAGTCTTGAGTGGTTTGAATGCCGGTGTGTACACCAATATTTCAGTATCTAGGAATGGTTGTCCGTCCAATGCCGTAGCCAGCATCACCCTTAGTGATCCTCCTATTCCACCGGCACCATCTGCAAGCAGTAACAGCCCAGTTTGTCAAGGAACCGCTTTGAACTTAGCTGCAACTGGCCAAGCAGGGGCTAGCTTCAACTGGACAGGCCCGAACAGCTTTTCTGCAAGTACAGCACTCGCTACGATTAGTAGTATGCAAGCAGTGAATGTAGGTAGCTACCAAGTCACACAAACAGTTGCCGGATGTGTATCTCCTGCAGCGACAACTAATGTGTTGATGAGTACGCCGCCAGCAACTCCTGGGCCGATATCCGGAGATACCTTACCCTGCGTCAACAGCAGCTATACCTACAGTGTTGCAGCTGTACCCACCGCCACCAGCTACACTTGGACCTTGCCGAGTGGATGGAGCGGCAGTAGCATCAGTAATAGCATAACGGTCACATCAACTACTACTGCAGGTACGATAAGTGTACGCGCCAATAATACTTGTGGAAGTAGCGCTGCAAGTAGTATCAATACATCCATTTTGGCAATTCCGGCTCAGCCGGGTATCATATCCGGCTTGACAAGCCTCTGCAATGGTACCTATACTAGCTATTCTATATCGCCGGTAAGCCTTGCCAGTAACTACACTTGGACAATGCCAAGTGGGTGGACCGGATACAATTTTGTCAATAATCTCACTGTGACAGCCGGGCCAAATAGCGGCAATATTTCAGTGACTGCGAATAATAAATGTGGTAGTTCCGCTGTGCGTAATCTTGCAGTGGCCGTAACCAGTATCCCTGCACAGCCGGGAACTATAAGTGGAAGTACTTCGCCTTGTATCAACAGCGTCCAAACCTATACTACTACTGCAGTTGCTGGTGCTACAAGCTATGTATGGACTTTCCCAAGCGGTTGGAGTGGTGGATCGGTCAGTAATGCTGCAAATGTTACCATTGGAGCAACGAGCGGAAATATTACTGTTTCTGCTGCGAATATTTGCGGAGCTAGTGCCAGCAGAAATCTAGCGGTTACCGTAACACAATTGCCTCAACAGCCCGGTGTGATTTCCGGCCCTACTGCGCCTTGTGTCAATAGTACCGTGCTTTATAAAACAAGTGGAGCAGTGGGTGCAACGGGTTACACATGGCAGTATCCTACAGGCTGGAATGGTGGCGGCAATGCCGACAGTAGCTTTGTACTTGTTGATACCGCCTCGGGAAATGTAGTGGTAGCGGGTGTAAACATTTGCGGTAGCGGCCCATCTCGTAGTTATAAAGTGGTCACGACACCGGTGGACACGCCAACAGCAATAGTTTTGGCAAGTGCGACCACTATTTGCAAAGGCGATCTGGATACGTTCAGCACCATCGTGACCAATGCGGGAAGCAGTCCACATTATCAATGGCGCAAGAATGGGGTAGCGGTTGGAACAAATAGCCCTAGTTATTCCGATATCGCGCTCAATGATGGGGATTCAATCACGGTTACATTAACTTCATCATTACCCTGCGTAAATCAGGCTTCTGTACAGTCTAAGGCTATTGTCATTAAGGTGAATCCGATAGTGGTGCCCGGAATTAATATCAATGGAAAGTCCAGCGTCACCATCTGTTCTGGAGTGCCGGAAACCTTTGTTACAAACGATACAGGCGCCGGTGCGACACCCAGCTACCAATGGTATAAGAATGGTAGTCCGATAGTAGGTGCCACCTCAACAAGCTATACCGATGCAGGCTTGGCAAGCAAAGACACGATTGTTGTAGTTATGGTAAGTTCTGCGCCCTGCGCCGTGCCAAAGTCTGTAAATAGTAATAAAGTAGGGGTAACTGTTCTGCCTTCGGTTGTGCCTTCGATAAGTATCAGTGCAAACCCTGCAGGGCCTTATCCAGTGCTCATTCCAGTGACTTTTACAATTAGTGCAGTAGGAGGCGGGGCAACTCCGACCTACCAATGGTATAAAAATGGAGTGAAGATTCCGTTTGCAACAGGCACTTCCTTCTTGGCAAGTAGCTATGTGAATGGTGATCAATATTCAGTTGATATGCAGAGTTACGATCCTTGTGCAAGTCCCAAAACAGCCAGCAGCAATGTGATAGATATGGTTCTGAACAACACTGCTGTGAACGGTTATAACACTATTTCCGGCGAAATGAGCCTGTATCCAAATCCCAGCACCGGCCACTTAACATTAAGGGTGCAATGGCCACAGGCGTTGGTAGGTAAATCAGTGCACCTTGACGTGATGAATAATTTAGGGCAGTTGGTGTATCAAACTAGCCTGAATCCTGAGCGGCGTGATTGGACTTATGACTTTGATTTGAAAGAGCCTGTAGCCAATGGAAACTATATGTTACGCCTTTCAGGTTCGGAATTCTCAGGTGTTTTGCGCTTTGTAGTGGATCGTTAGACACAGATATTGGCCTTTTGGAAAAATGCTTCGTGAAACACTTTGTTTTGCGGAGCATTTTTTTATCGCCCTTACCCCACCCAGATTTTGAAGCGGCATTTTGCGCTAAAGAAATGCTTCAACCCTTAGCCTCAAGAAAACTTTGGAATGCCTGATCCATGTTGCAGATTTTCCGATTGGAATAGTCAAAGCAAAGCATACCACTTTTAGCCTCAGCAATCTTGACCAATATTCCAGCTCTTTCAGTATGTACTCGGTAAAGTATGTCGAAGCCCTTCGCTGTTTGTGCACCAATGAAAATAGCCACGTCTAAAACATCACCATAAAAAGCCTCAGCCTTATAAGCAATCATAACATCCGCCATTATCAAGCCATGACTGCCAATTTTTAACTCCGTGAATCCACCTGATTGCAGCCACTGCATACGCGCTTCGTGTAGGATACCCAATAGGGCATCATTGCCCATGTGGTTACCATAGTTGATATCGGTAATGCGGACAGGGATTTTAAAAATGCCCTGCGCAGCAGTTGTTGGAAAGTCTATTTTTACCCGCATTTTATTTATAGAATTCAGGATTATGAAGATTATCTGTGTGGGTCGAAATTATGCGGAGCACGCGAAAGAATTGGGTAATGATTTACCTGAGGCTCCAGTGTTATTCATGAAAGCCAAAAATGCTCTTTTGCAGGCAGGGCGCGCATTTTACTATCCGGATTTCTCTAAGGATATTCATTATGAAGCAGAGTTGGTTGTGAAGATTTGTAAGAATGGAAAACATTTTACGGAAAAGTTTGCCCGGAATTATTATAAGGAGATTACAGTCGGTATAGATTTTACCGCAAGAGATTTGCAACAAGAACAGAAGAAGAAAGGCTTGCCTTGGGAAATTGCCAAGGCGTTTGATGATTCTGCGGTTGTGGGGGAGTTTGCGATGCTGCCCGAAGGGAAGGATATTCAGGATGTTCGGTTTTCGCTAAAGAAGAATGAAGACATAGTGCAGCAAGGCTATACCGGAGATATGTTGCGCAAGGTTGATGCCCTAATTGCCTACATTTCTACGTTTTTTAGCCTCAACACAGGTGATCTCGTATTTACAGGAACGCCGGCAGGGGTTGGTCCTGTGGCCATAGGAGATACGCTGGAGGCTTTTTTGGAACAGGAATCAGTACTAAAATGCCAAGTAAAGTAGCCGACATATTGACGCTTCAATAACAAGCGCTCATTTCCCATTTTCATTCAAAGCCTGCAACTTCGTGAGCATGAAACGTTCAATCTTTTTTATTGGAATGCTGCTGTTGGTTAGCTCTAGTGTTTTTGCTCAGAAGCGAGCACCGGAGCAATTGGTAGGTTGTATGGATCCTGCTATTCGAGCCCAAGCAGATACGATAAAACAACACTACCTGAAACAAGGTTTTATTGTGTTTCGGGATGCAATGATCAATATGGAGAGTATGAGTCCGTTTCCGGTAGTGGTGCAACTAGCAAAGGGGCATCTTTATCAAATCATTTTTGTAGGACCCAAAGCAGCCACTAACCATAAGATGGTGGTCTATGATGGTAATGACAATAAATTGAAAGAAGCGGCTAATTTTCGCAAACACGATCAAGCATCGACAAATTATATCGTCTATGAGTTCCTACCGGATCATACGGACAACTACCTCTTCACCTTTATGAGTCGCTGGAAGAATAAGGAATTTTGTGGCTCAGTCTGTATCCTAGCTACAGATAAGGGCAAGGAAAAGATCCAGTACACGCCCTATGTCCCTGGTAATCCCTAAACGATATTGCTAGATGTCCCTGCAACAGTACCTTTCTCCTGATTGGCAAGAGGTCTTGGCTCAAGAGTTTCAGAAAGATTATTTTCCAATTTTGGAGCAAAGGATTGAAAAGGAGCGTGCACATAAAGAGGTTTTCCCGAAAGAAGAAGTTGTGTTCCATGCCTTCAATCTGACACCGTTTTCAGAAGTGAAGCTTGTGCTGCTGGGACAAGATCCCTATCATCAAAAGGGACAAGCTGAAGGCCTTTCATTTTCCGTTCCGTTTGGTCAGAAGATCCCGCCTTCGCTCCGGAATATTTTTAAAGAACTGGAGCGGGATATGAACATTCCACCGGCGGCGAACGGACATTTGGCGTATTGGGGGGAGCAAGGAGTGTTGTTGCTCAATAGTGTGCTTACTGTAGTGGAAGCCAAGCCTGGTGTCCATTCTGGCTTGGGCTGGCACCAATTTACCGATGCGGTAATCCGGCAAATCTCAGCGAGAAGGAATCATGTGGTGTTTTTGTTGTGGGGTAGTTACGCACAAAGCAAAGCCGAACTTATTGATGGAACAAAGCATTTAGTCTTGACCACCTCACATCCTTCCCCACTTTCCGCGCATCGCGGTTTTTTGGGTTGTAGTCATTTTAGTAGAGCTAATGATTGGCTCGTAGCAAATGGAATGTCGGCGATCGATTGGCAATTGCCTGATTCTTGATGGGGCTTTGTACCCTCATTTTTTATGTCGATATTTAGGATTAGAAAATTCACTAGGTTTTTCATGTCGGCCATGTAATTGTATTCCCTAATACAAAACTTATGAGGATAATTGTACTGTTGGCGATCTTATTGAGTGGCATTAGACTAATGGCGCAGGATACTTCGGCATCCAAGCCACTGAGCCTCGGTTTGCATTTTTTCTATAATGATTTTGTGACGCCACCTCGTATTCAGAATAGTGATGTCTTCGATGTTATCGGTAGTGGCAACTGGGCTAAAGTAAGTGAAATGCAAACCGGATTTGGTCTGGATGTGTTTAAAGGTTTGCGCTCCCATCTTGATTTCGTAGGGTCGGTCAATGCTGTCTGGGTCGATTATTTGAAGCCAAGCGGTGCCAGCTATGGCAATGTCAATTTGATGCTCGACCTTAACTCCGGTTTTCATTGGAAAGCACTAAACGATAAACATGCACTGAACCCGTTTTTAATCACAAAGCTGGGGTATGCTTTTTACAAAGATCTAAGTGGATTTATGGCCTATCCGGGGTTGGGGATTCAGGGCAATTTCTTTGACCAGTTTTTTATCAATGCTGCATTGGAATACAAGCTAGCATTGAGTTCCAGCCTGAGCAATCAATTATATTATTCCCTCGGGGTAGCGACTAATATTCGTCCGCCCAAGGTACTGAAACGAAGCCCTATTATTGAAGATGCAAAGCCGGTGAGTAACGCCGTAAAAAAAGATATTGTGGTTATAGTGACAGACGAAGCGACCGGCCAATTGCTGCCCTATGTAAAAGTGACCTTAGAGAGTGAAGGCCTTGAGCCACAGACACAGTACTCTAGCGATGACGGGCGGGTGTTATTTGTAGCGAATCCACCAAGAGATTATTTTATTACTGGACGCTTAAACAATATTGATGCAACTACTGCAAAGTTTGCACCTAATGATTTTGCAAATGAGCAAAGCCAACTAGTTGCTCGCCTCACACATAATGATCCCAGATTTACCTTGATTGGCAATACAAACAATCTTAGGACGGGGATGCCGGTAGGAAATACTAAGGTGACTATTCAGAATACTACACAGGCAAGCGTTGCATTTTGTACGAGTGCCGAAGGGAATGGCCAGTTCCGAACACAATTAGAAGCAGCAAGTGATTTCGTGATTTTTGGGAAGAAGGAAAACTACATGTCCAACATTGAGCGTATCAGTACCAAAGGACTGAATAGAAGTACGACCCTTTTTGTGAAGTTGCAATTGGGTGTTGAAGAGGTAGTGCCGGGAAAGAATATCGTGCTCAACAAGATTTATTTTGAAACAGGGAAAGTAAATCTTGATACCAAAGCCTCCGCAGACCTAGAACGACTGGTCCAATTTCTAAAAGATAACCCAACAATGCGCTTGGAAATTCAAGGACATACGGATAATATAGGTTCGGCGAAGCTCAATCGTAAGATTAGTTTGCAACGCGCAGTGAGCGTGGTAAATTATCTGGCGAAGCAGGGTATTCCCAAGGAGCATCTTGTTGCGAAAGGATTTGGAGCAGATAGTCCGATTGCAGACAACGCAACACTTGAAGGACGAACACAAAACAGAAGAGTAGAAATGAGGGCATTGTAGCGTTTGTTAAATGCGCATATTTTTAGCGGGTCGGTTTCAGTACACTTGCCTTTTTATGTTCGGCGCACATATTCGGAATCCCTTGCTTAGAAAAGGTTTCCAAGCACTTTTGGGTCAGTATTTGGAAAGCTGTTTGTAGCATCTTGAAGTAGAATATTGCCTCTTGTTGCCTCTCCGGCATCACGGATTATCAGCCCAGCCCGATAAAGTGTGCTTGGGTTTTTACTGCCGGTGCTCAGACTTTTTTCAATGAACGGTAGCGCACCTTTTGCTGATCCATTGAGGTAATATAGCCAGCCAAGAAGTTCATTGGCTTCTTGGTTTTCAGGATGCAGCTCCAGGTCCTTTTTTGCGTATTTCAATGCGTTTTTAAGGTCATTGCGCAAGTAGTAGGCAAGTGCTAATTCAGAAGCAGTATTGTTGGGTAGTTTTTTTGTTTTTGAGGCAGTATTACTTTTTGTGTTTAATTTTTCTATGCAGGTGTTGGCTAATTTTTCTGCTGCTGTTGCGTCACCCTTCCATCGGTAGAGTTGCGCAAGGAAGAGTTCGTTAGTTGCATTGGGAGTACTTGCACAAGCGTTGTGCGCGAAGATGGCGGCACTATCATAGTCTCCGGTACAAGCATACATCCGAGCCAGGCCCAGCTCTGCAACAGCGTATCTAGGACTTTGGCGCAGTGCGGTACGGAAGTAGGTATCAGCGCTGTCCGGCTTCCCTGCCTGGAGGTATAGATTCCCGATTGCTACCCGTGCCCATTCTGTTGCTTCCATACTCGGTACGCCCGCATCTACCGCAAGTTTCATGGCATCAATCGCACCGGGGATATCACCGTATGTCTGCCGCAACAAAGCAATCCTTGAGTAGGAGCGCAGGTCAGGCCTTATGCTGGTCATTTTATCAGCTGTTTTCACAGCATCAGTGTAATATCCCATGGCTATGTTGGCATCGGTGAGTGTACCCCAGATCCCCGGGTCATTGGGTGAAAGTGCAACCCCTTCTTTTGCGAGATCCCAAGCTGCTTGATATTGATTCATCCATAAATAGAGGCTGCTTTTTAGACTAAAGGCATATGTTTTTTGAATACTGTTGATAGCAGCAAGGTCTAAAGCTCTATCCAGAACCTGTAAGGCTGCCGGAGTGTAATAGTCTTGGTTGCCAGTAATGCGTGCTTCTTGGAAATAGATGCCTCCTAAATCCAATAGAGGTTGTGCATCATCTTGGTTATTGCGAAGTGCTGCGATTGCGTGCTCAAATTCTTTTTGTAGCAGCAACTGTTCTCCCTTTGCGCCGGAAGCAGTATCGGATGCGAGTATGTTGGGTAGCTCAATTCCAGCGACATGCGTCACGTTGGGTTCGTTGTTGCTACAGCTTTGGAAAAGCAGCACACAGGATAGCAGCGTAAATGCAAGGAATCGTTGTCGGGCAATCATTTTTTGAAAATAGGCTAATCTTTGGAAGTGCCTCTTTCATTATTAGAATTTCCGTCGATACACAGGGGTTTCGAAACTGATTCTGGGAACTGTGCTACTTATTCAGGACAAAAAAAGGGCAGCCATTACGTCTGATGGCTGCCCTTGCAAGGATATGAATGGGTTGTTTAGTTTGTCTTGACCAACTTTATGGTTTGTAAGATTTGGTTGTTCACAGCGAATCTTGCAAAATAGTTTCCAGGTACAAGTTCAGCACCATTCCAATGGCTGAAGTGCTCACCGGCAGTAACATTGCCTTCATTGATGGTGCTCACCAATCGACCATTGATGTCGAGTAGTTCAATTTGCACCTTAGCACTTGTCGGTAGTTTGTATTTAAAGCTGAGTTGGTTCGTGAACGGATTTGGATAGGCCACCATAAGCGCTAGCGGTAACGACTGCCCGATGAAAGGAACTGCGGTTGGTGCCTCGTATTGGCCTCCGGTATAAGCTCTCCATGGTTGTTGTACAAAAGGAAACTTTGCTTTAAAAGTGGTATCGTTATGATTGATACCGGCAGAGAAGCCAATTGTGCTTAAATATTGTGGCGTAAGTACGGTAGTTGCAGTATTGGGGTTGTAATCATCATAGTAGTACCCCATTCCTGCTAGGAAGGCACCACCCATCATTTGTAGCGTAATGCTGTTGACGTCATCTTCTAGTCTGCGTCCATTCGGGAAGCCATCCATGTTCGGAATGTTTTGCAAATTGGTGCTGGTATTAAATGTCGTATTGGTGACGCCCTGCATCATGGCGGCCAAAATGCCCATA
This sequence comes from Bacteroidota bacterium, assembly GCA_018267675.1. Classification (GTDB taxonomy): domain Bacteria; phylum Bacteroidota; class Bacteroidia; order Chitinophagales; family Chitinophagaceae; genus UBA1952. The sequence continues at coordinate 28,534 of JAFDYA010000140.1, forward strand.
GAGCTCAATTGAGGATTAGGCAATCCTCCGATGGTACGCGGTGTGGCAGGTGTAGCCATGTTCAAACGGAGCATATCACCCACTACTGGTAGGAAATTATTGATGACAGGCTTGCCCATAGACATTGGATTGCCTCCAGCTTTTAATACAGCCAATTGATAGGGTGCTTGGTTGGGAAAGCCGGTCATAAAGAAGGGAAGTACATCCACGGAGCGTGGGCTATTTCCATTGGGGAGGAAAAGGTTGCCATAGGTACCTGGGTCAAATGCAGTACCAATAAGTGCTGGGCTACCCTTTAGTGGGAAAAGTCCGGATTTGGTATTTCTGAAGTCGAAGGGTCCGATACCTGTAGCAGGAGTCGAGGCACTTTGAATACGGAGATAGGCACTCAAACCAGGAACAGCTTTACCATAGCCATTGCTAGAGCTATCCACATAAAGCCCTACTTCAGGGTTGTTGAAGTATTTGATAAACTGATTCTCCCCGGCACTACCGGACGGAATACAATTCCACAAGTCTTTCTTGCCAATTGGGATGATGATATTGTTGGTCAAAGGCATCCCCACACGAGATATCTGTACCCAATTGCCACTAGTTGATGGCGCAGCACCGGTATCACTAAAGGTCATGATTGCCGGACGGGAAGCAGAGGCCCAAACGCCGATTACGAAATCAGGATCCAACATACTCAAGGCCTGATTCACTTTTTTGCCGCTCTTCTGAAGTGTTGATACGGGTATTTCCATGGCGATGGTGTGGCAATTGAATTTTGCCAAAGCATCCCGGCCGGGTTGGCGATAGCCACCTAAATCAAACATGCCACCTAAATCTCCGAAATAGGGATCGTCAATGGGGCCGGCATAAACGCGCTCACCTGAAGCCGATGTCATGATGGCTTGTTGCATCAAGCTGTCATAGTTGGCAGCAGCGAGGCCAGTTGCACCTTCTATACTCCGAGGGCCAATATTAGGAGGAGGAACAACGCCGTTAGTGATTAAGGTAGTGAAGCTGTTAGTAGCCCCTACCCGCCGTTCCAGCTTGTAGGTGTTTTTCAAGTTTTGCTTGCCCTGGCGAATGTTGAAGATGGTATTGGGGTCTTCATTTTTAATATCGAAGCTGAACCGATAGGTGATATCGTCTCCGCTAGTAGTCGCATCGTTCTTGATGTGAATTTCGTAGCGGATATTTTGTCCGAAAGTGTACCAAGTAGCGCCACCATGGGGCAATTCCATCGGGATGTAGTTGGCAATGATGATAATCTTGTTGGAGTCATTCGGACTCTTGAAGGCATAGAGGTCAATATTGTCGGCCTGTGGATCCTGGGCAACGAATGGGGCTTCCCGATGAGAGGATGCTTGGCTGTAGAATGCCGGCATCATCATGAATCCAAACGCCAGAATAGCTTTACTAAAAGTATGTTTCATGAGAAAATTCTTGATTATTGATGCTGTTTTTTGGATTAGAATCTTGGTTTAGGGGTGTAGTCGGTACCTCTCCAAGGTGCTGCGACAAATGGAAACACTGCTTTGAATGTTGCATCATTAGTAGTTGGTCCGGCATTGAAGTTGTAATTGCGTAAAAATGCAGGAGAAGCAATTGTACCGGCATAGTCATCAAACCAGAATCCGATAGCCGCGAGCATAGCACCACCCATTGTTTGTAGCTCAATACTGGTTACATCATCTTCCAAGCGGCGTCCATTGGGGAATCCATCCATGTTCGGGATAAACTGCATGGATTTATCACCATTAAAGCGAGCATCAGTAAGCCCTAATTCAATTGCCTTCATCAAGCCTTTTGACGAAAAATCGGGGCTATTTCTTGGTGTCACAGGTACGGCCATGTTCAAGCGGAGCATATCGCCCATCACAGGTAAGAAATTGCTGATAAATGGCTTCCCCGATGCTAGTGGATTCATATTTGTAGTTGAGGCGACATTGTCTTTACCGGTAGCCAATTGATAAGGTGGTGTATTGGGGAAGCCGGTATTAAACAAGGGTAGGAGATCTACAGCTCTCGGGCTTGTAGAATCCGGTAGGAACAAATTGCCAAAATTGGCATCATCCAAAGCGGTACCTGCAACCATCAAAGATCCCTTCAAGCCATACAAGCCTTTCTTACCATTTCTAAAGTCAAAGGGTCCAATATCCGGGCGAGATGCCTTCTGAATCCGCAGTCCATTCAAGGCCGGCATGAGGCTGGCATTCTTGCTTGCGTCCATATAAGTAGTGAGCTCGGGGTTGATAAAGAGGTTCATGAATCCATCATTGCTGTTGTCTGTAGCAGTAAATGCGTTCCATTTGTCTTTGCTGCCCATAGGTACTATCAAGGTATTTGTATAGGGCATGCCCACACGAGATACTTGCACCCAAGATGCTGTGGGTGGGCCACCAAAGCCGCCGCCACTAGTACCACCAACGGTATCGGTACCATCTCCCATAAACGCCCGAAGCTCCCGGCGGGATGCAGAGGCCCAAAAGCCAATCACATAGTCCGGGTCAAGGATACTCTTCGCCTGGCTAATATCTTTCCCTGCTTTTTGTAAGGTTTTTATGGGCACTTTAATGCAAATGGTGCTCACATTGAAGCGGGCCATACCATCTTTAGTTGGGTTCACACTATTGCCTTCCGGGCGGATGCCGCCATAGTCAAACAGGCCGGCCATATCAGCAAAGAATGGATCGTCTGCAGGGCCAGCATACACTTTCTCACCGGTAGTTGCAGTGGCAATCGCATTTTTCATCAGAGAATCATAGCTCCCAGGGAAATTCAATCCACCGGCGCCATTGATAGAATTTGCACCAATATTCGGCGGTGGCACCTGGCCATTATTCACAATTGTTTGTGCAGTACCACCATTCACAATCCGTTGCAAACGGTAGGTGATTCTTTGGTTGCGTTTGCCAAACCGAATATTGTAAAACGTATTCGTATCCTCATTGTTCACGGTAAATGTGAACCGATAGGTGATATCATCGCCGGAGGTAGCTGAATTATTTTTTACGTGCAGCTCGTAGCGAATATTCTCACCGAAAGTGTAAAAATTGGGGCCGGCTTCCGGTAGCTGAAACGGATTATAATTGGCAATTAGCGTAATGGTATTCGTATCATCCGGAGAGCGGAACGCATACACATCCGTATTGTCTGCTTGCGGATCTTGAGCAATTAGCGGAGCCT
>JAFDYA010000141.1 GCA_018267675.1 Bacteroidota bacterium
ATACTGACCACTCATTTAGAAAAATACAAAGGACAACGAGATGAAAAGGGAAAAGAAATTGCACCCGAATCATTAGCTTTTACTCCTGAAGGGATTGAAGAAATGAATAAAAACATAGTTGAACTCAATAAAGGGAAGTCTCATCAACCCATTTTCAAAGTTAGAACATACGAACCGAAAGGAAACAAATTTGCTATTGGCGAAATTGGAAACAAGAAAGATAAATTTGTTGAAGCAGCTAAAGGCACCAACCTCTTTTTTGCTATTTACCAGGATGAAAATGGTAAAAGAAGTTATGACACCATTCCGCTAAACATTGTAATTGAACGTCAAAAACAGGGTTTAGGTTCTGTCCCTGAAACCAATGAAAATGGCCATAGACTTTTGTTCCATCTTTCACCAAACGATTTGGTTTATGTGCCTACTGAAAGTGAATTGGAAAATATCAATCGAATTGATTATGAAACCATGACCAAAGACCAGAAAAATAGGATTTTTAAAACTGTTAGTTTTACTGGAAGCAGATTATCTGTAATTCCTATTAATACGGCAACTGCTATAGTAAATAAGGTAGAATATACGCAATCAAATAAAATCGAATTGACAAAAGAAAAGGAAACTTGCATCAAACTCGACATTGACCGCTTAGGCAATATTTTTCCTGCAAAAAAAAAGCCCAATAGCCTGAAAACTGCTGCCCAACACATAGCATCAGAACCCGAAGCTACTTATAAAAATATGACCCTAAAGAAATTTGAATCCTTTGAAGCAATGGAACTGGACCAATTGAAGCATTTTGCCTCTTTGTCGCCAGGAGAATTGTTGAGCAACCTTAAACGACTTTCTATGGCTGCCTTCGGAATCAAGGATGAATCCAGCTTAAAAAGCAACAAAAAAATTAAACTCGATTAAAAATTATGAACATATTTTACAGGGAGCACAGGAATCTATTGGAGGCTTTATTAAAAAATAGGGTCTATTTTATCCTCATAGGTGGCTATGCGGTTAATTATTATGGGTACAACAGAGTTACGGGCGATATGGATATCTGGATAAAGCCAGACAATAATAATAAAGAACTGCTCCTCCAGGCACTTGGTAGCCTGGGCTTTGACGAGGAGGGTATCGAAACGATTCGAACCTGGGACTTCACCCAGGCCCATAAATTCCGCATAGGAAATGAAAACAGCCCGGATGCTACAGAGTTCATGACGCATATTTCAGGAGTTGCCTATAGCGATGCGGCAATACATAAAATTGAGACGACTATTGATGGGCTACCGCTTCCATTTATCCATATCAATAATTTAATCCTCAATAAAAAAGCAAGCGGAAGAACCAAAGACTTAGCCGATGTGGAATATCTTGAAAAAATCTTGTTTTTGAAAAATAAATTGCCATGATCAAGCGCACGCTCTACTTCGGCAATCCCGCCTACCTCCATACCAAAAACGAACAATTGGTAATAGAATTAGTGGGCAGCGCGGAGAAAAAAACTGCTGCTATTGAAGATATCGGCCTGATCATCCTAGACCATCAGCAAATCACCATTTCGCAAGCGGTATTAGCCAAACTTTTGGAAAATAATGCCGCGGTGATTACCTGCAACACGACCCACCACCCCACCGGCCTACTCCTCAATCTTGACGGGCATACCCTGCAAAGCCAGCGATTCAAAGCTCAAATAGAAGCCACGCTACCGCTCAAAAAACAACTGTGGCAGCAAACGATAAAAGCCAAGCTCAGCAACCAAGCTAGCCTATTGGCAAAAAAACGAATCAGCAATCAGCTCCTCCTCAACTTGGCTGCTAATGTACGCAGTGGCGATACGGACAATTGCGAAGCCCAAGCCGCCGTGTATTATTGGAAACATCTCTTTCCGGAATTCTTACACTTTAGACGAGACCGAGAGGGCGCGCCGCCCAACAACCTACTCAACTACGGCTATGCCATCTTGCGCGCCGTAGTAGCCCGAAGCCTAGTGGGGAGCGGACTATTGCCCACGCTTGGCATCTTTCACCGCAACCAATACAACGCCTATTGCCTAGCCGACGATATCATGGAGCCCTACCGCCCCTTTGTGGATAGCTTGGTTTATGATATCGTCACAATGCACGGACAGTATTTGGAACTCAGCCCAAAGATGAAACAACAGTTGCTCGGCATACCGGCGATGGACGTGTTGATAAACGGCGAGAAAAGCCCCTTGATGAATGCCGTGCAGCGCAGCACTGCCAGCCTTGCCAAATGCTTTGAAGGAAAAGAACGAACAATTTTATATCCAGCGTTTTCATAAAAAAGAGTAAATATTATGTTTAATCGATTAAATGCCTACAGAACTATGTGGATATTTGTAATGTACGACCTCCCCACCGAGACCAAAGCGGAACGAAAAGCGGCGGCCAAATTTCGGAAGAAAGTCTTAAATGATGGCTTTCAAATGTTTCAGTTCAGTTTGTACATAAGACATTGTAGTAGCCGCGAAAATGCGGAAGTACACATGCAGCGTGTAAAAAAAATATTGCCAGCCAAAGGGAGTATTGGCATGCTGCTGATTACGGACAAACAGTTTGGCCTAATGGAGCTTTTTTTTGGAAAAGAAACAGCGCCAAAAACGCCTCCTGTTCAGCAACTTGAACTATTTTGAGCCGCTAACATTTTCAACAAAAAATCAAGACAACGGAACCAAGCGAAAATGCTATGAAACGCTCAGACTTTATCCAAGGCGTCACGGCTGTATTAGGCCTCGCCATCTTGCCCAAGAGTGTAACAATAAAACAGTTTCAACGCATCTACATTTTACAAAGTTTTATTAGAGGCTTTCGTTTTTACGAGGGCATTAATTTGCTGCATCAAATGCGAGAGGGTGACCTACTGGAGTTGGTAAGGGAGCCGCAAAATGAATACGACAAATGCGCTATCGCCCTGCATTTTGACAAGAAAAAAATTGGCTATTTACCGCGAGAAGATAATGAGCTACTGAGTAAACTAATGGATGCTGATGTAGTGCCATTGCAGGCAGAAATTACACATTTGAACGCTACAGCAGAGACATGGGAAAACGTTCATGTGGCTGTCTATGTATTGAAAGAGTTGTATGGGCCACTGCCCGATTCGGCAAATTACCTGACTGTTTTAAAAACTCCAAAGTACCACTCGCTAAAAATCAACAACGATAAGGTTGTTACCATTTATAATAACGATCCAGAATTTGACTCGCTAATGGATGCCGATGAGTTCTATGCTGAAATGGTGGCCAACTCAAGGGACGATAGCATTTACGACATCCTACATGCAGACTTTGGTTCCGCCCAAAATCTAGAACAAGCCCTTACTGAAGGTAGAATGATTGTGAACCGACGGCGCCTACCCCAAGACCTAAACACAGATAAACTAGTCCAAACAATTGATGACAACATCCTAATGCTAGATGCGTTTTTTGGTGAACAAGGTTTTGTTGTTGCCAATACTGACCAAATTGCCAAATTATCCGGACGTATAGAAAAAGTGGTGACCCTAGCAGACAAGTTCGGACGACGCTTTTACGAGATACGATTTTGCTAGCTAGAATTGAAATTC
>JAFDYA010000142.1 GCA_018267675.1 Bacteroidota bacterium
ATACTAGACAAAAGGACTATTCAAAATACCATGGCTTCAGTTCAAAAAAAGACCCCAACCGGTCGCATCAATTTTGGCAAGATAGGAGATATCGCTGATACTCCGGATCTGCTTGCCATCCAGCTTCAGGCGTTTAAAGAGTTTTTCCAACTCGAAACCACGCCAGACAAGCGGAATAACGAAGGGTTGTTCAACGTGTTTAACGAAAACTTCCCGATTACGGACACCCGCAACATCTTCGTGCTTGAATTCCTCGACTATTTTGTAGATCCGCCCCGCTATTCTATTGAAGAATGTATGGAACGCGGACTTACTTATAGCGTCCCATTAAAGGCAAAGCTGAAATTGAGCTGTAATGACGAAGAGCACGTGGACTTCGAAACTATTGTTCAAGATGTGTTCTTAGGCAATATCCCCTACATGACCCCACGCGGCACTTTCGTCGTGAATGGCGCAGAACGTGTAGTGGTTAGCCAATTGCATCGCTCTCCAGGTGTATTCTTTGGTCAAAGCGTGCATCCAAACGGTACCAAAATCTATTCCGCACGTGTCATTCCTTTTAAAGGGGCATGGATGGAATTTGCCACCGACATCAATAATGTGATGTATGCGTATATCGACCGGAAAAAGAAATTCCCTGTCACTACCCTACTCCGCTCCATCGGCTACGAAACAGACAAGGACATCCTTGAATTGTTTGGTATGGCCGACGAAGTAAAGGTGGACAAAAAGAGCATGGCCGCCAATATTGGCCGTCGTTTGGCTGCCCGCGTTCTTCGGAGTTGGACAGAAGACTTCGTGGATGAGGACACCGGTGAAGTGGTAAGTATCGAACGGAACGAAGTAGTATTGGATCGCGATTCTGTATTGGATGAAGACAACGCCGCGATGATTCAAGACATGAACATCAGCACCATCTTCCTGCAAAAAGAAGAAGTGAGCGGAGACTACAGCATCATTTATAATACCTTGAACAAGGATACTTCAAACTCAGAGTTGGAAGCGGTGCAACATATCTATCGTCAACTTCGTGGCTCTGATGCTCCGGACGATGAAACCGCTCGTGGCATTATTGAAAAACTCTTTTTCTCTGACAAGCGTTATGATTTGGGTGAAGTAGGTCGATATAAAATCAACCGGAAGCTCGGTCTCGATATCAAGCTGGAAAAGAAAGTATTGACCAAAGAAGATATCATCACCATCATTAAATACTTGGTGCGCCTCACCAATGGCAAGGCGGAAATTGATGATATTGACCACTTGAGCAATCGTCGGGTACGTACGGTAGGCGAGCAATTGTTTGCACAGTTCGGCGTTGGCCTTGCACGGATGGCTCGGACTATCCGGGAGCGGATGAACGTTCGGGATAACGAAGTATTTACACCAATCGATTTGATCAATGCGCGGACCTTGTCTTCAGTGATCAATTCCTTCTTTGGCACTTCTCAGCTATCCCAATTCTTGGATCAAACCAATCCACTTTCTGAAATCACCCACAAGCGTCGTATTTCAGCACTCGGCCCAGGTGGCTTGAGCCGGGAACGTGCAGGTTTTGAGGTGCGGGACGTACACTACTCACACTATGGTCGCTTGTGTACTATTGAAACTCCGGAAGGGCCAAACATCGGTCTGATTTCCACACTTTGCGTGCACGCCAAGATCAACGATATGGGCTTTATCGAAACCCCTTATCGTAAAGTGAAAGCCGGAAAGGTGGACTTGAAGAGCCAAACCTACCTTAGTGCAGAAGAGGAAGACGAAGCCAAAATCGCCCAGGCAAATGTGCCTTTGGATGAAAAAGGCCACTTTGTAGAAGAACGCATCACCTCCCGCCAAACCGGTGACTTCCCATTATTGGAGCCGAACGAAGTAGAATTCATGGACGTAGCACCGAATCAAATTGTCGGCCTATCCGCATCCTTGATTCCGTTCTTGGAACATGATGACGCCAACCGTGCCTTGATGGGATCAAACATGCAGCGTCAAGCAGTACCCCTGATTCGCCCACAAGTGCCGATCGTAGGAACCGGCCTCGAAGGCCGCGCTGCTCGCGATGCTCGTATTCAAATCCATGCCGAAGGCGATGGCGTAGTAGAATATGTAGATGCCAACGAAATACACGTGCGCTACAACCGCAACGACAATGCTCGCTTGGTTTCCTTTGAAGATGACTTGAAGGTTTATACCCTTACCAAGTACAAGAAAACAAACCAAAGCACCTCCATCACCCTTCGCCCTTGCGTAACTAAGGGTCAGAAAGTGAAAAATGGTGACTTCCTCACCGAAGGCTATGCCACTCAAAATGGAGAATTGGCCTTGGGCCGGAATATGAAAGTGGCCTTCATGCCGTGGAAGGGCTACAACTTTGAGGATGCGATCGTGATCAATGAAAAAGTAGCTCGGGAAGACCTCTTCACCTCAGTACATATTGACGAATACGAATTGGAAGTCCGTGATACCAAATTGGGCGAAGAAGAACTGACTTCAGACATTCCAAACGTATCCGAAGAAGCTACAAAAGACCTGGACGAAAATGGCCTGATTCGTATCGGGGCTCATGTGGGCGAAGGTGATATCCTTATTGGTAAAATCACACCAAAAGGTGAAACCGACCCAACCCCTGAAGAAAAACTACTCCGTGCCATCTTCGGTGATAAAGCCGGCGACGCAAAGGATGCATCTCTCAAGGCTAGTAGCGGTACTGAAGGCATTGTTATCGATAAGCAATTATTCCAACGTGCTAAAAAAGATAAGAACTCTAAGGTTCGCGAGAAAGCAGCATTAGAAAAGATTGAACAAGTACACGAAAAGAACAGTAAGGCTATCGATGACTTGTTGATGGAGAAACTGATGACGATCCTCAAGGATAAGACCTCAGCCGGTATCACCAACAACTTCGGCGAACCTGTGATCAGCAAAGGTGGAAAATTCAATACCAAGACCCTCGGTTCTATTGATTATACCACAGTGAACCCATTGGGCTGGACCGGCAATGCCGAAACTGATGAAATGATCAATCAGCTCCTGCACAATTACAACATTAAGTCTAATGAAGAACTCGGTCGTTACAAGCGGGAGAAATTCAACCTTTCTATCGGTGATGAGCTACCGGCAGGTGTCTTGAAATTAGCAAAAATCTACCTGGCCTCTAAGCGGAAATTGAAGGTGGGTGATAAGATGGCCGGACGCCACGGAAACAAGGGTATCGTTGCCCGTATCGTTCGCGCTGAAGACATGCCATTCCTAGAAGATGGTACACCGGTGGATATCGTATTGAACCCATTGGGCGTACCAAGCCGGATGAACCTGGGGCAGATTTATGAAACCGTTCTCGGCTGGGCTGGTGAAAAACTCGGCGTCAAATTTGCCACGCCAATTTTTGATGGTGCATCAGTAGAAGAAATCGGAGATCTGATTAAAGAAGCCGGACTTCCTGAATTTGGCCACACCTACCTCTACGATGGTGAAACCGGCGAGCGTTTCCACCAAAAAGCCACTGTGGGCATCATCTACATGATTAAGCTACACCACATGGTTGATGATAAGATGCACGCACGTTCTATCGGACCATACTCACTTATAACGCAACAACCTTTGGGCGGTAAAGCACAATTTGGTGGTCAGCGTTTCGGTGAAATGGAGGTTTGGGCATTGGAAGCATACGGCGCCTCAAATATTCTTCAAGAACTACTCACCTTAAAATCGGATGATATCGCAGGCCGTGCTAAGACCTATGAAAGCATTGTGAAGGGTGATAACGTACCAAAAGCCGGCACACCGGAATCTTTCAATGTATTGATCAATGAATTGAGAGGATTG
>JAFDYA010000143.1 GCA_018267675.1 Bacteroidota bacterium
AAACTCATTCGGCGAAGGGAAACATTTGAGGACCTCCTGGCACTACAAGAAGAATAAACCAAAGTTGCCCTAAGATTTTTTTGCAAATAACCGAGACTAGCGAACAATTACTCGGCAGTGGCTGACGCAATCCGAAGCTTCACTTGTTCCGGATTCCCTTCGGGCTTGTAGGAAAACTTTGCCTTCCCTCCCGGAGGCAAGGGCTCCGATAGCGTATATTCGGTATTGCTTTCTTCGCCATCCTTAATGCAAGTGATGCTCAGCGTAACGCTGGAATAGCTTTGGTTCTTACCGGTATTCAATACCGTGCCATTGACAATCTTCTTGCCCAATAAATTCTTCCTTACTTCGAAATTTACCCTAAGAAAGTCCGTCGGATTGGCTTGTTCCGCTGCCTTAGATGGAATATTAGTCTTGGTAGTAGGCGGACTGCAAGCAGCAAGGCCAAGCAGCAAGGAAAAAAGGACAAGAATCGACCTCATCTTGAAAAAAATTTGAACTCTTGAAATTACAGCAATACCTGCGGGTAATGAAATTGGAATAATTGCAGGGACTACCTTTGCTGTATTCAATCTGATCCCTCAAAAAATTTGTTTTGCCATGCCATCATTTGACATTACTTCCAAAATAGACCTACAAACCTTGGACAACGCCATCAATGTGGTGAAAAAAGAAGTGGACAACCGCTATGACTTCAAAGGCAGCCACATCTCTGTGGAATTGAACAAGAAAGAAAACATCATTTCGCTGGAAACGGACAGCGACATGCAAATGAAACAATTGGAAGATATTCTCCTCACCAAGAGCATGCGCCAAGGCATTGAAGCCAAGGCTTTTGACATGAGCAAAGAGTTCAGCGCTTCCGGCAAATTTTTACGAAAAACAATACCGGTAAAAAATGGTATCGACCGAGACAACAGCAAGAAGATCGTAAAACTAATCAAGGACAGCGGGCTAAAAGTACAAGCAGCCATCATGGACGATATCATACGGGTAACCGGGAAAAAGATTGACGACCTACAAGCTGTAATCCAACTTTGCAATTCCAGTAGCCTAGACCTTCCTTTACAGTTTGTCAATATGAAGGCCTAGCACGGGCTCCACTATTCACTAGAAATTCATTACTGCATCTGCAAGCAGCGGCTGCACCTGATCTTTGTCCGAAATAATCACTTCCTCCGCAGCTACTTTCCAATCAATCTGAAGCGTTGGATCATTCCAAAGAATGCCCGCCTCAGCGGTCTTATCGTAGAAGTTATCGCATTTATAAAGTATCTCCGCCGTTTCACTGAGCACAGAGTAGCCATGCGCAAAACCTCGAGGCACAAAAAACTGCAACTGATTCTCCGCACTCAATTCTATCCCATACCAAACGCCAAACGTCGGGCTACCCTTACGGATATCTACAACTACATCCCAAATAACACCATCTAGGACACGAATCAATTTAGACTGTGCTGTGGGATTGTTTTGATAATGCAAGCCCCGTACTACTCCGCGAGTGGAACGTGCCTGATTATCCTGCACAAATGGGATATCATGCCCTGTGACTTCTGTGAACACCTTTTGATTAAATGACTCAAAGAAATAACCTCTGCTATCCGCAAATACACGAGGCTCCAGAATGACCAGATCAGTGATTGTTGTGTTCGTTAGTTTCATACTTGTTCTGCTTGCGCTGCAATTGCTGCCAGCACACCTTCTGTGATAAATTTCAACTCTTCGTCGGTAAGCTCTGTATGAATGGGTAAAGACAACACACAAGAATTGAGATAGTCAGTTGTCGGCAGGCTGAAACCCGCTTCTACAAATGATTTCAACATATTCTGCTCATGGCTGGATACCGGATAGTATATCATAGATGGAATGTTGCGTGCCGCTAAATCCGCAGCAAGGGTATCCCGATTTATCCCTTTTAGTTGAAGTGTGTACTGATGAAACACATGCTTGCAGTAGGGTGCACGATAGGGGGTCACGATATGATTATTAGCTGCAAAAGCGGCGTCATAAAAATCGGCAGCATACCTCCGCGCGTCGCAATACACATCCAAATGGCGCAACTTGATGCGGAGTACCGCTGCCTGCAACGAATCCAAGCGACTATTACAACCGACAAGCTCATGGTAGTATCGTTGCTTCTGGCCATGATTAGCAATCATCCGAAGCTTCTCTGCCAATGCATCATCATTAGTAAACATTGCGCCGCCATCACCATAGCAACCCAGATTCTTGGATGGGAAAAATGACGTACACCCGATTAGCCCCATGGTACCGGTTTTTACTGTCCGCCCATCTGGAAAAGTATAAGTACCACCAATAGCTTGAGCATTGTCTTCAATTAAAGGAATATTGCGCTCAGCAGATAGTTGCAACAAGCCTGCCATATCCGCACATTGCCCGTAAAGATGTACCGGAATAATCGCTCTGGTTCTTGGGGTAATCGCCGCCTTCACCGATTCAATATTCATCGTGAAGGTATCTGCATCTACATCCACAAATACAGGCTTCAAGCCCAACAAAGCCACGACTTCTACTGTCGCGATATAGGTGAATGACGGGGTGATCACTTCGTCACCCGGCTTCAAATCCAGAGCCATCAACGCAATCTGCAAGGCATCTGTACCATTGGCACAAGGTATCACATGCTTCACGCCTAAATAGGCTTCCAACTCCTTTGCAAACGCAGTCACTTCAGGACCATTAATAAAGGCAGCACTCTCTACCACTTGCAGCATAGCTGCATCAATCTCGGGTTTAATCTTTTGATATTGACGTTTCAGGTCAACCATTTGCAAGGGGAGCATCGATACAATAATTTTTAATGGCTGCAAAAGTACGTGATTCAAAAACGCACGAAAACAATCCTACCGACGTTTTATTTCTAGGCTACCGCTCCTTCCCTACCTTTACAATTCGTATTATGCGCTATTTCATAGTCTTCTTATTTCTCTGCTTTTCTTTTGCAAATACCGTACAAGCTCAGGCTGATCTCTTCGGTGCTACTCAAGAACCGCGAAGGAAAGGTCTGGTCTTAGGATTCAATGGCGGTATTGACTGGCCTGCTGCAGATATGGCTAAACGCTTCGGACTTTCCTATCGCTTTGGCCCATCGGTACAATACAAGACAAAGTCTAATTGGCTGTTTGGTGCAAAATTTGACTTTATCCAAGGAAACCGAGTGCACCAAGACTCCCTCCTATCCGGCGTCTCCGACCCCAACGGATTGTTCATCAACCAGGATGGACAGCGGATAGCTATTGGCCTGTTTGAACGAGGTTATGCCGTCGCTTTGCAAGCAGGGAAAATATTCCCAACCGACAAACACAATCCCAATACCGGTATCCTTGTCCTCACCGGCTTAGGCTTCATGCAACATCGTATCGACATTTCCGACGTGGACAAAACAATCCCCCAACTTCGAGGCCAATATGAGAAAGGATATGACCGACTGACTAACGGCATTTTTGTTGAACAATTTGCAGGCTTCAACATGTTTGACAAAGGAGGCTTCATCAACTTTCACTTGGGGCTGGACATCTTGGCGGGTTTCACCCAAGGACGAAGAAGCTACCTATATGATGTACGCCGACCGGACAACGAATCCCGTCTGGACATACTGTTTGGCATAAGAGGTGGCATGTACATCCCGATTTTCAAGAAAAAATCCGAAGAATATTTCTTTGAATAAACTAGCGTAGCGCCTAGTTCTTTTTGAAATTCCTGATCAGGTCAAAAAACTCTTGTACCGTATTTTGTTGTTCTTCGGCTATCCAAAGCCGCTCCTGTAGCCAATGCTCCGCGTCAAACGCATTCTGAAACTCATTGACTTTATCCAATGCCGCCTCGTAAGCCGCTTTATCATTACCGAACAATACGGACATGAACTGGTATTTATCATTGATACTGATCACCGACCGGATATCCACCGAAGGGATTGCTTTTGGCGTAGCTGCTGCAAGCAACTCTGGCAAGGCTAACTGACTTTTTGCGGCGTCAGTGTCGCTCGGCGTTGCAACTGCTGGTGCGGCAACTGGCAGACCGGCAACTGGCGTCGGCGGAGCTGCCGGAGGAATTACCTGTGGATCATCGGAAACAGTAGCTTCAGCACTTACTTCTGAAAAAATCTTAGTATCGCTAATTCTGTCGGGGGCAATATTAAGGTACGAATGAGCCAAAGTCTCCTCCTGTTCCTTTGCTGCCATCATCTCTGTCAATTCATCCAGAGTAGGCTCCTCTCTTGTCGCTTCC
>JAFDYA010000144.1 GCA_018267675.1 Bacteroidota bacterium
CGGTTGCCGGCATAATCTTCTACCATAAACTGGCACATATTGCTGCCCGGATAGCCCGGGCCAATATTCATGGAACTCCATGCGACTGATTTGATGGCACCTGCCGGGTCTTCCAGCATATCACAGTTAGTGATCACATCATTGGTGGTGCTCGGGCCAACATAGCCCGCCGGCATCGTATATATTTGATACTGCGGGAAGGTATTCGTGATGATTTGTGCTCGGCTTGACTTATAGCACATGAGTACGCTCAGGATGCCGGA
The DNA here is from genome assembly GCA_018267675.1 of Bacteroidota bacterium. Classification (GTDB taxonomy): domain Bacteria; phylum Bacteroidota; class Bacteroidia; order Chitinophagales; family Chitinophagaceae; genus UBA1952. The sequence continues at coordinate 264 of JAFDYA010000144.1, forward strand.
AAGGTAAATTACCCCCCTTGCTAAATAATTCCTAAAAGAATTAGTCATAATCGTTCACTTTGGTTAATAATTAAAAATGATTGAATCATCTGCTAAAGTTAGGGAAAATATTGGGGAAAGTGGCTGAAAACCTTCTTTAACATCAAAGTAACAAAAGGCCGCTTATAGCTGTTTGTACCGCTATTTGGTAAGGCTCGGGTTGCTAGTATCGGGCGGAAGCTGGTAGAGATTGGGTGGCCCGCGCAAGGGATTGCAGTGGAAAGCTCTGAATGGAGCGGAGCGGAATGAGGACTTGGAACGGAAAGCCCGCCCCCGCAGCCTCGGCTCCGCCGAGGTTGCGGGGATGCGCCCAAAAATTTAAAACAAATACCCGCTCAAATACGAGCAATAATCGAGTTCGAGCTGCGCTCTTGGCTTTCCTTACCTTTGTAGCCTATGCAAAAAATACTGGTCGCCAATCGGGGGGAAATTGCCTTGCGTGTGATGCGGACGGCACGGGAAATGGGTATCGAGACTGTTGCTGTTTTTTCTGAAGCGGATCGGGAAATGCCCTTTGTTCGTTATGCCGACGAAGCCTACTGTATTGGCCCTGCTCCCTCTGCGCAGTCTTATCTTCTAGGGGATAAAATCATTGAAGTGGCGCTTGCTTGTGCTGCAGATGCGATTCATCCGGGCTATGGCTTTTTGAGCGAAAATGCTGCTTTCTCTCAGGCGGTGACGGATGCCGGCTTGACCTTCATAGGCCCCTCAGCCTATTCTATCAACATGATGGGGGATAAAATTTCGGCGAAACAAGCGGCGAAGAAATTCGATGTACCGATGGTACCCGGCACGGATTCGCCCATTCATGACCCTGCGGAAGCGCACCAGATAGCGCTTGCTACTGGTTTTCCTTTGTTGATAAAGGCGGCGGCAGGCGGTGGTGGCAAAGGGATGCGCTTGGTCAACACAGAGGCGGAACTGGAGGAGCAACTCCGTATGGCTAAGAGTGAAGCGCTGAGTGCTTTTGGTAATGATGCAGTATTTATTGAAAAATTTGTTGGCTCGCCCAAACATATCGAAATTCAAGTTCTCGGCGACAAGCACGGCAACTATGTCTATCTTTTTGAGCGGGAATGCTCCATCCAACGTCGCCATCAGAAGTTGATTGAAGAAGCGCCTTCTTCCTGCCTCACACCGGATATACGGAAGGCTATGGGCGAATGTGCGGTAGCGGTGTGCCGGGCGTGTAACTATGAAGGTGCGGGCACGATTGAGTTTTTGGTGGACCATGATTTGAATTTCTACTTTTTGGAGATGAACACCCGCTTGCAGGTGGAGCATTGTGTAACCGAGATGATTACGGGTAAAGACTTGGTGCGGGAGCAGATCAATGTGGCGCGGGGGGAACGACTTTCCTTTAGCCAAGAAGACTTAGAAATCCGCGGGCATGCCATTGAGCTTCGTGTTTGCGCGGAGGATCCACTCAACAATTTTATGCCGGATACGGGAACCTTGCAGGTATATCAACCACCAAAAGGGCCTGGCGTGCGGGTGGATGATGGTTATGAGGAAGGACAGGCCATTCCCATATTCTATGACCCGATGATAGCGAAGCTCATTGCGTATGCCGAGACGCGGGAGGCGGCTATAGAGCGGCTTTGCCGCGCCATAGATGAATACAAATTGGAAGGTTTTGCCAATACGCTTGCTTTTGGGAAATGGGCAGTACAGGCGGAGCCGTTCCGTAAAGGACAGTTTGATACGCGCTTTATTGAGTTGCATTACAAGCCGGAGTATTTGGTGCAGGATGATGCGGCAACTGCAAAAATCGCAGCGTTGTTGGCGGCGGAGGTGTGGACAACCGACACCAAGGCCGAACCACTTAAGCCTTCGGGAACTCTTACTACCCGGTCCCGTTGGCGCCAACGGCAGCACTAAAATATCAAGATGGAACGCATACCATTTGGGGATCCGAATCTGCTTTTGGATCTGGTAAAGACCGAAATGCCTTTTGGAAAGTATAAAGGACGGCTGCTTTGTGATCTACCGGATCATTATTTGGAGTTTTTTGCCCGTGAGGGTTTCCCCAAGGGGAAGCTGGGGATGCAAATGGCAACGATGCACGAAATAGCACTCAATGGATTACGGGATTTGTTGCTGCCGCTACGGGGGAAGAAATAGGCATCGCTCTGCGGCCTATTAATGAACCGACTCTAAGGCCTCCAAAACATGAACTACAGCCGGGCATACCGTTGCATTCTTTAAGGTCAGAGCGATTCTTTTGATCAAAACGTCTTCATCAGTATAGGGATAGCGGCGGCAGTCCGATGGGCGATGCTCATAAATAGAGCATGCATTATCGACGCCAAGGAAGGGACAGGGTGGTTGTTGCACGACAAAATCGCCCTCCTCGTCCAAGCGCAGGTAGCGGGCAATCAATTCACCTTCCTTTAGCTTCAATGCGCGGGCGATACGTTTTATATCGGGTTGTTTGAACCGAGGGGAATGATTCCGACAACAATTGCCACAAGCCAAACAGTCAATCTCCGAAAACGCGGCATCATGAAATGCCGGAAGAGCTTTCAAGAATTTGTTCTTATTGCCCCGCTCTAGCATTTGTTTCCAATGCTTTTGTTTCTCCTTTGCTTTGGCTTGCCAGTCTGGTTTCATATCAGGTTGCACATAGCGTTCAAAAAATAGTCCGGCAAAAGTGGGATGGTCCTATTTAGATCGCTCCAAAGCACCCAGCAACTTCGTCTGCACTTCCAAAAATTCCTCGGAACTAAGCGTCAATTTTGGGCGGGAAAAATTCATGCTACCGATGTCTTGAAGCGGTATGAGGTGCATGTGCGCATGAGGTACTTCCAAGCCGACGACACTAATGCCACAACGATTGCAGGGGAATTCTGGCTCGATGGCATGTGCGATCGGTTGGGCAAAAACTAGCCATTTTGCCAATACATCCTTTGGTAAATCAAATGCTTTGTCCACCTCCATTTTTGGAATCACTAAGGTATGACCTTTGGCAAGCGGATTAATATCGAGGAAGGCAAGAAAATCGGCATCCTCTGCAATCTTGTAGGCAGGGATGATCCCAGCAATAATCTTCGAGAAAATACTGGCCATAGCTAGGCGATTGAAATCTTGTCGATCTTGAACTTAATAATCCCATTGGGCACGGATATCTCGGCAACGTCTCCTTTTGCTTTGCCGAGCAGCCCTTTTCCGATTGGAGAATTTACGGATATTTTTCCCAATTTGAGATCAGCTTCAGATTCAGACACCAATTGATACTCGGCTGATTTTTTGGTAGCCATGTTCGTCACTTTCACCTTGGAGAGAATGGTCACTTTACTGGTATCAATATCTTTCGCATCGATAACGCGCGCATTAGCTACCGCAGCTTCTAGCTGTGCAATCTTTGCCTCATGCATTCCTTGGGCTTCTTTAGCGGCATCGTATTCTGCATTTTCTTTAAGGTCTCCCTTTTCTCGGGCATCGGCAATAGCACGGGCAATATCAGCTCGGCCAGTAGTTTTCAATTGTGCTAATTCAGCCTTTAAGCTGTCTAAGGTTTCTTGTGTATAATAATTAATACCGGACATAACCAAACAATTTATGGGTATTTACTAAAAAAGGAAAACGTCTCTGCGTTGCAGAAACGTTGTTCCAAAAACATTTAAAATTAAAACAATATATTACTCTGCAGAAGATTTATCCTTCTTCTGATCCAGAGTAAAACGAAGCGCTATGTTATGCACACCGTTGTCGGGACGACGTGTAGGCCGAAAAGCATAATCCAAAGCTAGACGGGTACTGCCCATAGCAAGGCCGGTATTAACGGTTGCACCAAAGGCAACACCTTTGTAAAAGGTTGTGCTCTTATCCGCACTCATGATATCCTTTTCGTAGCGATAGCCAGCACGGAGCATGAACATCTCCTTGTAACCGTACTCCAGACCAACCGCGATATAATCATTATTGAACGAATTGGAAGTAAAGGCTAGCATAGCGGTCAGGCGATTTTTAGGAGTTTCGTCCAGGCTCTTCAAGCTTTTCTCGCCCAAATAAAAATCGTAGGAAGCTCCCAAATTCAAATAAGTGGGCATTTCAAACTTATCACTTGGCGTATTGCGACGAACTTGATAGGTCCCATTACCGGAAGTAGGTGTTTCACTGTCGAAGGCAAATCCCTCCCCGGAGAAACGCATGTTGGTACCTACATTCCGAAGGGTGACACCAAAATGGAAATTATCTCTTGCTCCGGTAGTGTACTGAACTCCGGCTTCAAATGCAGCACCGCTGGCACGAGCATCAGTAATTTGCTCCGATACATAAGTGAATCCAACCCCTGCATGAATTGCACGGGAAAATTCCTTAGCATAGCCTACTTGAAGATTGAAGAAAGACGGCTTGTAGGTACCAATCCCACCTTGTGGGTGATCATAATCCGAGATGGTGATTTCACCAAAATTCATTGACTGAATATTGATCCCCAAAACGCCAGCATCGCCGAAACTTTGCCCAAAACCCAAATTGAAAACATTGACATTTGCTCCTTTCAGGTAGGCGTTGTAGGCGATACCAACCTCAGTCCCTTTTGCATAAGCCAAGCCGGCGATATTGCCTTTCATGGCTTCAATGCCGCGTACCAAGGACGTATTTGCGCCAAATACACCGGCTGAAATACCCCAAGGGTTAATCAGTAATTCCGGTGCACCAGCTTGCCCGCTACGGTCTTTGTTTCCCGCGAACGCACTACCAGATAGGGCAATACAGGCTAGTGCTACTCCTGTTTTGGCTATAAATCTCTTCATTATGAGTGTTTCTTTTCTGATAATATGGATGATGGCTTCCTCAGGATAATCTTGAGGAAGCCGATTGTTCATTAATAAGTAGTAATATCAGTTGGTCTAAATGCACCAAACCAACGCAGAGTAGTTTCCCCAATACCCGGAGCAATTACATGCATCAGGTACATACCGCTGGCGATGCTCAAGCCCTTAGCATTTTTAAGATCCCAATCTACATAGGATGCATTCGGATTATCCTTAGTCAAGGTGCGAACAAGCGTACCATCTAAAGCATAGATATAAACCGTTGCTGTTTTCGGTAAATTAATAACACGCACCCTAGTATCCAAGCGATTGGCTTCATACTGTGTGTAGCCATAGTATGGATTTGGTGTTACCATAATTTGGTCTAACAGACTTTGCTTGTCATTATGGTTAGGATTAGCGACATCAGTAAGTGCTCGAGGTGCAAGAGAAGATGTGCTAAAGGTGTATAATGGATAGCCATTATTACCCTGTGGTTGCAAGCCTTCATTTACATAGCGCGCATAGGAGCGGGAGGTGCGGAATCTTATTCGAGTCTCAGTAGGAATAAGCCCTTGAGCCAGTGGCAATAATCTAGCATTTGGCATCACTGTTGGTAGCCCAAGCCATTGGAAATCTTGGAACACCTCAGTACTTGGAATATTTCCACTTAAAAATTGACCCATATCGTTCGCAAATTTGCTGCAACCATCGTACTTTGTACCTAAGATATAAATATAATGTTTACCACCAAAGATGACACTACCATCGTCACCTAAGAAACGGGAACTTGGGTTCCAAATCAGATCATTGCCGTTATCATCTTTCAAATAAGAATCCTCGCCAAATACGATGTTTACCCGTTCTCCGGTTTCTTGATTGATTGCATAACCAGGGAACATGGAGAATCCAGTATCTCCCGGAGTGGTGGAATAAACCGGATTACCGGAAGCGTCCACTACGCCTTCCCATGATTGGTGGCTTCTTGGTGTAAATTTACGCGCACCGCCCTCTGCAAGCGTTACCCCGTTGCCATTATCTTCCATTTCCAACACTAAGGATTTTGACCATTTCGTCTTATCGCTAGTGAAGACAATATCAACACCTTGAAGGTTAGTAATCGGAATCCGAACCATATCCAAATTCACTACGCCAAATCCACAATCAGCTTTAGACTCTGGAGCACCCATCATTACAGGTGCCCAAGTGCCCTTATTCGGTGTGCTTAATGGCAGTAGCGCTTCGTAAACTTGGTTAGAATCCTGGTTGTTGCTAGGATAGCCATTATCTTGATAGTTACACGTAGTACCATCCGGTTGTTTCAAAGCTCCGGAACGAATCCAGTTAAACGGATTCGGCCCTTCAGCATCGGGAACTCCGCCCAGCCATTGTTTAGATGGATCCAGGTAAGAAATAGAAGAACCCAAATACCCATTGAAGGTTACCCCCTTATCGCCGGGACGATACACTTGATTGATGCCAACTGAAAGTCCATATTCTGTCAATATCTGTTCGTTGAATGTACCAAGATCCTTATCGCTCATGATGACGTCATTATTGCTGGATACCAGTTTCCAAGAAGATAAAGTATCGAACCCTGCTGTGGAATCAGAAATCCCCAAGCCTCCAGGTCTATAAGAACCATTGAGGTAGAGGGTCCAGCTTAGATCTTTTACCTTACGAGGATCTACCACCTTAATACTTACAGGACTCATGCCTTGTTGGTACACCGGCTCTGCAGCTTGATAGTTTGGCGCAGTCATCGCGATAGCTTCGGTAGTGCTGTCAAAGTCAGTCATATTGCCACCATTACCAATGCCTTCAATTCTCTTAATAATTACACCGGTACCGTAATCAGAGTTTACCACAGTACCAAAATCACCATTGGCTGGATTAGGCATTGCTGTAACTACCGTGATTGTTCGCCCACCACCTGCGTGCGCACTTTCCATATAGGCAATTTGTTGGGTAGAATCCGGCTTTGCATAATCAAATGTTCTGAAATTATTATACGCATAGGCGATAGCAACAAAATAGTAATTCCGATAGTTTACAAAGCGACGATCAACACCTTGGGCAAAGGCATCTTGGGTCAATTGGAAAGAGTGAACCAAACCACTGTCCTTTCCATTTACCTTCATTTGCGCATCAAATACGCCTGAACCTTTATCCGGATTACCAACAAAGTTAATGATCTTACCTACACCATTCCGAATATCAGTTTGGAACACTTCGGCGGCCAACTCAGTATTAACCTCTCCATTGATATTGAAAATGCTGTTGACCGAAACATTTGCGTCCCGCAATTGAAATACACGATATCCTTCAAATTTGTAAAGAGAATCCTTGTATCTTCTAGTCTTAGGTGTAGAAACACGGTAATAAGCTGAATCGCTGTATCCATACTTCTCTTGGAAGTTGGTGCTACCATAATCATTTGTCAGGTAGAAAATCAGATGACGGTCCATTTCTCGCACGATCAAATTCGGTGCTTCAGGGCCTTCAATGGTCTTGAAGTGGTTGTCAAACAAATCCTGAATCATATCATCTGCAGCCCGAATCCTAGTGAAACTAGTGTTGGGGCAACCGCCCACATTTGGCACCCAGCAAGCACCAATAATGATATCGTTGGTGATACCTCCAGCTTCCAAGGTAAACGGTCCAGTTGAGTGAACGAAACGACGGTCACCTACAGGATTGTTACACGCGCACTCTGACCAGCCGCCTGGTTTGTCTGGATCATCCCAGAATACAAAATTTACATCAGGCCCGCCACCAAAACCGGAAGATACGTTTCCTGCACCAGTCCAGTCAAAATGGAGCTGCCGACCCAGAAATGACCTACCAGTCATGATATAATATGTTTGTAAGCCATTTGTCGGATCCCCGTGATCTTGGTCTCCATTAGTAAAGTAATTGAACACGGTCATACCCAAGGTATCCTCATTATAATAATCACCGGCTTGACGAGGGTTCGGATAGATCCCTGCGTTCAATTGGTGCTTGGGAAACTGAGCTTGAAGAGTAGCCAAAGAACCATAAGTCCGACGTTTGGGGCCAATAAAATAATCCACACCAATCATGGGTACTTCCGTACCATAGTCCGTAGGAGCACCTGTACCATCAATACTCTTACCATTATAGAGGATGCCCAAAGAACGACCTGTATCACAACCGATATAGTCGTCAAATGCATAACCCAAATCGGCATCGGTCCAAGTAGCCATATAGGTATTCAGCAAGGTAAGCGTACCACGGTTGATCAATTTATAAAAAATAAAGGTCGCATCGTTCAGGTAATCCTTGCTAGAATAGGCAAAGGCGCTCGTCTGCACTTCCATACCAATAGCATTCGTATTAGTTTGTAGCTTAACGTTACCCATATCATTAAATACCCACCAGATATATTGATCCCCAACGATGTCCGGATAGTCCAATCCATTATCCGGATTATATAACCCATCACCATCCCCATCTACAAAGGGCGCATAGTTCCGATGTGCATTGATGTAATTTCTGTTAGTCAGTTGGTCAAGTGGAAGTCCGCTAGTGCCCACTGCGTTCACGTTCCCGGTTGCCGGCCATTCCCGGAAAGAGGCATACTGATTGCCAGGAGGCGCTTTACCATTGCGTTTAGCGTATTCGCGCGCATAAATCAAGTCCACTTTATTAATCTTCCAAAAGCGATCCCAATCGGAGCAGATGGTCGCATCAGGAGCGGTATTCACACCGGTTGCATCAACTTGTGTTGGGCCAGGCCAATAGTCGTTACCTTGGGTACGATATTGTTGTGCCGCAACCTTTAGGGTATTTTGAGCATCGTAGCCACCTACCCAAACGGAGCCGGCAAATAAAGAATTTTTCCCACTTCCTTTTGGGACTTCATAGCGTGCAGTACCGGTACCCCGATCATACCACATATCACCACCGGTCATCAAGCGCGCACGAACGTTATTGATATCCAAATCAATATTCGCAGTAGCCGGATTACAACCTCCTGCGGTGACTTTTAATGCGGATCGTAGGGTTGACTTAGATATTGTCGGCGCTGCCGAGCTGCTTACGCTCCAAGCCATCAGCCCAATAAAAGTTAGGCTGGTCAAAAACAGGTTATTAAAATACTTCTTCATAATATTTGAAAGTAGTAAAGATTTTTAGAATTGGAAACTAGCACCTAAGAAGAAAGTGCGTGGACGGCCAATACGGTAAGGGTTCTTCTCGTAAACAGTGTACAAATCTGTGAAGGATTGTGAGTCGTTTGCAGAATTAATTTGGGTGATGCCTTGAGGAGATGTTAAGTAGCCATCATCATCAGGACGACCAGTATAACCATAAACGCTAATTACATCCTTAATGTTCAAGACATTCTGGGCATATGCAGTTAAGCGTAAGCTGTACCGACCGGGCAACTTGGTACCATCAGGCAAGGTCTTATGACCAAGTGGCAATGTTTTATGGAGTTGTAGGTCTAGATTGTAGTGTGCTTTAAGGCGTGATCCGTTAACACTACCATTGATAACAGGGGAGTTACCTGCACCGGCAACCAATGACTGTGCATTCTGATATTTGGTATATGGTTGGCCACTGCTTGCAGTAAATACGAAATTAATCCCTGCATTCTCTAATACATGTGACTTGCCAATGGTTGGCCCTTCGCCTTTGCTAAAGCTGTAATCGATCTGTGCATTCAGATTATGGCGAGAATCAATATTCAAAGGGAACTGGGTTCTCAAGTTAGGAAGACCCGCGGCTACCAACTGAGCCAGCAAGGAGTTTCCGGAAACGCTGCTTCCGTTGCCGCCGTTGGAAGAAGTTGCACTAGATCCGGTACCTTCGGCAAATGACAAGGTGTAATTCACGTTAAATGAAATATGATTAGTGCGCCGTAAATCATAGGAAAGGGAGAGTCCTTTGTAGGTTGAGAAGTCCCGATTTCCGTAGGTATAATAGGTAGTTGGGTATGCATACAAATAGGGACGGATTTGGATTTGGTCTTTCCGTTCCCGATAGAAACCGGAAATGGTGATACCGGAACGATCGTTCAACTGTTGTTGGAAACCGATGGTATAATCCACTGCACGTTCTGGTTTCAAGTTTGTGTTTCCATAGATTTGGCTAGGGTTTTGATCCAAGAACATGTAATCTGTTTGCGTAGCAAATGCCCCAACGTTCGGACGTTGATATAAGATGTCGTAGTGGGCATAGAAGAAGGAGCGCTCTGTGAGCGGGAAAGAGAAGTTGATCCGCGGCATTGCATTCACCTGAGGGGTATAGTCAGTAAAGCTGGAGTTGGGATCAAAGGCCGAGTCCGTCATCTTAATATTTGAGTTCTGCAACAAAGGTTGCAATCCGTCACTACCACTTGCTTTTTGAAGAATAGTTGGATCTTGTACTTCCTTACCATTCACATCATACCAAGTGTCGCCGCTACGGTATCCGATTACGTCTGGGTTAGCGACTTTGTTATTACCGGTATAGACGACATAATCCTTACCAATATTTCCCGGTACGGGAGTTGTAATATCAGAAACGGTTTTAACAGCATAAAGTGAATAAGGATCCTTCAACACTTTGGTATTATTGTCAAAGCGCTCAATACGTACACCAAGTGTAATTTGGAAATCCTTGTATTGAATATAATCAGAGATATACCCGGCCATGTAGTTCGGACGATAGGCACCGATTGGTCGAGTGTAATAGCCCTTTTCTTTCTTTGTCCAGAAGTCATTAAAATTAACGTTACCAGAAACGGGTTTGCCGGTATAATCATATCCGTAGTAAGAAACGGCGGACGAACCTTGATTGAGCAAATCATCCGCTGAGAACATATCTAAGCTATAGAAAGAAGGATCGTACAAGTCTGTATTTACATAATCTTTCATGGACGAAATTTGTCCTGTAGCAATTAACTTCTCCCGCAGGTGTTTATCAAAAGCAGTTTCTGCGGACTCATCAAACTTCCGATCGTAAAGAATAGTGTCATTTGGATTGGGTACAAAAGTACCGTTGAGCACTTCTTCGCGAGTATGGCTTACACCGTCACGGATATAGGTGGCATAGGTCCTATCTACTTCCTGATTTACTACACGGTTAGAAATTTGGCGCATGAGCGTCCACAAGTAGCGACCATTGATGCTATAGGCTTTAGTATTCCGTTGTTGATAATACAGACCAAACTCCACGGAATGGGTTGTTTTCTTATGCTTAATATCGAAAGAGGCATCTACAGAAACGCCCACCTGGTCCGTATTATTCTTGGACCAACCGTCAAATGAGCCACCCGGACCTGTAGCTGCGCCAATATTATTATACATACCATACACTCCAGGAGGTGCATCACCATTTCTAAGGCCTTTATTCGCTTGAATATCCAACTGCGAGGTCATATTTGGGAAAAACGAGTAGGCGTCTTTTGTGTAATTTGCCAAAATGGGATTCTGTGTACCGGGAGAGAAGATAACATTGGTACCTCGGTAACCCAACAGTTGAATGCCCACTTTACCGGTGGCTTCATCCAGGCCAACACCATAGGCTGGTGCATACTGTTCATCAAATTTACCGATATAGCCGTAATCAAATGTATTATGCTTTTTGTTAGGGTCTTGAGTGGTACTGTAATCTTTCGAGTAGTCCACTTGTACCGTATAATAAGCATTAGTAATTTGGTTGTCCTTAGCTTCCTTTACGTTCACTTTGTTGCCAAATTTTTGGGTAAAGCGAACATAGCCCCGACCAGTTTGACCGTATGAGCGCGTAAAATTATCTGGGGAGAAAAGTGCCTGACTTCTGTCATAGTTCGGGATGTCATTTCCAAAATAGCTACCACCTATACGAACGCTTACATTATCCGTGAGGTTAAAATCCAGTTTACCACCAATTTGACCTCTATAATATTTAGCATTTGGCTGGGTCTTGCGATAGCTAATATCTCCTGCGCGAACGTACTGAGTAGAATAATCCAAGCGTTGAATACCATTCTGAGAAACCACGGTCAACGGATGCGCTTGCAATTGCGCCATTTTTCCATCATTGATATACGGCGTTTCATAATATACCGGGCTTTGATCTACTGAATAGAGCCCATCGGCAACGATATTATAACCAACAATTGGGCGTTTGCCTCCAAGGGAATCTTTTTTCACCCAAAGTGGGCCTGAAAGATTTGCGGTAACCCGGTTGGTATTATACCCGTCAAAAGAGTGTTCGTAGGCAATATTACCCCTTGTGGTTGCAGATGCACCTTTAGTAGTGATGGAGATCAAACCACCTGAGGCATCACCATATTTGGCGGGGATACCGCTGGTGAAGGTGGTGATTGCTTCAACTGAGCCAGGTGCCTGATCGGTGAAACCTGTTTGACCAGGATTGAGTTGCACACCATCCACAATATATTTTGTAGCAGATGTACGACCACCGGCAAGACTTAAGCCGCCCCCTGAGGAAACGGTTTGGGTTGCCAATTTAGCAACGTCTGATACGCTGTGGCCTGCGGTAGCTTCAATCTCGGTGGCGGTATGAATGGCACGTCCTCCAGGATTTTTCGGGTCAATGATTGGTTTTACATACCGAGTTACGGTTTTTGTAACCCCGGCAACCGTGTTTGTAGTCACGATTTTACCATTTACGGTTACGCCTTGGTCGCCGGCTACAGAAATACCGGTATAGCTGGCTTCTTTGCCAAGATAAGAGAACTTGACGGTATAATTACCACCATTAAGACCGCGAATACTATATTCTCCATCAAAATCAGTCAATGCACGTCCTTGCACGATTCCACCCATAGAGGCTTCAACATTAGCGTTGATAATGGGCTCTCCTTTCTCGTCTTTAAGCTTACCGCCAATGAACGATCCTTGCGCAAACACAGCCGTGCCTAGGCTTGCTAACAATACTGTAAAAGCAATTCGTAGTAAACGATTCATATTGTCCGTTAAATATTTTTAACCAAATGAGTTGGTAAAGGTAGCGGAAACTGTTAAGGAAAACATCATTGTTC
>JAFDYA010000145.1 GCA_018267675.1 Bacteroidota bacterium
AGTACAACAAATTGCGGCTCGGAGGGGGCTTCCTTTAAAGGGTTTATTCCAAGGGGCACTTGGGATAGCTATCCAATGGTATCTAGTAGAGGATGTTCCCCTGAAAAGGATATTGGGTGGGGAGAATTGGTGTTTTTTTTTGAGGGCTGCCACGACATCGGTATGTGCTTGGTAAAATCGGCTATCAGTTTTGCTTGAGGAAAAAGCAGCGCAATATTGGACGAGCTGGCGGCGCTTCGCGCCGCCAGTAATGTTCTTACAAAATCGTAGGTTGTTGGTAGGAATTTCTAAAGTTGTCTGTTGGTAGAAACACGATCAGTTTTTTGCAAGTACAGGCGGCGCGAAGCGCCGCCTGTGGTCGTCTTCAACATTCATTCCCATTCTGTTATTGCGAGGAGGCACGACGAAGCAATCCAGAAGAAACTCCGTACTGAACGGCTTCGTTCCTCGTCGTGACGAACCTACTCTAGCGTCATTGCGAGGAGGTACGACGAAGCAATCCAGTCGCTTTGCAATCCTGTTCTGTCATTGCGAGAACTTTGGCCGAAGCAATCCAGCGCTATCAACCCAAAAAGGTCATTATGAATTAATTGAGCTGGAATCTGGAAGAATTTTTGAAGTGCCAAGTGCTCGGTAGAGCATACACTTTTTGTATTATCCCAGCCATCTTTGCGCCATGTATGTTGACTAATGGGAGTGCAGACTTGGGATTGCGGCTCCCCTGCGCCAACGATTGTAGTGGAAATCCCCCCTCAGCAAGTGAGGGGGCAGGATTTGTAGTCCCGCTAGGGCACAAATATTGCAACGGAAAGCGTGCCCGGGCGCCCAAATCAATTCAGCTACTTTATTACCCAAAAAGAACGAGGCCATCACAGGATGACGGCCTCGTTTCAATAAATGATGATCGGGAACGGTTTAGTTGGTTGATGAATTTCCTTTTTCTTTTTGTTTGCTCTTGGGTTGCTCTACGCTGAAGCTGATTTTTTCGTCTCCTTCGTTGAAGTTGGCAGTGACCAAGTCGCCTTCTTTCACGCGGTGATTGAGGATTTCTTCGGCAAGTGGATCTTCCAGGTATTTTTGAATGGCTCGGTGTAGCGGGCGGGCGCCGAATTCTTGGTCATAACCTTTTTCGGAGATAAACTTCTTTGCAGCATCGCCAAGTACTAATTGAAAGCCGAGTGTATTCAAGCGTTTCAGGACATCCTTCATGATGATGTCGATTATCTTGTTGATATGCTCTTGCTCCAGTGAGTTGAAGATGATAACATCGTCTATCCGATTGAGAAACTCTGGTGAAAAAGTGCGTTTCAGTGCCTTTTCTATCACGCTCCGACTATTATCGTTGCTCGCAGCAATCCGCGCACCGGTGCTGAAGCCCACGCCCTCTCCAAAATCTTTCAATTGACGTACGCCAATATTGGAAGTCATGATGATGAGGGTATTCTTGAAGTCCACTTTGCGCCCCATGCCGTCCGTCAATTGCCCGTCGTCCAGCACTTGCAGCAAGATGTTGAAGATGTCTGGATGTGCTTTTTCAATTTCATCGAGAAGCACCACGGAGTAGGGTTTCCGGCGCACTTTCTCGGTGAGTTGGCCGCCTTCTTCATAGCCCACATATCCCGGAGGTGCACCAATCAAGCGGCTCAGGCTGAATTTCTCCATGTATTCACTCATGTCAATACGAATGAGTGCTGCTTCGCTATCAAACATATAGCGCGCCAAGCAACGTGCTAGTTCGGTTTTTCCTACACCGGTTGGCCCCAGGAAGATGAAAGAGCCAATAGGTTTCCGAGGATCCTTCAGTCCGACGCGATTTCGCTGGATGCTGCGGACTACTTTCTTAATCGCCTCATCTTGCCCAATCACAGCTGCTTTCAGGTCTTCATCCATTCGCCGGAGCTTGTCTGTTTCGGCTTCCACCATTCGGCGTACCGGTATGCCGGTCATCATAGAGATTACTTCGGCAATATCATCTTCGGTGATGGGGTAGCGTTTACTCTTTGCCTCCTCTTCCCATTCTTTCTTTGCCTTGTCCAGTTCTTCGCCAAGCTTCTTTTCTTTATCCCGCAGGGCAGCAGCCTCCTCAAAGCGCTGACTCTTCACCACCTTATTTTTCTCAGTTTTTATATCCTCAATCTTTGTCTCTAGATCCACAATGTTTTGAGGTACATTGATGTTTTTCAGGTGTACGCGAGCACCCACTTCGTCCATCACATCAATGGCTTTGTCCGGCAGCAGACGGTCGGTCATATAGCGGTCGCTCAGCTTCACCGCGGCCTCAATAGAGCCCGGTTCGTAGCTCACGTTATGGAACTCTTCGTACTTATTGCTGATATTGTTCAGGATGGTGATTGTCTCATCCACCGAAGGCGGCTCTACTAATACTTTTTGAAAGCGACGATCTAGGGCGCCATCTTTTTCAATGTACATCCGGTATTCATCCAGCGTGCTGGCACCGATGCATTGGAGGTCGCCCCGAGCAAGCGCGGGCTTGAAGATATTGCTGGCATCCAGGGAACCACTGGCTCCGCCTGCCCCCACAATGGTATGGATCTCGTCAATAAACAAGATGACATCACGGTTTTTTTCCAGCTCCGTCATGATCGCTTTCATCCGCTCTTCAAACTGGCCTCTATATTTCGTGCCGGCCACTAAGGCAGCCAGGTCTAGTGATACGACTCGTTTGTCAAAAAGTACGCGGCTCACTTTCCGCTGGATGATGCGCAGGGCAAGGCCTTCGACGATTGCGGTTTTCCCTACGCCAGGCTCTCCAATGAGGATAGGATTGTTCTTCTTTCTACGGGAGAGAATTTGGGAAACGCGTTCAATTTCTTGCTCACGGCCCACGATGGGGTCGAGTGTACCCAGTTCTGCCATCTTTGTGATGTCGCGGCCAAAATTGTCCAAAACCGGTGTCTTACTTTTAGAATTGCCTACCGGTTTCCGAGCTTGGGAGAATTGCTTCCGTTCTTCCTCATCGTCAAATTCTTCACCTGGATCATTACCATAATCGGCTTGTGGTTCATTGCCCTGAAGGATTGAGATTTCGTTCTTGAACTTGTCATAATCCACCTGCATTTGCAGCAGGATATGGGTCGCTACTGTCTCTTTGTTTTTTAGGATGGATAGCATCAAGTGTTCCGCCTCAACTGTTGGGCTTTTCATTGCTTTTGCTTCCAGTAGCGTGATCCGGATCACGCGCTCCGCTTGCTTGGTGAGCGGTAATGAATTGATATTGGCCGCCGGACGACTGCCTTTTTCTTTGATCGCTATTTCCAGCTCTTTCCGGAGGTCAAATAGGTCAACGTTCAATTGTTGCAAGGCTTGCATGACCAAGCTTTCCCCATCGCGGATGAGCCCAAGCAATATATGCTCAGTACCGATGAAGTCATTGCCCAAACGCAACGCTTCCTCGCGACTGTAGGAGATGATTTCCTTGACTTTTGGTGAGAAATTAGAGTCCATTTTTCTAGTTTTTAGTGTTTCACTTCCGTACGTTTCAATCGGTGCAACGATTCTAAATTACGAAAGCCATTCGTTTAGCACTGTATTTTGCAGTTTATTTTCTTTTCGCACCCTCAGTACTTCCCATGTTGCAGTTCAAAATTGATACCAAAGAAACTTTCGTCCATATCGTCGTCACCGATAGTCAGCTAGATGAAAAATTGGCAGATGCCCTGCTGGAGCAAATAAAAGCAACCGCCAATAACGGTAGCAATAATTACTTGATTGACCTATCCGGCTGCCCTGTTGCCACCCAGAATGGCCTGGAGCAACTAGCAAAAATTCACGAAGAAATTTATGAAGGACAACACTCTTTCGTTGTTACTGGCCTAAGCCCAGCCATCATCAACCTCGCCAAAAGCACGGAACTCGACCAGGTGCTCAACATCTGCCCGACAGAAATAGAAGCCATCGATATCATCAGCATGGAAATTCTGGAGCGTGACTTATTTGGAGAGGAGGAGTCCTGATTTTTTTTGGGCGCACCCCGAGTCCTGCTTGTTCAGCCTCTCAGCAACGACTAGCCTTACCGCTAGGCAGGTTGCGGGGGCGGCCTTTTCGCTACAATCTTTCTGCCCTGGCGGGACAGAAGGGATTTTCGCTGCAATCCCGCACGCGGCGTAGTTGAATCTCGAAATTCATTCTCACAAAAAAAGCTTGCCCGTGTATATGGGCAAGCTTTTTTTTAGTTTTTGCGCTCAATAATGGAGCATTTGCTTTCTACGAAAGCGGCATTATTTTACTTCAAATTTTACACTCAGTTTCTTCCCACTTTTCAAGCTCATCGTAGCTAGGTAAAAGCCTTTAGGAAGACTGCTTACATTCATCGTGATGGCTCTGTCAAGACCGGAAATCGGCAGTCGGAGATTTTGAAGCATCATCTTGCCTTCAGAATCAAAGAAAGAAATTTCACCGGAGTCTTCAGGGGTAGTTTGTGCATGTAAGGTAATGATGCCTGTGCTAGGATTCGGAATCAGACTTAGTTGCGGCTCCTTGTCGGTCGAACTCACCATTTTTTTAGCTGTTTGGTTGGTGTTTATGCTATTCATCACATCGTCCAGCGCGGTCGTTACCAGCCCGGAAATCTCAGGATTATTAAGCCATTCTGTGGCGCAAGTAGGGGAAGAAGCTTCAGTGTACATCTTTGTACCATAAAAGTCGACAAGTGGGCAATTCGGATTAGGATTTTGAATTAAGCCACAACCTGGTCCTAAGAAAATATGTCCGGAACCAACTAAAACATTGTAAACTGTGCCCTCGTCGCCGGTGTAGGTATTCCATACTTGAACCAAAACATCCGCACAGATCAAACCGCCATGAACGGTAATGCCTTGAATATTCGCAGTGGTGTTATACGCGGCTCTTGCTCCAAAGAAGTTGCTTATTAAAAGTGTAAGGCTAAAAATGATTTTCTTGAACATAAAAATTGGGTTTTAAAATTAGTTAAAAGTTACTGTATCGACCGATGCCTACTTTATTCATTTAGCGCGCACTTAAAGTAAACCAAGCAACCAGCGAATACATCGCAAAAAAACAATTATTGACAATTCCAAATTTTTCGAAGAAAATTTTTTTGGGGTTGCGTGCCGTGCCACAAAAATCTAAAATACGGTTGGCTTGTGTTGAAAAACTTGTTGAAGTCGTTCCCTTGGTCGCTATACTATTTTAGTTCCAATCCCGTTTGTATCCCATCACTACCTTGGGCAGGCGTGCTCAGTTGTTGGTACCATTTTAGCATTTCACCGCTCAGTTCATTTGGGTCGATCTTCACGGAAGGGAGGATCTCGATCAATGCATTGATGCGGCCTTCAATAGGCAGAAAGCGATTGATGACTACCACGCTCCGCGCTTCGAGTAGGCAATAGCCGGAAGCAAAATTTCCCTTCTCATACCGGATGGTAAATCGGGCTTCTTCAAAAAGCTGTTCCAACTTGCGCAGGGTAGCCGGTGTATATTTGAAACTCATTTTCGGACTAAGAATGCGTAAAAATACGGCTTTGATTTTGGCTACACTCTGCTTGCTTCTTGCAGGCAAATCTATGGCACAGAACCCCGACTCCTACTACGAAGAAAACCCACGTACCTTCTATGGTGGCCTCATTGCCGGAGCCAATTTCACCCAAGTAGATGGCGATAATTATGCTGGATACCACCGCGTGGGCATCAATGCTGGCGGTATCGTCTATACTCGTTTTGATGAACATCTTGCAGCAAGTATCGAAATCCTCTATTCCCAAAAAGGAGCACATGGCCATAAAGAACAACAAGGGGTAAACGGCAGCTATATCCGCAGCTATGATGTGCGGTTGAACTATGCGGAAGTACCCTTGCAGCTTTGTTATTTTGATCGGCGGAAGTCGCATTTCGGTGCGGGTTTTTCAATTGCCCGCTTGGTCAGTGTGAAGGAGGAAGGCAAGGCTGAAAACATTCCGGCACCGATAGATTTTGACAAATATCCCTTTCGCAAAATGGACTACAACTTCATTGCCGGCGGTAGCCTGCACCTCTATGGTGGCTTCTTCCTGAATGCGCGTTTTCAATATTCGCTCCGTCCCATTCGCAAAGGAAACGTCCAAGATGGCACCGGTGTACCGCCTTATTTTGCTGGCCGTGGCGAACAATACAATAATATGTGGACCGTACGAGTGATGTATCTTTTCTAATTTAGGATGTTAATTATGAGGACCAAACCAATGGGATGAATTATAGCTGGCGGCTACTCTTACTGATACTAGCGCTCACTGCGCTATATGCCTATCGTACAGGCGACAAGCCTTTGGACTATGACGAACGCTATAGTCTAAATATTGCAACTGGTATTGGTGGTCATACGGATCATTACAGAGCCTACGGCGAATTTGTTACAGTACCGCTATCTTCTAGCGTTTTTACCCCAAAAGATTACGCACTACGTTATACGCCACAGAACGTATTCAGCACGGCTTTGAACGACAATGGCCAGGGCTTACCCTATTTCCTTACACTACACTATTGGTTGGCCGTGTTTGGGGTCAGTACCACCCACGCCCGCTTCTTTTCTTTGTTTCTAATACTCTTGAGTGTACCGATCTTCTATGCCTTGTTGCGGCGATGGGGGCAGTCAGAGGCCAACAGCCTTTTATTTACTGGCTTGTTTTTTTGTAATGGACTAGTGCTGGGTTTGGCGATCTATGTCCGGTTTTATTCCATGGGTATATTATTGGCTATCTTAAGTACCTATTTGGTGTCCGGACTTTATGCTCAGGAGATCACCAAGCGAAAGGCTGTCTTGTTGGGGTGTGTATGGTGTTTATTTTTCTTTACACAATACTTTTCCATTTTTCTAATTGCAGCACAGTTTCTGTTTCTTGTTGTTCGTAAACCCTACTGGTCCCGTCTTTGGCAGTTATGGCCGACCTATGTATTTTGCTTTGTTGTGTTGCTCCTTTGGTTGTTTCCGCTTGGTGCTTGGGAAACTTGGCGGAATATCCTGAAGCTCCAATCCAACATTGCTTATGGCGGTGCCGTGTTGCCCCCGCTAACGGTTGCGAATGTAGCCGGGGCTTTACTTGCAGCTTGGTGTACGATTGTAGGCCAGCCGATGGCTACCGGCTTACTAAATATTTCGGGCTTGGTCGGGTTGATGCTTGTTCTTCCAACTTGGTTTTGTATTGCTTTTTTGTTTGCGAAGCAAGCAGCCTCAAAGCCCTATTGGCTAAGGTTCGCAGTAGGGGCCATTTTATTGTTTAGCGTCGTAGGCCTGGTACATACCCTCAGAACTGGCGAGGTACTGTTATTCTTCCCGCGCTATTGGGCATTTTGGTTGGTGCCTGGCTTTGGCTTATTGGCTTGGATATGGTCGCAACGCTTGCTTCATGCTCGGTTATATAGGGTCGCTTGTTGGCTGATGTTGTTCCTGCTGGTCGGGCGCGCGAGCTATACAGTTTTGTCCTATTCCTCCGGACTCCAACTAAGTCGGGAAAGGATTGTCGCGCCTATTCCTTTCCGTGCTGATCCCGACTATGAATCGCTTGCGTCAGATCTGCGTACAAGCTATCAGGTAGGTGATACGATCCGCTATAATTCCTGGAAGACGGCTCAGATGAGCAATTGGTTTTTGCTGGACGGGCAGGATCTGCTCCAGCTTGTGGATACTAATCTGGAGGCAGTTGCCCAAATAAGGAATGGGGCAAATAGGCGGAATTTCTCACTTCAGTTTGGGCGAAGACGCACCGCTCGGACCACTTGGTTTTGATAGCACGGCAATTGCAACCTCCTTGGTGCCAACCTCAGCATCAACAATACCGTAGGTGCAGCACAGACGGTGATTCCTATGCCCAAGAATGGGGCCATCGTAGTAGATCCCGGAGGGGGAACCGGTGGTGGATGGGGTCAAGATTACTAATGTTTGCGGGGGCTTCTAACCGAAAAAGTCGCAAGAGGCGTTCGCTACGCCTTTTTAAATGCCGTATAAAGTGTGGTGATGCCAAAACTCAAGGGGCGAGCATTGGCTTTTTCAAACCCGCATTTCGATAGGATAGCAACAAATTTTTCTCCCTCCGGGAAGGCGGCAACAGAAGCCGGAAGATAGGTATAGGCTTGGCTATGACGGGAAACCAGCTTCCCAATTCCAGGAAGGATGTGCTTGAAATAAAACCGATAGAGTTGCGCTACCGGAAATCGCTTAGGTTGGGAAAATTCTAAGATGACCACCTTGCCGCCGGCTCGCAACACTCGATTCATTTCTTGGAGTCCAATTGTCAGGTTTTCAAAATTGCGAACACCGTAGGCGCACATCACCACATCAAATTGTCCGGTACTGAAGGGGAGGTTTTCGCTATCGCCCTCCTGCAATACTATTGTTTGCTCAAGTCCGAGCTTTTTTATTTTCTTCCGACCTTCTTCCAGCATTTGTGTCGAAATGTCCATGCCTATGATATGAGCTTGCGGCAGTTTCCCAGAAGCGTTGATGGCCATATCGCCTGTGCCGGTGGCTACATCCAGAATATAGTTGGGCTTGTGTTGTGCTACTTCCCTAATGGCTATATTTCGCCAAATTTTGTCGATGCCTAAAGAGAGGAAGTGATTCAAAAAATCATACCGACCGGCAATGCCGTCAAACATTTCCGCCACCTGTTTCTTCTTGCCTAAATTTGACTGCGCATTGGGTACTACCACCGGGCGGTGTTCGTCCTCATTTGTCTGAATCATAAAGTGCAAAAATACCAGCAAGCCAACAATATCTTTCTCCTAATCTCAGCCGATCTTTCTCGTGGAAATTCTCACAGCTCAATACCTTATTTCTTCCGTCACTGTCCAGGGCTGTCCTGCTGCCGACAAGCCGGAGTATGCTTTTATCGGGCGGAGTAATGTGGGAAAATCTTCCCTGCTGAATATGCTGACCGGTCAAAAGAGCTTGGCCAAAGTGAGTGGCACTCCCGGCAAGACGACGACCATCAATCATTTCAACATCAAAAGCCGGAACAAGGACATGGTGGAGAGCCAATGGTATCTTGTGGATTTGCCCGGATATGGCTATGCCAAACGCTCCAAGAGCCAGCGAGAAGCCTGGGAGAAGATGATCTCTGAATATTTGAACGAACGCGAAAATCTCATTACCGTTTTTGTGTTGATCGACAGTCGGCATGAGCCACAAACAGCCGACATGGCCTTTATTGATAAACTGGGGCAATGGGAAGTGCCGTTCAATCTCGTATTCACGAAAACGGATAAAAGCACACAAAGGATAACAGCGGCCAACATAAAAGCATTTGTGACGAAGATGAAAGAAGACTGGGAGTTCATTCCCCAAAAATTTCAGACGAGTGTGGTGAAGGGTACCGGGCGTAGGGAGATTTTAAGCTTTATTGAAGAAATGAATGATAGTGTGTTGCGCTCAGATCTGAAGCAAGAATGAGTTCGGTTAGTTGTTTTTAAGGGAATGGTTTTTATACTTGTTGATCAGTAATGTAAAAAAATTTTTAGCCATGGGATTCATCAAACTAAACGAACAGCAAAACGGGGAGCATTTAGAACTACACTACAGTGATTGCGGTAATGGTAAGCCAGTAGTCCTGATTCATGGATGGCCGTCAACTAGCCAAATGTGGGAATACCAGGTGAATGATTTGGTGGCCGCAGGCTATCGGGTGATTACCTATGACCGGCGGGGCTTCGGGCGTTCTTCTGTGCCGTTTAATTCATATAGTTATGATGCGCTTGCTGCTGATTTGAATGAACTCATCCTGCAATTGGATTTGCGGGAGCTGACCCTTGTTGGCTTCTCTATGGGTGGCGGTGAGGTGGTTCGGTATTTGAATCAATATGGCGGTGCCCGTGTGGAGAAAATTGTACTTGTAGCGTCGGTCACTCCTTATCTGGAGCGAACCGAGAGCAATCCGGATGGTGTGCCCCGAACTGTGTTTGAAGGGATTTTGGCGGGTTTGGAGTCGGATAGGCCGGCATTTTTAGAAGCCTTTGGGAAGACGTTTTTCGGTGTTGGTTTCTTGACCCATCCCGTGAGCGAAGCATTCCTACATCATTTCTGGACGCTCAGCATGAGTGCGTCCGCCCAGGCTACATTGGAAACAGCCAAAGCATTTTCGTTCACAGATTTTAGAGAAGATCTTCGGGGGATAGATGTTCCGACCTTGATTATTCATGGAGATAGCGATAATACGGTACCGATCCATGCCTCCAGTGATCGTACTGCCGGGTTAATCAATCAGGCTCAATACCTCATTTACAAAGGAGCACCCCACGGACTTTGGTACACCCACCGAGCCCAGTTCAATGCAGATTTGATTGCCTTTTTGAATGAAGGCGTGGTGCCAGAACCTATTATTGATTTTACGCAGCCAAAAGGGAATTTCCCAGGCTTGTCTTATTAAGATTTGGATCACGATAGCTGAGCCCCGAGCTTAGATTGGAGCAGCAGCATGTAAACCCAGCCCCCATTTAAATTAGGCTACCGTGTTGCATTTGATACTTGAACTTAGGCAGTTTTTACAAGTCACGGATAGATTATTGTTTTATCCATAAATCCAAAGCTAAGTGTGAGATTCCAGATATTTCCTGATGTTTCCCTGCAGCCCTTCAGATGCAGCTACAATGGGTAGGCGAAAACTGTTGCGAATAAGTCCCATCTCACTCAACACAAATTTTACTCCCGTAGGATTGCCTTCGGCAAACAACAAGTCAATACCGGAGAGTAATTTGTAATGAAGCGTACGTGCAGCGGCAAAGTCCCCGTTTAGGCCCAGTTTTACCATCGCGCAAAAGTCTTTGGTAAAACAATTTGCAGCTACCGAAATCACACCCTCAAATCCTACTGCCATTTGTGGTAAAATCAAATTATCATCACCACTAAGCACCACAAAGCCTTCTGGTTTTGTAGCGACCAATTCCATACATTGGGGAATATTACCGCTTGCTTCTTTGATGGCCACAATATTGGGGCAATCCTTGGCCAAGCGCACCACAGTGGCCGGTAGCATATTGGCAACCGTCCTGCCTGGAACGTTATATAAAATTATCGGCAATTTGCAGGCCCCTGCAATCGCTTTAAAATGCTGATAAATGCCTTCTTGGCTCGGCTTGTTGTAGTAGGGAACCACACTCAGAATACCGGAAACGCCGGGTACACAAAAATGATTCAGTTGCTCTATCACTTCTGCGGTATTATTCCCGCCAACACCACACACCACCGGCACCCTTCCTGCCGTATGGGTAAGGATGGACATCAGTACTTCTTTCTTCTCATCCATGGAGAGGGTAGGCGTTTCGGCGGTGGTGCCTAAAGCCACTATAAAATCAACACCATTGTTGATGACATGTTCTACTAGATCAGCTAAGCCGGTAAAGTCTATGTAGCCATTTTTAGTCATGGGGGTGACAAGTGCCACGCCGGTCCCTTTAAAAGAATTGCCGGAAAATGTTTGTGTTTGGGCCATATCTATTCGTTTTCTGATTCTGGGTGGTTTTTCTTGATTTCGTCTTTCAGGTTTTCTTCAAAGAATCCCATTTTACTAAATTTGTCTATCCGCTCCGTGATACGGGTGTCCGCTTGCTTTGATTTTAGTTCCGCTAGTGTCTGGAGGAGGTAATTTTTAATCGTCTGCGCCATTTCTTCTGGCTTGTAATGTGCGCCTCCTAAGGGTTCAGGTAGGACATCGTCCACCAGGCCAAAGCCCATCATGTCTTTGGAGGTGAGGTGCAGTTCTTCGGCTGCTTGCTCTTTATGATCTCGGTCGTGCCAAAGAATAGAGGAGCAGCTTTCCGGAGAAATGACGGTGTACCAAGAGTTTTCCAGCATCACCACTTTGTCGCCAATACCAATGCCCAAGGCACCACCGGAAGCGCCTTCACCAATGATGATACAGATGACGGGCACTTTAAGATTGACCATTTCGAAAAGATTTCGAGCAATGGCCTCGCCTTGCCCTCTTTCTTCTGCTTCAATGCCGGGATAAGCCCCAGGTGTGTCGATAAAAGTAATGATGGGTCGGTTGAATTTTTCAGCCATTTTCATCAGCCGGAGTGCTTTTCGGTAGCCTTCCGGATTGGCCATGCCGAAGTTGCGTAGCTGCCTTTGTTTGGTATTGGCGCCCTTTTGTTGCCCGATCACCATCACCGCTTGCCCGTCTATCTCAGCCATTCCGCCCACCATTGCCTTGTCGTCTTTCACTTGCCTGTCGCCAAAAAGCTCGATGAAATTGCTGCAGATTTGCTCAATATAGTAGAGTGTATAAGGACGATCCGGATGGCGACTCAACTGCACCCGTTGCCATGCATTTAGATTGTTGTAGATTTCGGTACGCGTGCGTTCTACAGCAGCTTCCAGCTCAATAATAGATGCCGAGACATCCATCTTATTTCGTTCCCCAATTTCTTTCATCTTTGTGATTTGAGCCTAGACTTCTTCTACCGCCTTTTAAAAATCTAAAAACTGCATCGA
>JAFDYA010000146.1 GCA_018267675.1 Bacteroidota bacterium
GAACTGCTTCCTTGTAGAACATTTGCCGGTCGGTGAGACTCCAACGTCCATTGACATCTTTAGTCCGGACATAAAACTGATGTATGCCATTAGAAAGAGAAGAGATGCTGGCAATGAAACTAAACGTAGTGTCTTGGCGTGGTGTTGCGAAATTGATGATTGAGCCATTACCCACACCGGGGTCGGTATCGAAAAAGTATTCGGCCTGTGTAATGTTTACCAAAGGACTACTCAATATTGAAGACTTGTAGAACATTTTCGGTATGCTATGGCTCCAAGATTTATTTACCGAGTCATAAGACCGTACAAACAAGCGGTGAATCCCATTGCTCAACGTATTGATACCCGCAGTGAAAGAAAATGTCGTGTCTTTCGCCGATTTTGAAAAGGAAATGGCGGTCCCATTTCCAAAACCAGGATCGTTATCAAAATAATATTCAGCCTTCTTAATCTGAGCTTGAACAATAAAGGGCAACACCAGGCAAAGGCTACTAATAACCAACATTTTGCGTAAAAAATGTATCATGGATAAATTTTTAAAAAGCCTGGGAAAAAATATGAGTACAGGGCAGCGTCTACTAGCAAGACTTACCAACTGCCCTGTATAGCTTTATAGTAAGGGGAAGGGGCTGAAATTAGTTGCTCTTGGTGCTTACAGTAACGGAGATAGAGGTGGCACCAGCAGGTACGGTTCCAATTGTCAAGGCATAGATGTTGGGTACTGTTGGAATGCCGGAAAGGACATACGGCATAGTGCCACCAAACATGCCCATGTCATCGCCGCCTTTCCCGGTACCTTTAGCAGGTGATGAGGGGGTGAGCATTAGCATACTATCTGTACTAGTCGCGCTCACAAATCCTAGGCTTGAATTGATAAGGTTTGTGCCGGAAGTAAAAGTGTTGCCGGAGCCCGACGGAGTAACAAAGGAAGCTGATATCTTCCCGATATTATACTCTATCAAGCAATTGTTGAAATAGTTTGTAACGCCAACCATATCAATATTATTAACAACGTACATGTTTTGCACCTGTGTATAAGCTGCATTCATGACATTATTTTTAATAACCCCACTAGCTCGCCCGCCGATATATACCGAGCCATAACCATAAGAGTAAAGATAATTATTGGCAATATACACGTTAGTAATATTACCCGTTCCAGAAGCTTCACCAATTGCAGCACCATAGGTAGCACTTATATAGTTCTGTGTAATAGTTACCGAATCAATTGCTGTGGTGCCAGTTCCACCAACTATAATGCCGAGTGACCATGAAGGAGTAGCGATATAGTTTCTTGTAACAAGCAAACGGTCAGTCCCCATATTAACGGTTCCAGAAATTGAAAGCCCGGTTATTGTAGATCCGGCACAGCCTGCATTGGTCATGGTAATAGAACCGACGGGACTAGTTGTAGAGGTGTTTACTTGTGTTTTGGGGTTCATGTTCAAGAAATAGCCCACACCGATTATCGTTAGCTTTTTCGTCATCGTCAGATTACCATAGCTTGTATTGCTTTGCTCCACATGGATGGTGTCTCCACTAAGTACACTTGCATTATCATGCGCTTGTTGCAAAGTTGTCGACACCGGAAAATCGGCATCAATATTAGGAGTTATCGTGTTGCCATTACTGTTGTTGAGCCGCCAAATCTTGCCCTGTGCTGGCATTGAACAAATGAGGAACGCTGCTCCTAGAGCGGCAACTGTAAAGATTTTTTTCATGGTCTTTGTTTTTAGATTGTGATTTTATATAGATCCTTTAGCAAAAGTGTTCATTTTAAATGATCGATGCAATACCCTGTTGCTGGTATTTTTTGGACTATTCAAAAAAAAATTCACCAGCCATTTTTTAGAAAAAGTATTTTCAATCGGGCTTTCCAGCCTTATATTTGCAGCCGCTTTCTGAAAATGAAGCCGGGCCTATAGCTCAGTTGGTTAGAGCACCTGACTCATAATCAGGTGGTCCTTGGTTCAAGTCCAAGTGGGCCCACATTGATTCAATCACCTCCAACCCGAGGTGATTTTTTTATTGAATTATGCGCCGGAGCAAACACCTATTGGTGCAAGCGGCAGATACAATAATAGTCTTGATTGCTCGCTGATTTTTGCAAGCCGGAATTTACAATAGGCTAGTTGCTCCAACAATTTATTTCTGCAAATTACAGGATCAACAACTGTTGGGATTAAGGATAAAGGATTGCTCTTTCCAACGTTTTCTGGGAAAAAAAATCGGAAACGAAAATGCAGCATAAGGCTATCTATCAACTATATACAGAATTAACAACAGTCAGATAACCCATTTAAAATGTAAAATTCCTGTAAAAATATAATTTTTTTCAGTTAAATGGAGGGATACTTTTGGGGTGTAACAATTTAATCACCTTAAAAACCAAAGCACTATGGCCAACCTTAGCATTCCGGTGTCTTTTGACAGCCAACCGGATGAAAGCATCCAACTCTCCGTCTATGCATTTACAAGAAGCGGAAAGTTTATGGAGAAGCAGGAAGTAAAAAGTCAGAAAGCAACATTCAAAGACTTCGGTATTCCAACTCAGGATCTCCGATTCTTTGTACTACCGACACCAACGACGGAGCTCAAATCCCGATTGTCCGGCAGCCCAAGCCTACAGGATATGCAACGACTACAAGCCTATGAGCCGATCATCCAATGGGAGAAAGGGCTTGCCAATACCCTGCCTATTCCGGACAAATTTCCATTATTGTGGCGCTGGGTAATCTGCAGGGTAAGCGGTCGTGTTGTAAAAAGATTCAACATTCTTGGCTTTAACCAAGATAGAGGCATTTGCAGGGCACGTGTCCATATTTGTGAGGTTGATCGGATTCGCTTTTGGATTGATCGCATTCCGGATTATGTCATCAAACGTATCCCCGATATCATTGAAAAGCCCAGAATCCCGATTCACGACATCATTCGCTACCCTATCCCTATTCCTAACCCCGACCCCGGCCCAATCAAAAATATTACGCACAGTAATCGCCTCGCCAAAACGCCAATCAAATTAGCTGCTTTGGGAAAATCTGCACAAGCACTCAAGTCTGAAGATGCCATCCTGCAACAAGCCCTTCCCGAGCTTTCACCGAGCTTAAAAGCGCAATTATCTTCCGGCAATATCCAGCAGACACGAAACCTCATTG
The DNA here is from genome assembly GCA_018267675.1 of Bacteroidota bacterium. Classification (GTDB taxonomy): domain Bacteria; phylum Bacteroidota; class Bacteroidia; order Chitinophagales; family Chitinophagaceae; genus UBA1952. Next base: position 3,156 of record JAFDYA010000146.1, read on the forward strand.
TCAATAATTTCCCCCTCCTCCACCCCTATTTCTGCGCGCACCCCTTCTTTTGGCCCTTCTTCTATCGTTATGATGAGCTGACTACTGAATATACCGATATGAATGGTCGGTTTGATGCCAAAATCACCTATTTGGCTGGTGGCGATATTCCCGATCTTTATTTCTGGGTAGAATACTTCCTGAATGGCTCTTGGACGACAGTCTATCGGCCCAGCATACCTTGTCATACCTATTGGGATTACAGATGTGGTACCGAAGTAACTATCCGTGTAGATGATGATCGGGTTCGGTGGGAATGTAGCGAAGTAATACCCGGCGAACTTATCTGGCTCAAATCTGTGGGGCATGGCGTAAGTGTCTCGCACATCCGGCAAGACAACTATAACCAAAGTTCCAATAACAACCCTGCTGTAATTACCAACAGGATTGGTATGACCGATGCTTCCGTAGCCAATGGACCTACGGCTCCCGGCGATTTCAAACGTCCTTTTGGCGGACAACTCTACCTGATGATGCAGTTCAGTAGTGGCCTTCCCAACAGCCAGGCGAGCTACTTCCGGTGGAAATATTGTAAGACACATTCAGCGACTCTTGAGCCAATCAATTTGTCGCCAAACGATGGTGACTTCACCCCAATCTCCTCCCCGATTTCAAAGCAATATTCCTACGAGTACAAGGATATTTTCTTGGTAAAACACTTAGCCTACGACTATGTACACCTTGGCCCTGTCAATAAAGGCAGCGAATCCGGACTATACATCATCCCTCCGGTGAACCCCAGCATGGCCCCTTTCAATATTCCGATTATCAAAAATCCGAATTGGGATCAGAATACTGTAGGGATGATTGTGGATACCAATTCTTTGCCTGGCGACGGGGTGTACCAATTCCGCTTAGAAGTATTTAACAGTAACGGGGATTTGATCGGTAATTATTCCCGAAGCCTTTTCCAGGTCCCAGAACCAAGTGCCTTTAGTCCTTCTGTACTTGCGCCGGATAATATGTTGACCAACCTCACCGGCAGTGGACTTGGTGCTACGGCATCAGGCATGAAACTCAGCCTGAGAATAGACAACCAAAGGTGTGAAGCAGAGATTTACAAAATCAAGAAGAACGGTTCCGAAGTCACAACCGACTGCTGTGGCTTCATCAATTATGGTAATGCTGCTGCCAATCTTACCGTGGGCTTTACGGCTGCACATCCTCACGATCTTGCTGAGTTTGATTTTAGTATTACCAAGGGTACCTGTAATGACCCCGGAATGAGCCTGCAAGTCAATGCCGCAGGCGATGTGGCAGGCAACGTGAACAATTATATCCGGAATGGTTCAGGCAAGTACGTCAAAAATTTCTTTCCGCCGACGTTATTAGGTATTTGTAGTTCCGGTGGTAAAGCAGCCTTCGCAGAAAACCTAGGTGTTTATGCATTAGCTATTGACGGCAACAGCAGGCTTTCCGGATACGACGCTCATGATGTTGCGGCTTTTGCTTTAGAGCCCTAGCATTAGCAATTGTGATACATTTAAAGGCATTCCTTGGGGAGTGCCTTTATTGTTTGCGGCATTGAGCTAATTCTTGCAAAGTTTTGTTTAATCAGTTTTCAACAATTAAATAGTTTTGTAAAATCAGGGTTTATGACAGCAGGAAGTAATTGATTGTTTACTGAAATTTGTAGGGTATTTGAAGTATAAGACAATTTGCACTAGCGGCCATAAAAACAATGAAAAACAAATCCATCCTTTGCCTTGTTTGGCTCAGCCTAATATTCACCAAACCAAGTACGGCACAGGACTTCAATGACACGCTTGATATTGTTACTTGGAACTTACACGAATTTGGCTCAGATAGCACCATTCGAAACCAAGTGGGCAATATCAAAACGGTAATGGACAAGATGAACGCTGATTTCTATGCTTGCGAGGAAGTGATCCAGGTAGATTCATTTAAGAAATTGGGGCAAAGCTTGAATGGAGGATTTGGATACAACTATGCCCACTATGGTGGTGGAATAAATGTAACCGACACAACAAGTCCATATTACCCCAGCTCCCTAAAATATGGCTTCTTATACAGGAAGTCAATGTTCCGAAATATTTCCGTCCGGCCACTTATGCACGGTAGTAATACAGCATCCATGAACTTTTATGGGCGTTTCCCCTATTCCATACAGTGTGAGGTGATGGGAAACGACAGCAACTGGTATCCTATTCATTTTGTGATCATCCATGCCGCCTGCTGCCCGGATGATAATGCCTGTATGCGCAAACGAAAGGGTGCTCAAGAACTGAAGGATTCCTTAGACCAATACTACCCTGCTGATCGTTTGATTGTATTGGGCGACTTCAATGATGACCTTGATACAACAATATGTACTAACGGCACCAAAAGCACCTATGCCTATTGGTTGCAAGACACCCAACGATACGAAGCAATCACACTTCCCTTTTCTCTTAAAAATATCGGTTCTTTCATTGGCTATAGCAATATGATCGACCACATGATCATCAGTGATGAGTTGAAACCAAATTATGTCCCCAATTCAGTGCGGATTTTTAAATCCTATACCTGGGCAAATACTTCCGATCATTACCCAGTAGTGGCACAATTCCTGCTCCCACCCGCAGCAACAAAGACTCCTACATTTGCGCTTGCTAATGCCGTGATTTCACCAAATCCCGCAGATAAATCTATAAAGATAAACTTGCCAGTTGCTACCGAGGGGCACTATGCACTGTACGATTTTACAGGACGACTTGTCAGCTCCCAACCTTTCCAAAATCGCAAATTTACAATTGCCACGGAGCAGCTCCCCATTGGCCTGTATTTGCTTCAAATCATTGCTGATGGCGGCGTTGCGAGTATTCAGAAATTCCAGATTGTCCATTAAGCAATTTTTGGTTTGCCTTATTTCAAAATCGGATGCCGGACAAATTCTTTACTTCGGTCAAATAGATATCGGTACGTCACCAGATTACGGCTAGGCTTAGCATCTAGCGTTGCTGCAATATTGATCATTTTCGGGTTGAAATCCCCAATCCACTGCATTTCATAATTCCGGTACTTCTTTGTTGCTTGTATCGTCTTTGCCGCCTCAAATACGAGGTAGGCATCAACACCTTGCCCCTGAAATTCTGGAATGATTCCAAAAACCAAACCCACAAAACGGTCACATTTTCCAAACTTTTTCAAATAGAGAAACTTCAATTTCTGCATCCAACCGAACTTTCCCTTTAGGTGTTTAAACCATTGGTTCAGATCGGGAAGATTGACCCAGATTGCTATTGGCTCGTCTTTATAATAGGCAAACCAAGTAATGGATTCATCTATTACCGGCTTCATGTTGTTAAACATTTTGAGTGCAACCCGCTCCTCAATTTGCTTGCCGCCACCATGCCCAGCCCAGGCTTTGTTATAGACATAGGCAAAGTCTTTCGCAAATTTATCCAGCTCACTTTTTTTGATGGAGCGAACCCTGAAATTTTTGTCCAAACTTAGCTTTCCGTGGCGCTCTTCGAACTTAGCAGGCACCGCACCCTGCACATCTCTACCAAAGCAGATTTGATTAAAATAAAGTTGGAATCCGTAGCGCTCAAATAGCTCTTTGTAGTAAGGCGGATTATAATTCATTTGATAGAGCGGCTCATAAAAACCCTCCGTAAGCAAACCCCACCAAGACAAGCGTTCGCCAAAATTGATCGGCCCATCCATTGCTTCCATTCCCCGTTCTTGTAACCATGCTTTGCAATGGTCAAACATAAATTTAGCCGCATCAAAATCCTGGATACATTCAAAAAAGCCAATACCACCGGTAGGTTGTGCTTCCTTGTATTGTTTATTTACAAAAGCGGCAACACGACCGATTGCCACGCCGCTATCATTGTACAACACCCAGCGGGAACAGGCACCGGTCTTAAACAACTTATTCTTTTTTGGGTCAAATACCGCTTCTATATCCTTGTCTAAGGGGCGAATCCAATTAGGATCATGGGCATAAATTTCTTTAGCTAAATCAAGAAAGATGCGCTTCTCTGCGTCACTTTGTACAAGCTCCAGTTTCATGAGCTTCAAAAATAGGAATGATGCAGGTTTAAAAGATACCTATAGTAGCATTTCAAAAAAACTAAGGAACAGAAGGTGCTTTCCTTACCTTTGGCAGGTTTTAAAAAAAATCAAAGCATTTTCCAACTATGGGCTACGTAAAAGATCTGTTTAAAGAAGTATCAATTAAGAAAGCAGAAGAAATCAAATCCTTAGTA
>JAFDYA010000147.1 GCA_018267675.1 Bacteroidota bacterium
CGGCTACTGTTTTGTCTGGGTTCGATTGAGCTATTCTTATTTTACTTACAGTCTTCTAGTTAGTGAATTCAAGACTTTGCGGCATTGCCCATTGCAATATCTGAACAAAACAGATTGATAGGAGCAAATATTCTCCAGAGCTGTGTTCGCGAGAATCTTGATTTGAATCATTCTGTAGTAGCTATTTTTGGGAAAAGGAATGAACATCTGGGCTGTAGGTGATTGGCGGCAACTGGTATCCATTTTCGCCTAGTACTGACTGCTGCCCCCCTCTGACATGCGCACCACAAGAATCTTCAAATCTTTTTTCAAGAGCGAGAAAGCCGGAGGGATAGTCTTGATCGCCTGTACGATTCTTTCTTTGATTTTAGCCAATGGGAGCTTGGGTGCCCGGTACCAGGAGTTCTGGCAACAATCAATCGGAGGGAGCTCGGTGGCACACTGGATTAATGATGGCTTAATGACCATTTTCTTTTTGCTCATTGGCCTGGAATTGGAGCGCGAAGTGTATATCGGCGAACTATCCAATTTCACAGAAGCACTTTTCCCATTCTTTGCTGCACTTGGCGGTATGCTCATCCCGGCTGCTTTGTTTTTGCTATTCAATTTCGGTACCAGCACACAGTCCGGCGCGGGCATCCCCATGTCCACTGATATTGCATTTGCTTTGGGCGTTTTGTCCTTACTGGGGAAACGGGTACCGGCATCCCTCAAAGTGTTTTTGACCGCCCTTGCAGTGATTGATGATCTGGGGGCTATTTTGATCATCGCCATTTTCTATACCCAAGCCATAGCCTGGACCAATCTGATCATTGCCCTAGGGATTTGGTTGCTATTATTTTTACTGGGTAAGTTCAGGGTTTATTATTTTCTTCCCTACCTACTTGGCGGCGTTGTGATGTGGTATTTTATGTTGCACTCAGGAGTACACGCGACGATTACCGGTGTTTTGCTGGCATTTGCTATTCCTTTTGGACGCGGTAGAGCACATTCCCTATCCGATCGGCTACAGCATTTTTTGCACAAGCCGGTTGCCTTTATTATTCTTCCTCTTTTTGCTTTGGCTAATACAGCGATCCCATTGAGTCGGGATTCGTTTTTATCCCTTACCGATCATTATACTCTGGGAGTTGCATTAGGTTTGGTGTTAGGTAAGCCAATTGGCATATTCCTATTTGCGTTTTTAGCGCATAAAGCTAAAGTGTGCCGAATCCCCGCAGAGCTGAACTGGTTCAATATTGCAGCAACCGGCCTTTTGGCGGGCATCGGGTTTACGATGTCCATTTTTGTTACCTTGCTCGCCTATACTCAGCCCGCGATCATTGACAATACCAAGCTCAGTATTTTGCTTAGTTCCTTGGTCGCCGGAATATTTGGGTTATGGCTACTGCAACTTTCCCTCAAGTCGAATCGATTTCCTGCAGATTTTTGATCCTGCTCTGAATCCTAATTTTCTTGAGCTTATTTGAACCTGGGCAATTCAAGGCCTTACCGGCTTAATAGCTGAAAAAGCCAAAGTATATTTTGCAATCATCGAAGTTACGAGTCCAATGCAGTTTTTGGGTTTATTGAGGATTAAACCTTAGCAAACGGAACCAGGGTTGAAACGATAATGCTGTGCCCTGAAACGCGCAGGTTAGGGAGGGAAATACACGTTCAACACTTCGCTCTTTCTATTTTAGGCAAAGAAATGAATCGCAAATACAGTTAATTTGCAGCTCGATGCTTCATTCCCTCTATCGGTACTTAAGTCCGAAGTTTCAGAACCTTTTCTTAGAGTATAAAGTCAATTTGCAACCCCGCTATGGTCATGGCCTGCCACCGCATCAAGGGTTGTACGATATTATCAACGAGCACAGAGCGGAGTATCAGGCTTTGTTGGACAAAGCATTGGCGCTTAAGGAGGACATCTGGACAATTCAAGACCAAAAGCACGAACAAAATCCCAAGCATCCTTGCTGGAATAATGGCTTCTTGCCGGGATTGGACATCATTGGTATTTACACCATGATAGCCGAATTTCAGCCAAAACGGTATATTGAAATCGGCTCGGGAAACTCTACTAAAGTGGCTTATAAAGCCAAGACGGAGCACAATAAGGAACTGGAACTGATTTCAATTGACCCAATGCCCCGGGTAGAAATGGATAATTTGGCCTCAAAAATTATTCGTGAGCCTTTTGAAAAAATAGACTTGAGTTTGCTGGATTGTTTAGAAGCTAATGATATCCTTTTTGTAGATAACTCTCATCGGATATTGCCTAATTCTGACGCGATGGTATTCTTCCTAGAGATTCTACCTCGGTTGAAAAAAGGAGTCATCCTACATATTCACGATGTTTATTTGCCCTACGACTATCCTCAATTCATGTGTGATCGGTTTTATTCGGAGCAATATGGTTTGGCGATGTATCTCTTAGCTAATCCTCGGAAGTACCGGCCCCTGTTACCCAATTATTTCATTTTTGAAGACAAAGAGTTGTCGGCACAGATTGAACCGATTTGGGCACATGAAAACCTGCACGGCGTAGAACGGCATGGAGGATCGTTTTGGTTGAGAATTGCAGAATAAATTGGCACAGAACTTCCAAAATTGGACACGAAAAAGTCCTGACAACAAGGCTGATCAACGAATAGCAAAAGCCCTGTGCCAAGGCTTAGGGCTTTTGCATTACTGGGGCTTTTTGCTATTCGTCTTTATGTTAGCGGTGGTTTATTTTCAGTCCAAAAGTCAGTCATTGTTTGAAATAGTCTATAAATGTTGAACAGTAATTGTCAATGCTAAATGTAGGGAAAGTTTTTTTTGCGTTTACGCTAAGTTTTGTGTAGCTCCCGTTCTGTGAACTTTTTAGTGAAGTCAGTTTTTGAAAATACTCGTTGGGGTTGTCGCACAAATAGCCGTTTACACCGTCTTGAAGAAAAGTTTTGTTTTCTCCTACACTGCTACCTAATACTGGAACACCACATGACAAGCATTGCTTTAGTTTGAAAGCAGATTTCCCGCGATTGAACTCGGTGTCCAAAAGTGGTGAAACGCCAATGTCAAATGTTGCGATTGTTTCATAAATGGAATGTTCATTAAGCCAGTCCAAGCCAAGTGGCGTTTCAACTGAAATGTTTTTGTTGTGCTTGAAGAATGATTTAATCTCTTGCTCCTCTACATTGTTCGAAACACCCAACAGTTTGAGTTTTAGCGGAAAGTCTATGTCGTAAAGTGCTGGAAAGAATAATTCAGTCAAACTTTGTCGGTGAGCACCGTAATAGCCAATCCAGCCAACGGTCATGATTTTTTCTAATGCTGCCTTCGTTAAGCCGTGATCAATTACTGGTGAAGTCAACAAGAAAACATTTTGATTGAATGGCCTAATGTAGTCCACAAGCGATTTGCTCCCTGCCGAACAAGCGGAACACCATTTCATAAAATGGTGAATTGTCTGTGTAGGTCGCCTTGTATGCTCTGCATCGTCAATGTCGTATAGAGTGTGCTGTGGTCTAAAAAACAAAAGCACTTTTAAAGCTGTCGCATAAATACCATTTGTGTGAATTTTCTGAAACACAATTAGCGAGTTGCTCTTCCTGAAAAGCAGCACAGAGAAAAATGTCAGAATGAAGTTGCTTAAGTTTTTAAAGTCGTAACCTGGATAAACGATTGAGAAAGTGATGCCGTGTTTCTCCTTGAGTTGTTTCAATGGAAACTTTGCCCTGTAGCGCACACTTGGTTCGTCAAGGTTGAAGTATGCGAACCAGTAGATGTGTTTTATTTCC
>JAFDYA010000148.1 GCA_018267675.1 Bacteroidota bacterium
GCTTTTGGCTACTTGAAAAAAATATCCGAATTTCGCGCCTCAATTTAGGAAACCAATCTCTTTAAAATAAATAAAATGAGCGTAAACATTACAGCCGCTGATGTGAATAAACTCCGCCAACAAACCGGCGCGGGTATGATGGACTGCCGCAAGGCTTTAGTAGAAAGCGAAGGTGATTTTGAAAAAGCAATTGATTACCTCCGCCTTAAAGGCCAAAAGGTAGCTGCCAACCGTAGTGATCGTGAGGCGAAAGAAGGTGTAGTTATTGCACGGAGCAACCCTGATGGCAATTTCGGGATCATCGTTCAGATCTCATCAGAGACTGACTTCGTAAGTAAAAACGAAGAGTTCATTCAGTTTGCAAATGATATCGCATCTATCGCGGAGCAAAATATGCCTACTGACATTGCGGCTTTAAAAGCCTTACCAATGGGCGGCGCAACTGTTGCAGATAAGCTCTTGGAAATGGTAGCTAAGATCGGTGAGAAGATCGACATCACTACTTATGAGCAAGTGAGCGCGGATACTGTGGTCGCTTATATCCACGGCAACTACCGCATTGGAGTATTGGTCGGCATGAACAACGCGAAGGGAGATCACGTAAACGCCGCTGGCAAGGACGTGGCCATGCAGATTGCCGCTATGAACCCATTGGGTCTTAATCATGACAGCATTGAGCCTCACGTGGTAGAGCGGGAGCGCGCCTTAGTGATGGAGCAAATGAGCAATGATCCGAAAATGGCGGGTAAGCCACAGGAAATGCTGGCGAAGGTGGCAGAAGGTAAACTGAATGCTTTCTTCAAAGAAAATACCCTCATGGCACAGCCTTTCGTTAAGGACGGCGGTATGAGCGTAGAAGCATATCTCAAGTCTGTAGATGGCAAGTTGGGCGTTACGGAATTCCGTCGCGTAGCAGTAGGCTAGTACTTCATACTGGCTAATTGAAAAATTATCGCCCCCACCGCAACGCGGTGGGGGCGTCTATTTTAAGCATGTTTGATCAATGATTGCACCAATCAGGGCGTGTCAATCGGTGCTTTGTTCGTTGTTTAGTTTGTAGTGAAATAGGGCAGTAAGATCTCTTCAAAGGAGAATTGGCCTGCCTCTTTTTTGGCCAACTGTTCAGCAACAAATAAGACACCAGTGCCAAAGGCTTCCCGAGAGATTGACTCATGAATGAGCCGGACAGTCTGATTAGGAAAGCCAAAGATCAATTCATGTTTGCCCACAATACCACCGGCACGGACGGAGTTGACATCTGATTCCTGAAGGTCTAAAACTTCGGCAATCTTAATTGCAGTACCGGACACGCCCTTCTTTTCTTTAAAATGTTCTTCAACAATTTCTATGTCCACCCAAGGGGCAATTTTCTTTAGGAATTTGGCAGCAAAAAGGAGATAATTGACACCAAGGGTAATGTTGGGACTCCAAAAGACCACCGTTTGCTTGGCTAGCTCTGTTAAAAGCTTTTGTTCCTCGGTACCATAGTGCGATATGGCAGAAATGATTTTTATGCCCCGTGCTGCCGCCTCCGCACCATAATGATGAACGCCTGATGCCGATGAAAAATCAATGAGGATATCTACTGGATGTTCCGCTAGGAAGCTTGCAAATTCGATATGTTCCGTTGCGTATATCTTCCCAGGATCCGAAGATTCAATACCTAAATATTCTGCTACCTCCCGATTTTCTAACAAAGGCTTGCGCCGCAGCACCCACTCCAAACTAAAGGATGGATTACTTAAAATTACAGCGGCAACTGCCCGTCCTGTTTTACCGAATCCAAAAAGCCCAATTTTCATAGCGTAAATTCTTTATTGTAAGTAATGTGTAATAGTTGACCGAAGCTCAGTCCATTTGTAACAGCAACCCCAAAAGGTAAATGGCTTAAATTTGTCGGTGAAGATACAGCATTTCAGATAAATGCTAATTTAGTAATGTATTTATTATTAAGATACAGTTGATAATAGATTTGCAGTAATTTTGTTGCAATGTGAGTGCTCCAATTCTGACGATACTACCGACTACACGGAATTCTCGCCACAAAACAAAAATGAACCGATTGCACATCCTGTTTCGTTGCAGTCAATTGTTTTCAAACATGCAGGCTGGTAAAGTCTTTTTTAAAACTGCCACCAATTATTCAAGTCGCTACCACGCAAGCTGCGGATCTCTGCTTTACATTTGCGCCATGAGGCATCTCCCGAATCTACTTACACTGGCCAATCTCTTTTGCGGATGCCTCGCCTTAGTGTATATCCTGAATGCACAACCTTTTTTATTTCAGAATCCGGACAATGGTATGCCGGATGTTACCTATTCTTGGGCGCAGGGTGTACAACAATTACAAGTTGGTGGTTTGCTCATTTTCCTTGCGGCGCTTTTCGACTTATTGGATGGTTTTGCGGCGCGAGCGCTCAAAGTTTTTTCACCAATTGGTGCCGATTTAGATTCTTTGGCTGATGTCGTGTCGTTTGGTGTTGCTCCGGCAGCAATCCTTTACAAGCTGCTCTGGGATTGCGTTTCCCGAGAGCCCAATGTCACCGATGTGAGCCTTATTGCTATGGCACCTGCGTTTTTGATTGCCGTTTTTGCTGCCTTGCGCTTAGCTCGTTTCAATGTGACACCCAATACCGGTACCGGCTTCAAAGGGATGCCTGTTCCGGCTGTAGGTATGCTTATAGCCTCGTTTGCACTGATCAATTGGGATGCACCTGCTGGTTGGACGGCTTGGCTTTTTGGTTCCCGCTGGGCATTATATGGCCTCATTGCCTTATTGTGCTATTTGATGGTTTCAGACATCCGCTTTTTAAAATTACTCCCTGGAAAGAAGATGAAAATTGCGGCACTCTGGCCACAAATAGTCCTTGTTTTGGTATCCTTAATCGCCATTCCAATAATTAAGTTCAACACTATTCCTTTAGCATTTCTCCTTTACATTGCGCTTAGTTTTGTACCACAAAAGCAAGAGGAAAACACAGAGGTTGCCGCCAATTGAGTTTGTAAACCTTATTCCTGCTTATTTAATAAAAAATTCACTGAAGTACTCATGAAATATATAGCCAACATTACCGTAATGCCGCTCAAAGAATTATTGGATCCACAGGGCAAAGCAGTGTCCGGCAGCTTACATAATTTGGGGATTACCGGCATTCAGGATGTGCGGATTGGAAAGCATATTATACTTCAAATCGAAGCTCCGGACGAAGCAACTGCACAAGCACTAGCACAGGAGTCCTGCAAAAAATTGCTGGCGAATCCGGTGATGGAATCCTTTAGCATCCAACTTTCTGCTGGAGCGTAATTAAATGTTGCCCGGATGAAGGAACATCAATTGCAGTCCAATTCCGGTGGAAAGCTCTTTCTTGTGCCCTCTCCTATCGGCAACCTTGGCGATATCACCTATCGCGCGGTTTCCGTATTGCAATCGGCGGATGGCTTACTCTGTGAAGATACCCGTACCAGTGGTATCTTGCTAAAGCATTATGGTATCCAAAAGCCACTAAGCGCGTTCCATTTACATAATGAGCATAAGGTCTTGCAGCAGGTCATAGGCCGGCTACAAGGCGGGGAGACGTTGGCTATGATTACGGATGCCGGTACTCCCGGAATTTCTGACCCGGGATTTTTGCTCGTGCGGGAATGTGTGAAGGAAGGAATACCCGTGGAGTGCCTACCCGGTGCTACGGCCTTTGTGCCAGCATTGGTGCAGTCAGGATTGCCGGCAGATGCCTTTGTATTCGAAGGATTTTTGCCCGTAAAAAAGGGAAGGCAAACTGCCCTAAATCGGCTCAGTTTGGAACACCGAACTATTCTACTTTATGAGTCCCCACATCGGCTCAATAAGACTTTGGCAGAATTGGTGCAACATTTTGGGGCAGACCGGCCAGCTGCCGTGTGTCGCGAACTGACCAAACTATTTGAAGAGACTCGGACAGGAGCTTTGGCACAACTTTTAGCTCACTACACCGCCAGTCCGGCAAAAGGCGAAATCGTACTCGTCATCGGGGGAAACCCTACCAAAAGCAAGAAGGATAAACAACAAGATCTCGAAGATTAGTTGTCCGACAAATGCTGCTGCATCAGTGTGGGTAGTTCGGCAGTCTTGTTGTCTTTACCAAGTGCTATACGTACCGCTTGGATGATGCCCTCTTTGTCAAAACCACACTCGTGATGCAATTCTTCAGGCTTACCATGCTCAATAATGCGATCAGGAATACCCAAAATCTGCACCTCCATTTGGTAATGGTTTTCGGCAAAAAATTCTAATACTGCGGAGCCAAACCCACCCTTGATCGTCCCATCTTCCACAGTGATGATTTTGCTGAATTTTCGAGCAATTTCGTGCAGGAGTGACTCGTCCAGCGGCTTCACAAAACGCATATCGTACAAAGCACAGTCGATACCCGAAGCGTTTAATTCCGTACAAGCAGCCTGCGCAAAATTCCCAACATGGCCAATGCTCAGGATGGCAATATCTTGGCCCGCTATGATTTCCCGACCGGTGCCAATTTCTATCTTTTCGAATGGACTGCGCCAATCCGGCAACACACCTTGTCCACGTGGATACCGTATCGAGAAGGGTACATCCGTTTCCGGGAGTTGTGCCGTGTACATCAAGTTGCGGAGCTCATGTTCGTTCATGGGAGCACTTACCACAAGATTGGGGACACAGCGCATAAATGCCAAGTCGTAGGCACCATGATGTGTCGGGCCGTCATCACCCACCAATCCGCCACGGTCTAAACAGAAAATAACCGGTAGTTTTTGAATCGCTACATCATGGATCACCATATCATAGGCCCGCTGCATGAAGCTGGAATAGATGTTGCAAAACACTTTCATGCCCTGGGTGGCTAGGCCGGCGGAAAGCGTGACGGCATGTTGCTCTGCAATGCCCACATCTATAGCCCGATCCGGCATCGCTTCCATCATGTATTTGAGTGAGCATCCACTTGGCATAGCCGGTGTCACGCCCATCACCAACGGATTTTGCTCCGCCAGCTCTATGATGCTCTTGCCAAATACGTCTTGATATTTTGGTGGCTCAGGCTGTGTCGGTACTTTTTTATTGATTATACCTGTGATCTTATCAAAGGTGCCCGGTGCGTGCCAAAGGGTTTGGTCTTTTTCAGCAAGTGCATAGCCCTTGCCTTTTACAGTCTTAATATGTAGCAATTTGGGACCGGGTATTTTGCCCAAATCCTTGATCGTTTCTGCTAGCTTGATCACATTATGACCATCGATCGGGCCAAAATAGCGCATCCCTAAAGACTCAAACAAGTTTGAGGAGCCACTAACCATCCCTTTTAAAGAGGCTTCCAGCCTACCCGCCATTTTCCGATGAAAACGCGGATTGGGTAATTTTCCTAGTATTTTCCACAAGTCATCTCGAAGATTATTCCAAGTCTTGGATGTGGTAATATCCGTAAGGTATTCTTTTAAGGCACCAACATTGGGGTCGATGCTCATATTGTTGTCGTTTAGAATGACGGTGAGGTTGCTGCCACTTACCCCAGCATGGTTGAGTGCCTCAAAGGCAAGACCTGCCGTCATAGCGCCATCACCAATCACCGCTACATGTTGGCGTTTCGAATCTCCCTTGAGCTGCGATGCCATCGCCATGCCTAAAGCAGCGGATATGGAGGTGGAAGAATGACCGACCCCAAATGCATCATACTCACTTTCGCTTCGCTTGGGGAAGCCGGAAAGCCCACCATACTTCCGATTGGTAAAAAACTGATCCCTGCGCCCGGTAAGGATCTTGTGGCCATATGCCTGATGACCCACATCCCATACAAGCTGATCATCCGGCGTGTTGAGCGCCCAATGTAAGGCTACCGTAAGTTCTACGACACCTAAGCTGGCACCAAAATGACCACCATACACACTCACCACATCAATAATGTACTGCCGGAGCTCGGCAGCAACCTGAGGGAGTTGTTCCAATGGTATTTTCTTTAAATCATCCGGCGAATTGATACCGGCTAATAGCGGGCCTGCTTCTATTACCTCCATGCGCAAGTGGGCGTTCCTTGTTTGCGAAAACGTTCAAAAGTAAACAAACTATTTAAGTCAAGTCCGAATACGGCAAATCATTTTGATGTTAATGTTTTTACTGAATGTGATGAAAATGCACCTTGCTTCTATCCAAATTCGAGTCTTAGTTGATCCCCTGCCCTGCACAAGCCCTATTGATACCCTCATTTTCGGTGATACTCGTCAGTAAAAGACCTTTTTGTCCTTGAAATAACATTTTCCTAGAAATGGACTCAGGTGCACTACGTAATTTTGCAATTCCAAAACCTACTATTGGAATTGGGAAGAATAAATTTATTTGTAACAAATTAACCATTAATTATTTAAACCAGAAAAAATGAAAAAAACAATCTTGGCAATGGCTGCGGCCACCTTCTTGTTTGCTGCTTGCGGCAACCCTTCTTCCACAAGCACGGAGACACCTGCTGCTACCGAAGCACCTGCCGAAGCTCCTGCTCCTGCTGCTCCTGCACCTGCCGCTACAGGCACCGCTGATGTGACGCTCAATGGTGGTGATGACATGAAGTATGACCTTACCGAAATCAAAGTAAAGGAAGGCCAAACTGTGAAGCTAACCTTACATCATACCGGTAAAATGGCTGCCGACGCTATGGGTCATAATTTCGTACTCCTGGCGCAGGGCGTTGATTTGAGCGCGTTTGCACAAGCCGCAAATGCCGCAAAGGACAACGACTATATTCCAAAAGACAAAGCTGCAGACATCATTGCCCATACTAAGACTATTGGCGGTGGCGAGTCTACAGAAATTACGTTCACCGCACCAGCAAAAGGCACGTATGATTATTTGTGCACCTTCCCCGGCCATTGGGCTATGATGAAAGGTAAATTCATTGTTGAATAATTCTTTTGTAAGAAGAATCACAACCAAAAATAGATTTTATTGGCTTCGGCTAATTTGTGGGGGTGTCTCAATTGTTTGAGGCACCCTTTTTCTTTAGACTTGAGAGGTGGATGGCGACTTGCTTCGTAATGCCCTTTCAACAATTATAAAATTGCAAGATTGAGTTCGATGCGCTGTCCTGCTACTGACCTCATACCAATTGCTAGTGGCAGGTAATATCTGTTAACTTTTTTTTGGCGCATCCCACATGCGGCCTCGGCGGAGCCGAGGCCGCATGTGGGTCGGGCTTTCCACTCCAATCTTTTTGCTTGCCTAAGGGCAAAGCAAAAAGGATTTCCGTTGCAATCCCTTGCGCAGCCGAGGCCGCAATTGCCCAAGCCTCTGCACGGCTAATGACCTCCGTCGCACTACATTGGAGGCCTATATACTACCTTGGCTTCAATTTCCGTTTAAAACAAACACGGAGTGCTAGAAAATGTAGCGGAATAGAATAATACAGTGTAGCATGGATTGGAACAATACATCGCGAATTGTGAGGTTTGAATTGTTGCGGCAGCCACGAAGTAGCATTTCCACGCAACAACTCAGCAAACGCTTCGTGTGAATTGAGTACTGAATATGCTATGGTCATTTAGAATTTTGTTTTTGCTGCTGCTCGTGTTGCTGCTCCCAGGCTGCCGATCAATGCCGACCGAAGTACTGGCCTCCGGCAAGGACACCCTACAACTCTATATCATGGCTGGCCAAAGCAATATGGCAGGTCGGGGCATCATCGGTCCGGAAGATACGAACACCAACTCCCGTATACTCGTACTGGATACCCTAGGGCAATTCGTACTCGCTCAAGAACCCTTGCATCAAGATCATCCCGGAGGGCAAGGGCTTGACTGTGGTCTATCGTTTGCGCAACATCTCTTGCCCGCACTCCCAATAAACGCCCGCGTGGCGTTACTACCCTGTGCTGTGGGTAGCAGTGCTATTGCACAATGGTTGGGCGATTCGTTGGTGCAGCATCAACATATCTATGCTCACTTGGTGCAACTGGTGAAAATGGGTACAGCGAAGGGGCATTTGGCAGGATTGCTTTGGTTGCAGGGGGAGGAAGATGCTCTGGATTTAAGGAGCAAAAGCTATGCAAGACAACTGGCGGAATTCTTAATAAAAATGCGCGGAGATTTTGAGGCACCGACAATGCCGGTATTTAGTGGAGCGTTGCCCTCCTTTCAGCACCTCCCCTTTAAGGATGTAGTCAATGCGGGAATTGATTCGGTAGCCGCCAGCCTACCCGGAGTGTACTTGGTGCCCACCGATGATCTCGGCTGCAATCC
>JAFDYA010000149.1 GCA_018267675.1 Bacteroidota bacterium
CAGCTAAAAAAGATTTGTCTATTTGAGTAAAGTCCTGAAATTTGGCACTGACATCAACACGATATTCTTTCGCAAATTTTTGAGAAGATGAAAACAAGCTCCAGTAAAAAATCAACAACGCCTGATAAGGCAAAACCCGCAGTAGCTAAGGCTTCCAAGGCAACTAAGAAAGCAAAAGCAACAGACAGCGATGAGCTTAATGATGAAGAGTTAGAGAAAAAAGCAGCAAAGACTCCCAAAGCTAAAGCAGTGAAAAAGGCATCGCCAAAATCCAAAAAGGTGGATGATGATGACGATGATGATGATGACTTTGAAGAGGAAGTAAAAGAGACTGACGACTTTGCCGACGAAGACTTTGAGCTTAATGACGACGATGCCTACAAAATGGACAAGGATTTTGCAGAGTTTGACCTACCGAAGTCCAAGAGTAAAAGCAGCGCCCCGTCAAAAAGCAAATCTTCAAAAGGTAAGTCTAAGATCAATGACGATGATGATTTTGATGATTTTGGTCTAGAAGGGTTTGATGATGACTCCTTTGGCGATGATGATGACGATTTTTAGATAAATTGCGTTCCTTATGGCACGCGATATTATTGAGCTTCCATTTCCCGGAGAACAACTGGCACAGTTGAAGCTGCAAGTCTTGACTTGGGCATCGTCTTTTTCTACCTGCCTTTATTTGGATAGTCGAGAGTATCCGGATAATTATGGGCGTTATGAATGTTTGCTAGGCGCTGGTGCTGTCCGTGTTTTTTCCGGTGAGGATCGGAATACGCTCCTGTCGGTTCAAGAATTTGTAGGAAAGAAGCAAGATTGGGTTTTTGGGCATTTAGGCTATGAACTAAAGGATGTTTTTGAACCTTCGTTGCAATCATCCAAGCGGATCAACTTTGGTTTTCGTCCCATTTCCTTTTTTGTTCCTGAAGTAGTCGTGTCTATTGCGCGGAACAGTACAGTACTTCGTGTAGAAAGTATAGAGCAAGATGCTGCCGCTATCGCTAAAGCAATTTTGAGTGTCCAAGTTCCCAGCCCACAAGCGCTACCCGAATTGCACTTTCAATCGCGGATGCAGCAAGATGAGTATTTGGAACGAATTGCGTTGCTCAAACAACACATCAAAGAAGGAGATTGCTACGAGATCAATTTTTGTAATGAACATTATGCTAAAGGGACACACATCAACCCCCATCAAGTCTTTCGAAAATTAAGTGAAACGTCGCCGGCGCCATTTTCTGCATTTTATCGCTTGAAAAGCTTGTTCCTGATGTGCTCTTCACCGGAGCGTTTTTTGACAAGGATGGGAAGCAAAATTGTATCACAACCCATTAAAGGGACTGCTGCGCGGAGTAGCGATAATGCCGAAGATGAACGGCTGAAAGCAGCGCTAGTCGCCAACGAAAAGGAACGAGCCGAAAATGTGATGATTGTTGATTTGGTGCGCAATGATCTTGCTCGGGTATCCGAGCCGGGCACCGTCACTGTTGATGAATTGTTTGGGGTGTACAGCTTCCCAACTGTTCATCAGATGGTATCAACCGTAAGTGGGCATCTTCGGGAGGGTGTGGGCTTAGACGCGATTCTGTCCGCAACATTTCCAATGGGTTCAATGACGGGAGCACCGAAGCATCGGGTCATGCAACTCATAGAAGAGTATGAGCTAGTACGGCGAGAGCTATTTAGCGGTTCCGTGGGCTATGTGGCTCCGAATGGCGATTTCGACTTTAACGTCATTATTCGTTCCTTGTTCTATAATGAAGTGAACGCGTATCTATCCTATCAAACCGGCGGTGCGATAACATGGGGTAGTGTTGCCACGCAGGAATGGGAAGAGACGCGCTTGAAGGCTGCCGGAATGGAGCGTATTTTCTCTAAGGCTAACTAGAGTCCTTTCAAGGTAGCAAGGATTCTGTTTGCTGCTTCCACAGTGCCAATCGTCTGGACGATATCAAACACGCCCGGGCCAAATTTCCCACCAACGAGCATGATCCGCAGTGGCAACATGAGTTCCCCTTTCTTTAGTCCTTGCTCGGTAGCCATCATTTCAAAATTTTGTTCCAGCTCTGTAGCGGTACCATTGTTTTCCGCAGTGGACCAATGGGTAGCTAGTTGTTCAAAAAATCGTGCATGTTCCGGTTTCCATTTTTTCAGAAGGCTTTCCCGGTCAATTTCCATTGGTGCTACAAAGAAAAAGTGTCCCTGATCCACAAAGTCCGGAAGTAGGTGACAGCGTTCCCGAATTAGGCCGATTACTGTGCTGAGGTAGGCATCATCGGGTATGATTCCATTTGCTTCAAAAAACGGTTTCACTTGCGGAACAAGTGCTGCTGCACTGCCCATTTGCAAATATTGATGGTTGAACCATTTTGCCTTTTCAAAATCAAATACGGCACCACTATGGCTCACACGGCTCAGGTCAAATTTTTGAATCAATTCGTCCAGTGAAAATAGTTCTTGTTCCGTACCATCATTCCAGCCTAACAAAGCAAGGACATTGAGCAATGCAGCGGGTAAAAAGCCGCGCTCTGCAAATCCTGCTTCTTTTTCACCTGTTTTAGGATTGGTCCAGTTCATGGCAAAGATTGGGAAGCCATATTTGCTACCATGTCGCTTACTCAGCTTGCTGCCGTCTGAGCCAAGAATCAAAGGGAGGTGTGCATAACGCGGCATGTTGTCGGACCAGCCCAGGTATTTCCAGAGCAATAGATGAACCGGCGCAGAGGGTAGCCATTCTTCCCCACGGAAGGCATGAGTGATCTTCATGAGGTAGTCGTCCACAACAACTGCAAGGTGGTAGGTCGGCATGCCATCCGCTTTGAGCAATACCTTGTCATCCACAAGCCGTGTGTCAAAATGAACCTCACCACGGATCATATCGTTGAAGGAAATTTTCTCCTCATTGCCCATTTTTATCCGGATCACGTGCGCTACACCACTTGCCAACAGGTGTTTCGTCTCTTCGGGACTAAGGGATAGGGAGTTTTTCATGCGATTCCTAGTCGCAAGCCCATACTGTGGCGAAGGGTTGTCGGAGGTCTTAAAATCTTCTCGCATCTTCATGAGTTCCTCCGGCGTGTCAAAGGCGTAATAAGCATGACCTGTTGCTACCAATTGTTCGGCATACTGTCGGTACATTTCTTTCCGTTCGCTTTGGCGATAGGGGCCGAAGGGACCGCCCTGCAAGGCGCTCTCATCAGCTTGGAGCCCGCACCATTCAAGGCATTTATGGATATATTCCTCAGCGCCTTCTACATATCGTGTCTGGTCGGTATCTTCAATCCGGAGCACAAAAGTGCCTTGGTGTTGTTTGGCAAAAAGATAGTTGTACAAGACAGTTCTTAGTCCGCCAATATGCAGGCCGCCAGTCGGGGAGGGTGCAAAACGCACACGTACTTCGCTCATGGCCGCGAAGGTAAATTAATGCAAAGTATCTGTGGATTAAGTTCCCTAGCTTTTCTCTGGAAAACTCTGTGGGTAAGGCTCAGGCAAATAATTGAGCGTGGATTTCTTTCGAAAGGCGTGTGTTGTACTGCTTGTTTTGAAATCGGGATATCGGGATAATGCTTCGGATGGCATTTGTTAGGAATAGTTCATCTGCTTGTTCCAAATCTTTCACTGTCCCCAGTACAAACTTGCATTCAAAGCCCATCTTCGGGAGCCGTTCAATAAGATAGCGCCGGATTACACCAGTGACGCAGCCGGAGGCAAGTGAGGGGGTGTAGATCACGCTGTCTTTAATCCAGTAGATATTTGCGATACAGCTTTCTACCACTTGATCGGCTTCATTTAGAATGAGCGCATCGTCCCATCCCAGCTTTTTTGCTTCTCGTGCTGCAAGGGCAAATTGAAGCCCTGAAGCAGTTTTGAGGTGTGCAAAGGAATTGATTTGTTTTCGGTAACTGCTAATTCCCATGTTCCAACCCACTGAATTGAATTCGAATACTGTTCGTTCCAAATCCATGCATTCAATCAGGTAGTTTGCGCTAAAGTTGTCGTCCTGAATACTCCCTTGCCCAGCATTGATTTGAAGACGTATCCGGCATAAATCGGCTAGTTTGTTTTTGTTTACAGTACGCAACACTTCGGCATGCAAAGTGCTTTGAAAGTCTTTCGGGTGGTGGATTTCAAGTAATTTTAGTCCGCCCATCAACCGAGCCCAATGCATCTCTTCCAGTCGTATTTCCCCGTTGATGAGGAGCATAGATTCATAAATTCCGTAGCCAAACCTCAGTGCTTTGTCGTTTGGGAATATTGAGGGCTTGGTATAGGGCAAAAGTTGCCCGTTATAATTGTAGCATGCAGACATTGATAAAAAAATTCGGAATAGCGAAGGCAATTCCGGTTTCCACGAATAATTTCGCACAAACTTAGTTTCAATGCAGTTAATTACTCCCGTTTCTGTCCAGTGGATCGCCAATTTTATTGGTGCAGAAATAATCGGTAATCAGGAGTTGCAGGTGTCAGGGCTTAACGAAATACATAAAGTGATACCCGGTAGTCTCACATTTGTGGACTTTGAAAAGTACTATGACAAGAGTTTAAATTCAGCGGCTACTGTTATTATTATCAACAAACATTTGCCGGCACCGGCGGGGAAATGTTTGCTCTTTTGTGCAGATCCGTTTTCTGCGTATGTAGCGCTGGTGAAGCATTTTAGTCCTTTTACACCAGCTATAAAGATGATTGCCGATACTGCACGGATTGGTGAAGGGACCATCATTCAGCCGGGCAGTTTTGTAGGGAATAATGTATCAATTGGTAGCAACTGCCTCATACATGCTAACGTCAGCATTTATGATGGCTGTACTATTGGGGACAATGTAATTATTCACTCCGGCTCTGTACTGGGTGCTGATGCTTTTTATTTTAAACGTAGGAAAGAGCGGGAAGTGCAGTATGACAAGTTGGAGAGTTGTGGCCGTGTGATCATTGAAAATGATGTGGAAATCGGGGCATTGTGCACCATCGACAAAGGCGTAAGTGGCGACACTATCATCGGTCGCGGCACCAAGTTGGACAATCATATCCAGGTGGGGCATGGCACAGTAATTGGAAGAAATTGCCTCATTGCATCCCAAGTGGGCATTGCCGGCAAGACGCATATCGAAGATGAAGTGATCCTGTGGGGGCAGGTTGGCGTGAACAAAGATCTGACTATCGGTAAAGGCGCTGTCGTGTATGCGCAAAGTGGCGTGCCTGCTAGCATTGAAGGGGGCAAGGTTTACTTTGGCTCCCCAGTCATGGAGGCTCGGGAAAAAATGAAGGAAGCATCCTGGATACGACGTATTCCGGTCCTTTGGGAAAAGTTGATGGGAAATAGTGAAAGCATTCACTAAAGGAAAATTGAAGGAAGCGCTTGCCTGTTGCCTTCTACTCCTAAGTTTAGCCCTATAGTTATCGAATAAAAAAACACCGCAGGGCGCGGTGTTTTTCAGATTATTAGGGACTGTAACTATTAAAAATCGTTTGAGAAAACCTTGGCTTGACTCACAAGTTCTGCTGCGTTCTTGGCTGGATCCTTAATGATGGTCATGTAAGACATTACTCGGTTCTCCAATTGCAACATCCGATTGTAGATTTTTTTGCCTTCCTCACCACCTTTTGCTTCCGCCATCATACGCGTGTCCCGTACATGCACTTTCATCAAACGCAATACCTCACTTGCATTGGCAACAATCTTATCGGTATTCTTATTTTTTACTGCAGTCTCCATTTTGTTCGTGAATGATATCATTTCATTCTTTTGCGCCAGCAAGGTGGCATCAGAAGGGACAAGCTGTGCTGCGCGGGCACTCTGAGCCATAGATGCAGTACCTGTGAACGCAACCATGGCAATTGCTAGGAGGAATTGTTTCATTTGGGCGAATTATTTTAAAGTTTAAAAGTACGTTGTTTTACTATGTTTTTAAGATTTTTCTTCCGCTTCTGCCTAATAAGACGGTTTAGTTGAGTAAATGGTTGGGTGAAACGGGATAATTTTTTTATGCACGATAACTTTGCAAGCCATGTCTTCACTATTGCCGGTAGGTACCAAGTACCATTATTATAGTTTTTTTCTGTTGTTTTTTGGGTCAATAGTACTGGGATGTCACTACCCAAAACCTACAAATACATCCCATCATGCCAAGCGCCAAGATAATCCTAAAAATTATGAAGCCATAGATTCATCAATTAAGTTGCTGCACAATGGCGATATCGCTTTGCGCACGGGTGCTGATGTGATTAGTGTGATGCTCCGAGGGATGAACCAAGAAGACAAAACCTACTCTCATTGCGGCATTGTTATGATTGAAAATGGGTACCCCTTCGTCTATCACAGTATTGGCGGTGAAGACAATCCCGATGCCCGCCTGCAAAGAGATTCAGCGAAGCAATTTTTTTCCCCGGTCTCTAACGAACGCTTGGGTATTGCCCGTCTTCCGCTGTCGCCACTGCAAATAGAACAGCTCCATCAAATTGTCCGTAGGTACTATGCTGCCAAAACACTTTTTGATATGGACTTTGATCTGAAGACAAATGACAAACTTTATTGTGCAGAGTTTGTGTACAAGTCTGTAGAAGAAGCGGTAAGAGATACAAACTACTTCAGTACCTCGGAGGTGTTGTCGCGCCGATATGTGGCTGTGGATAATATTACCGACCGGAAACACGCAAAAATGATTTGCGAAGTTCAATATAAATTATAGTTTTGCGCCCAATAAATCATTTTAACAAACACAAACTAAAAAATGAAGAAAGTACTCCTATCCGTAGCGGCTGTAATGATGCTCGCCATGACCCTTGTTAGCTGCGGTGGCGGCGGCCCCAAAGCAAATGCTGAAAAGTTTCTGAATGGTTTTTATCATATGGATTATGCAGCGGCAAAAGAAGTAGCCACTGATGATACTAAAAAGCAATTGGAATCTTACGAAAGTATCATGGGTTCTATGGTGCAGCAATCAGCGAAAGACGAAGCCAAGAAATTGAAGATTGACATTAAAGAACCAAAAGTAAATGGCGAAGCTGCTACTGTTGAATACACTGTGAGCAATGATCCTTCTCCAAAAGAATTGAAAATGGTGAAAGTGAATGGCAAATGGTTGGCTCAATGGAGCAAAATGGACATGGGTGGTGGTGCCGGCGCACCTACAGAGCCTAATACAGGTGGTGCTATAGACACGACTATGGCTCCTCCGGCTGATGCACCTGCCGATACAGCTGCTAAAAAATAAGTATCCGCAAATTTTTCAAGGAATGGCTATCAAATTTTTGGTAGCCATTTTTTGTTGGCAACAATTGCTATTCTATTTTCACAACTCATGCTCAATTACATCTGGGTTGCCCTGCTCCTTATCGGCTTCGTTGTTGGCCTGCTCAAAGCCATTTTTGTACCCGGCGCATCCGGTATGATGACGGATATGCTCAACGGCATTTTTAGTGCATCAAAGACGGGTTTTGAAATCTCCATCGGGCTCACCGGGGTTATGGCACTTTGGCTCGGTGTGATGAAAATCGGTGAGAAAGCCGGAGTCATCAATTTCGTGTCTCGTGCGGTAGCGCCGCTCTTCCGCACGCTGTTCAAGAAGGTGCCCCCTGGCCATCCTGCTTATGGCAGCATCACCATGAACCTATCCGCCAATATGCTGGGATTGGGCAATGCCGCCACCCCACTTGGGCTAAAAGCAATGGGCGAATTGCAGGAATTGAATGAAGACAAGGAACGAGCCACAGATGCGCAAATCATGTTTTTAGTGCTCAACACTGCCGGCATCACCCTTGTGCCCACCTCGGTGATCGCTATTCGCCAGACCATGGCAGTGGAGCAAAAAGTGGCCAATTTTAATGCCGCAGATATTTTTCTACCCACACTCATTGCCACCTTCATCGCCTTTGTGTGTGGTATGACCATCGTGGCCATCCATCAACGCATCAACCTATTTCGTCTTCCTGTCCTCATTTTCCTGGCCATTTTTGGTGCGCTCATCGGCGGGATCTATTGGTATGTACAGCACCTCATGGCGAGCGGCGCGAGCACGGAGCAAGTGAGCAATACCATTGGGGCAATAGGCAGCGGATTTATTCTTAGTCTTATCATGCTTTTCCTTGCTGCGGGCGTGATTCAGCGGCAGAAAGTGTTTGAAAATTTTGTGGAAGGTGCTAAAGAAGGCTTTAATGTAGCCGTCCGGATCATCCCCTTTTTGGTGGGCATGTTGCTCGCCATATCGGTCTTTCGTGTGTCCGGTTGCATGGATTTTATCGTCTCCGGCATTGCTCATGCAGCAGCTTGGTGCGGACTCAATACCGATTTTGTACCCGTAGTGCCCGTCATGCTTATGAAGCCGCTCAGTGGCTCCGGCGCGCAAGGCCTCATGGTGGATGTGATGAAGCAATATGGTGTGGCCTCATTCCCTGGCAAACTAGCCGCCATCCTACAAGGCACTACTGAAACTACTTTTTATGTCCTTGCTGTTTACTTCGGCTCCGTAGGCGTCAAAAACACCCGCAACGCCCTCACGCTTGGCCTTATTGCAGATCTTGTGGGCATGGTCGCCGCAATTCTATTGGGCTACCTGTTTTTTCATTGATTCCCCCTTTTTGAGCCTTAGGTCACTCGGTGCATCCTTTCATCTTGGAAATGACAGCAGTGCATTTTCCGCAAAGCCCTATGGGCTTTCGATATTTTTTGGCCGCCATTTCGCGCTATACACTGCAATCTTTGCCTTCCCCGCGCCTCCCATGCACTGTCCGAATGGCGCGAGAAAGGCAAAGGATTTCCGTTGCTATCGCGGGCGGAGAGAATACTACGCAAAGCATTGTTGGGCTAAACGCTCTTTCGTTCCAGTAGGTCGTTCCGTAATTCAGTAACCGAACAACTCCTCTCTGGATTGCTTCACCTTCGGTTCGCAATGACGGAGCGGGTTTGGTGTCCTTGCGAGGGCTATGCCCGAAGCATTCTTGCCGTTATGCGCTCCCTTTTCCGTCCTTGCGAGGAGGCACGACGAAGCAATCCAGCAGAAATTCCGAACTGGATTGCTTC
>JAFDYA010000014.1 GCA_018267675.1 Bacteroidota bacterium
GAAGCGGAAAGAGCCTATATTTGCGCTCCCGTTTTTACCCGTTCGGGACGTAGCGCAGCCCGGTAGCGCACTTGCATGGGGTGCAAGGGGTCGCTAGTTCGAATCTAGTCGTCCCGACAGAACGTATAAAGGCCTTCTCAACAATATGAGATGGCCTTTTTCTTTCACCTCAGCTTGTTTTCTCTATTCCAAAATAGCTTGGCAAAACTGCATTTTTGTTATTTTGAATTCTGTGCCTGGTCTTTGGACTGCTACAATTTTGCAAGTAGTTTGGGGGAACGAACATGATGGAATGGCAATAGTAGTTCCACACATAGCCTATGCCTTTTTGGGTTTAAAGAAATGGCCTTACCTTTCGTCGGGAATTATTTTTACATGAAAGGCGAATTTGCTCTATTGGTTCGGCTTTGTGTAAAAGTAAGCGGATTAAAAGGAGCTCAGCGGTTGTGTTGCTTGGATAGACATATTGGGGACAGCATAAGTGAGGTGCATCTGTAAGGCAATAGGAATATGGCTCGGCTTCGTTTTTATGATTTAGTTTTTATGCCAAAATATACGTCCAGCCCTACTTTGTAATTCGTTAGCAGTTGCCTTTATTTCGCATCCATAAACATAGGGCAGATCAATGGAAAGTAGTTTCATCATACCGCAATCGCCTTTAATAAAAGACGCTGTGTGTGCCTTCTGGCAACTTCACAGATACAACAGTTCAACTTTGCACCAAACCATCGTTCCAAAAGGTGCTGTTGAAATAATTTTCAGTTTTGAAACCACTAAGTTATATGCAGAAATAGGTCAACAATCCTTCACCATTCCACGATGTTTTATTCAGGGTTTTCATACATGCCCAGTGCACCTACATCTTGCCGACAGGCAATCTTTCTTTGGAATATTTTTACACCCAACGGTCGTGAAGCATATTCTCAATTTTCACCCTGTTGAGTTTTCAAACTCGGTTATTGATTTGACTTTAATAGACCCTTCTTTTTACGGTTTATGGCATTATTTGGGTGAGCACAATAGCTTTGAAAAGAGAGTTTCCATTTTTACAGAGTGGCTAATTAAAAGACTTCCTGCACTTACCGAGAGAGAACAGGCATTTAATACTTTTTTAAACGCGCATAGCGACCTCCATTTGTCGGTTTCGGATGTGGCAAAACAATTTTGCTATTCATCAAAACAACTTTCCAGAAAATTATTTGAGCTAACAGGACTCAATACAGAACAAACCTTACTTTACAAAAAACATTTACAGGCTGTTCAGCTCTTGCATTATTCTGATTTATCCTTAACGGAAATTACTTATGGCTGTCATTTTTTTGACCAAAGCCATTTTATCAGAACGTTTAAGGCCTTAAGTCACATGACCCCAAAAGAATATAGAGCAAAGAAAGATGTCGTTTCAGGGCATATTATTGACAATGTCCATTAAATACAATTTTCTATCAGCCTCATGCATTACGTTTGTGCTAAATATTTATTTAGCATGAAAGGTAAAAACATATTCTACGTTCTGACCTGTATTTCCGTTTGCATCCTAATTGGTGCTGGTGTTTATGAGCATTTTGCTGTGTGGCCCATCGCATTTTCGGCACCACCGAAGTCGCTGACGATGTTTCAAGGTGAATATGCAATGCAACCAGCTTCATTTTGGAAGTTGATACATCCAATGACGCTTATTTTGTTTATTATTACCTTGGTAATGAACTGGCGGACAGGGAGAAGAAAAAGTATTTTGACTGCATTCGGTATATATTTCCTCATGATAATTGCTACATTTATATATTTTGTTCCGCAGTTAATGCAAATAATAGGTACCCCCTATACCGAAACAGTTGATACAAGTCTTCAAAAAAGCGGTAGCTTATGGATAACGCTTAGCCTGGTTAGAGCAGTTTTAGTGCTTGTTGCCGCGTTTATTCTAATTTCAGGCCTAACTATATCAGATAGTAACAAGCTGGATAGCTGATTGGGGGCAATTCTTCAGTGAAAATGGCGAATACAAAAAATTTTTTTGAAATGGGCGCAACAGGAATTGCTCAAAATATTATATCTGTACTATCCACACGGCTATGCCGCGATTCTTTAGCCTAGATTAAACTAGTAAACTGCTCGTTTTTTTTTGGCAAATTCATAATTGCTAGTATTTTTCGCATTCGGTCATCTTCACCATTCGAAATGCTTTAGTACGCTTAATGACTAACAAGATCAATTCCGCGGGAAGCAAAGAATGTTGGCCACAGGTTAAGAATGGGAAGGTAGTTGTTTAATGACCGAAAAGGGTGCATTTTGATTTCTAATCCAGCCTCTTCAAATATTTTGCGTTCGCTACGTAAAGAATACGATTGACCATAGAACTTTTCAAACAATGCTCCTTTTAGCATTGTTGTAAGTCTTGCATCAAAATGCGCTAGGGTCATTTCACGATCTTCTTCTTTCAGGTACATAAGTAGCCCTGTCATAAGGGATAAAATTCACCTGACTGCCATTGAAATACTCGCAACCAAGTAGCTCCTTCTTAACTTATTTCTTTTGGTTCCAAAGCCCATTTGGAAGCTCCAACGCTATGTGGAAGACTTTTCCATAAACACAATTGTTGGGACATTTTAATCGTGACATTTTCAAAAATACTCAGTGGTACAAAGGGTTTCTTTAAAACAATGACGAAAAACATTGTATCCAATTTTGCTAGTTTATAAGTTTGGTCTTCAAATCTAATAAAGGTCGTTTTGGTCTTTTTTTAACGAACAGTTAGTGTTAATAGCATAAAGCATTAATAGCATGAAACAAGATTCTATTTTATTGTTTTTTTGCCTCCTGGCAATTACTGCAACAATTGTGTTTGTTTGGGTGTTTCGTTCTTCTATTAAAGCTGAGGAAAGAACACCGGGAATAAAGAATGCACTTCAGAAGCGTTTTTGGTTCTTATTAATCTTAGTAGTGGTTTTTGGGATCTTTGCTAGTGTGACCCTTCCTAAGTCGCCGTATTTCGCCTTTGCAGAGGAAGTTCCAGCTAAAGTTATACACGTTGCAGCCCTGCAGTTTTCTTTTTTCCTTTCTGAGAAAAGCATTGACCCTAAAAGTCCCAGTGGTGACAATATTGAATTGCCCTTGAATAAAGTTGTAGAGTTTCGTGTTACAAGTTTGGATGTGAATCATGGATTCGCCATTTATAATCCTCAGATGCGTATTGTAACGCAGACCCAGGCAATGCCGGGTTATATAAATCGCCTACGATATAAGTTCACAAAGCCGGGCATCTACCATGTGCTTTGCTTGGAATATTGTGGGGTAGGGCACCCCGTGATGCAAACAACATTTATTGTCAAATAATCACTAAAGCTAAGAGCTATGGAATCATTAAAACTAAAAAAAATAACTGCACTTTGGGTTATAACAATTTTGGTGCTGTTTCTTGCTGCTATTGTTTTGGGAATTTTGATGCGCCTCAATCAGGCTGAGGTGATCAATCAAGAGCCGCTTACCTTTTATACCAATATGACTACACATGGTTTAACCATGATTGGTATTTGGTTTGTAGCGGGTATGGCGGCTGTTAATTACCTTTTGCAGCGTTATGTAAAGACCAGCTATACGGCAAATCTTTTTGCTTTCATACTCACTGTCCTTGGAGTAGTTTTACTTTGGTTATGTACCTATTTAGGCAAGTTTAATACTGGTTGGACCTTTCTATATCCCTTACCATTTAAGGATTTAGGTGCGGCTCCTTGGGCTACGCCCTTGTTTCTTGTAGCACTCACAATACTTGGTCTTGGCTGGTTGGTTTGGAGTGTCAGTATGATGGCAAAGATTCTGCAACGTTATACCTTGGCACAAGCGTTTGCCTGGCAACATCTCAGCAAGCAACCCAAGTCGGAAACGCCTCCCTTTATTCTCATTACGATGATCACCTTGGTGGGTGTAATAGCAGCACTCATTGCAGCGGTTATTGTCATTGTCTTGTTTTTTGCGGAGTATTTTTCGAAGGGCAGCTTTGTGAATGATGCATTATTGATGAAAAACCTGATTTACTTCTTTGGGCATACAATAGCCAATGAAATGCTCTATCTCGGCGTGGCCGTGATCTATGAAATTTTTGGTGAGCTGAGCGGTCGCCCAAAATGGAAAACTACATGGTATGTTTCGTTAGCATGGAATAGTGCACTAATATTTATTCTTACTGCTTTTTTCCATCACCTCTATATGGATTTTGTTCAGCCCGAAGGCTTGCAAATTATTGGACAATTAGCATCTTACTTAGCGAGTTTACCGTCCGTAGCCGTCACCGTGTTTAGTATCATTGTTGCCATCTACGGTGTCAGGATTCAATGGTCTATCACTAATTGTTTATTCTTTCTTGGTGTGATTGGATGGGTTATTGGCGGGCTGGGCGCGGTGATTGATGCTACGATTTCCAACAATATTGTGCTGCATAATACACTTTGGGTACCGGCGCATTTCCATACCTACAATGCCATGGGTAATGTATTGTTTAGTTTGGGCTTTTTCTATTGGTTCACGACGCAGCATGTTTCCAAATTGGTGATCAGTAAGCTAACTAAGTTTGCACTAATCGTACTCATCATAAGCGGTATTGGTTTTTTGATGGCCTTTTATATTGGGGGGGCAGATTCGATACCCAGAAGGTATAGCACCTATCCGGAAGCCTTGACTACAGGCCCAGCTTTAGCTAGAATGGGAGCATATTTTGCTTGTCTTTATCTCCTAGTGATTCTAATGTTTTTTTACAATATTGCTAAACGATGCTTCGCCATTTTATCTGCACCCTCTTCTTCAGTTGGAGCCTAATTGTTTTTGGATACGGCGCCCCTGCAAATCTCGATGAGGAGCAAAATATTTATGCACAGATCTATAATGCACCGATCAAATTAAGCCCAACTCAAGCCCAGGTTAGCTTAGCTGATATTTATAATAGAAAGCCAATGCTTTTGGCCTTTGTTTTTACGCGTTGTACCGGTGTGTGTAGTCCATTTTTATTACAGTTGAACGAAACCCTTCGCCAGATTTCAGGAAAATATTTATACCAAGTCGTCGTGCTTAGTTTTGATCCACGGGATGATGTAGAAGCAATGCAAAGCCTTTCCACGAGGCTCCATTTGGAAAAAAGCACCCAATGGATTTTTGCAACCACCGATAGCATTACTGCTTTGAACCTTTCACTTGGGTTTGATCCCATCTGGGATAGTAGTACGAATCAATTTGATCACGAGGCACTTTTGGTAGGAGTCAACACACAAGGTTATATAACCAAGAAGCTACTAGGCATAAGAGGTGATCTTGAGTTGCGCCAGATGCTTGCCAGTATTAATAATGCCTATATTCCCAGTTATCGTCTTCCCGCCGACAACGATTTATTTAGTTGCTTCACCTATGATCCAACAACCGGTAAAAATATCCCTAATCTTGGTCTCCTGATTATTGCATTGCCGGCACTAGTAAGCTTCTTACTCCTAGTTTGTATCGCCTTTTTTAGTCGGAATAAGGCAGCGAAATGGACTGAATAAAGGTGGGTAGCTGCTGATTTCTTCTTGATTATATCCCCGAGCGTTTTACCTCGTGATGAATTGCCGGAATCGTCATTAAATATTCAAATATGGCACCGGCTTCTGCATCTGTGAGGAGCACATATGGCTCCATAGGGTAGCGGAGTGCCGGTTGATTCTTTACCTGCCCTGTCTTCAACGTTTTTATGAATTCGTCCTTTGTCCAGTTCCCAATTCCTGTTGCTTTGTCCGGTGTAATGTTGGGGGTCAACATCACCTGTCCTTGTTCGTTCAACGGCTGGTTGCCGCCGCCAAAATAGCCTTCACTTTGCTCCGGCTCCAATTGGTTATTTGTTTTGAAGTCCTTGGAGTGACATTCAGAACAGCCCAGATTAACGGCAAGATAGCGCCCTAACTGAACAGCGTTATTAGTATCCGGGAGTTCAATTTTATGGGTGGGGAGCGGTAGGGGGTGAAAGGCAACCCTACATAAGAGTTTTGTGAGTAATGAGGGGCTTGATGGAATGTCCGGCGTGGGATCGGCAGCCACCATTGGGTTGTCCGAGCGCAGGAATGAAATAATTGCATTGATATCGTCATCTGCAAGATTGGGCAATTTTACCATATAGGGTGGTGTATAGTGACCATCTTTGGCCACACCGGTGCGAAGTAGGTAGGCAATTTCTCCATCCGTCCAAGCTCCGATGCCCTGCTCTTTGTCTTGTGTAATGTTTCTTGAATAAACTTCACCAAACTCCGGTGGTATATCCAGCAACTTTTTTCCGGTGAGTCGTCCTGTGTTTGGGTCTTTATGACAAAACATACAGAGCATATACACCAGCTTTTGCCCCCTTGCGATAGATGCTGATGTAGCCTGTACCTGCAGGGGCATAGGCGTAGTTTTATAATGAGGAATGCCGCTGGCATTAATATAGATCAAGCCTCCGGCAATAAGGAGTACAATCAGTCCGATCAAAACTCCAATGATTTTTATTAGCTTTTTCATAGAAGGAAGAAAGTAGAGTGTGTGATATTTTGCATAAAAATAGAAGAAATCTAACGTGAATAATAATTTTTGACGATAAAAAATGTATGCAATATTGTTGGTAATAATTTTTTGTGTTGTTAATTGATTTATAACCATATTCTTACGTAGTCCTTAATCGTTGCGAAGAGTCTATTGCGTATTCCGAGTCAAAGCTTCATTTGATATTGATTGTTTGTTTTATAAAAAAGTAGTCGTATTATTCGGGCTGAATTTATCTTTAGTTTGTTAGGATTTTAGTCATGTTGTTTTTCATCTTAAATTTTCAAATTTTCTTCACCATTTAACCACCAATTTCTATGAAGCTGTTCTATCTGATTTTTGCGGTATTTTTAGCACAAACCGCCCATGCTGAATGCTTAGTTGATACGCTTTATAGCTATCGCTTTGCTAATAGTAGTTCGTATAAATACCTCACGAGTAGGCTGATTAATACCTATGATGCATCCCATGTCCAAACCCAACAATTGAACCAGAATTGGGATACCGGAGCAGCAGTTTGGGTTAACTTTTCAAAGACAGATTATACTAACAATTCGAACCATAAACTTGTCCAGTATAGTACCTACAGTTGGGATGCCGGTAGTAGCTCCTGGAAAAATGTTAGTTTGGGTGTTTTAGTTTATGACGGCAGTTCTAATTTAATAAGAAAAACCAGCCTGAATTGGAACTCGGGGACAAGTGCCTGGGATAGTAGCAACAGACAGGAAATGATGTATGACGCAAACAATAATCAAATACAATACATTTCGGCAAGCTGGAGTGTTCCTAATAATGCTTGGGTAAACTTTATTAAATACGATGATGCCTACGATGCATTTAAGAATATGACCCAGCGTATAGTGCAATTTTGGAATACTAGCCTGAATGATTGGGTTAAAGACTCTAAGAATGACTACAGTTACAATACGGTAAATAAGAGAACTCTGGATGTTCAGCAAATCTGGAATACCGGAAGCAATATATGGGTTAATAGCCAGCAAATTACTTATACCTATAATGCAAACAATGTGTTTGATTATATTCTGTATCAAAAGTGGAATTCTAGTACAAGTCTTTGGGAAGATTTAACTAGAACTACTTATAGCTATGATGCCAACAATAATAATACGCAACAACTCCAGAAGTCATATGATAAAAATGCGAGTACTTGGTATAATAAAAGCAAATATGACATCAGCTATGATGTAAGTAATAACATGTTGGCTCAAGAAGCTTATAATTGGGATACGGTAAGTAATTCTTGGAACAAGATTAACCTAACTTCATATGAGTATTATTCTAATTGGTGTACCTCGGCTTTTGATGTTTTTGGTTCTTGGGATACCGCTAGTTCAAGTTATTCATATCATAATCGCTATGAATATAAAAGTACCCTTGTTAGCACGGCTGTAAATTCTGTATCGACAAGCATTTCAAGAATTTACCCCAATCCAGTGTTGGATAATAAATTGCATGTACAAGTAAACAGCAGTTGCAATTTTGAATTGTATGACCTGACCGGAAGGCTCCAACATTCAGGGAGTTTAAAAACGGGTGAGAATATTTTGGACTTATCACAAATTCCTAGAGGAATCTACATATTCAAGTCGGACAATAGCAGGCAGAAGCTTGTAGTTGAATAGCCCATTAGTGGTTGATTCATCCAGGGGGATTTAACTAAGTTTGCTTAAATACGGACCTTGGCTAGTAATAATATTCGAATATCGAGGCTGCCTCTATTGAAAAGGGCAGCCTCCTTTTTTTGCCGGTTTCGGACTATTCGGAGCGGCCATTATTAACCCTTCATTTTTTCTGAAACCCGCCTCGGGACTGCATCATAGCAGTTTAATTGCTGCGGGTAGTGTTTAGAAATGATCCCCAATTTCCATCGGTTGCGTAATATAAAATTTTACATGATCCTACCAATGATGCTTATCATTTATTTTTCATTAATATTTTGTATCTTTGACTTGGTTGCGTCCTTATTATACTGGAGAAGAGATGTGTAATCTTAGACACACATATTATCCCAATGAACGGCAAGTTGCCTTCGTGTATGATACATCATAAAGCCAAATTTCTACTTTATCAGTAGGCTCAATATTGGCGGTTGGAATTTGAGGGGGGGACGAAATAAATTGGAAAGGTTGTTCGTGTATAAAAAATTAGGATCACGAAAACTAGGTTTGCTTTTGATAGGATTTTGTGTTTGATAGCGTGTTCTGCTACGGTCAATAGGCTACTGTGAAATATAAGATTTAGTGGAGTTGTTACCACATAAAGAACGACCCTTCCTGCAAGGGTTTACTTCTAGCAGGGGCAATACCGAAAAGCCATATTAGTCGGTAAGAAACCAAAACTAAAACGTTATGAAAACAATACTACCTATCATCATTTGTCTATTTTCCTTTAATTCCTTTGCACAACCGGTAATACAGGATGGTAATGACATACCTCCAATAGGATATTCAGCACCAATCTCTTTTTTGCTGAGTTCTAGTAGCGATATTACAAATGGTGGCGCAAACCATACTTGGGATTTTAGCGGCTATGGCTTTACAGTCTGGGGTACATCGTTGCTGGTGATTGATCCGACAGCAGCACCAATGGCGAGCTCATTCCCTACTTCTAATTTTGCATATTCGGCTACTGGTGCCTATAGTTTCTTCAATGTAAGTGCGACTAAGATGGAAGTTCAGGCATGGAATATCGCGACTGCCGGTGTGGGAAATGACTATTCGCCCAATCCTCGAACCATGTTGAAGTTTCCATTTAATTTTAATGATACGGTACACGACACCTGGCAGAAGGTAGGCGGCTCGACCAACACAGTTACGCTCTACTACGATAGCTATGGAACGCTAAAAATGCCCGGAAAAACCTATAATAATGTTGTGCGCATCCGCGAAAATTATGGCGGTAGTGCCAATGACTATATTTGGTATACCCTAAACCCACTAATACAAGTGGCCATATACGATCACAACACAACTACACTCTATTATTTTGGGGTTAAAGAAGGTACCGGTATATCACCTACATCGCAAACCGCAACTTCTATAGACTTATTTCCAAATCCTGCGCAGGATGTCGTTTTGATAAGTGGGCTTCCAAGGGGCTCTTCGTTTGAGCTTCTTGACATGACGGGGCGCGTGATCTACCAAGCGACTGCGGCGGCTGGACAAACCCAAGTCAACACTTCTGGTTTTTCAAATGGTCTCTACATGATACGAGTTAAAAGCAAGGAAGCACTGATCAATAAACGATTTGTGGTGGCTCGATAAATGCAGTCTACATTCTTTCACTCGGGCCCCGTAGTAGTATTTCATCGTAGCAACAAGTTTAACGCTGAATCGGTGTATGATAGTAGTGCTCGATTGCTTGTTTGTTCGTGATCATGGGCGTTTCTGTTTTTTTTGTTAGCCACAAAAAAGCATGGAGCGGCTGATTCGTTACCTGAATTTCAGCCGTTTTTTCACCATACATTTCCGGATCAAAATCTTTATGCCAGAAGAGACAAAAAAAGCCGTACTCTTTTGGAATACGGCTTTCGGTAGTGCTGCAAAGTTATTGCTGTGGTATCATGGTTGCTTGAGGCGGTGCTTTTTGCATGGTTTGCAACTCTTGGATGAGTTGTTGAATGCTACCTGTAGGCAAAGCACTATTATTCAACAAACCTTGTAAGCTTTGAATGATATAGTCAGCCGTCGCTTTGTCGCCGGAGCGAATAGTTTGCAACGACATTTGACTCATGATGCTGACATCTCTTTGTGCATCATTTCCCATTGCTTCCCGTCCATTATCATCAAGGCTACCAAGATAGCGTACATCATCACGAGCATTGTCTGAGACTTTCTTGGCCATAATAGCACCAGTTTTTAGATCGCCGGCGTTGTAGAACGATTGTGCCATAAATAGGCCGGTGAAGTCATAGGCATAAGAACGTTCCGAAATGCCTTTATATACGGCATTAAGTACATTAAGTGCATCTGTCTTCCGCCCTGTTGCTACAAGTTCATCCGCTACCCGAGCAGCATTCAAGCGATATGGGATGAAATTCTGCCGATTTTTTTCATCAAAATAAACATCGCTACGGTCAGCATTACCCCAGATATAAGTTTTGGTGAAGAGGTTCACACTCTTGTTGAGGTCCACAAAGCCTTGGTTGTCGATGCCACCTTGACCCTGTATGGAAGGAGCCAGCTTTTTGAATGGAACCAAACGGTAAACCGTTCCTTCTAATTTCATGAAGTCATTTAGGTTGCCATAACCACCCATTTCCTGCAGATTAGAGAAGTATATTGGGCGTTTCCAACCTTGGGATGAAATAGCCGCGATAATATTGATTTGAGCCAAGTCACTTTTGGTGTACACGTCTTTGCCTGTTCCCAAAGTAATGTGCATATCCGTAGAGATTGCGCTTGTGTCAAAGCCCGCAGCCAATGCGCCCAGTTCTCCCTTGCTTGGTGTCGGAATTAAGATATTCCGAGTTGGCAAGTAGTTGATAGGCTCCTCTGCAAGTGGCAACTTATTGTCGGAGACAATAAACTTACAAATCTCGCTGATGGGGAAAAATTGCCCAGCCGGAATTTCCGGAATCTGGGGAACCATCTTGTGGTCGGCATAGCGGATATCCTCGTGGCGATCGCCGATATAGTCTTCCCGTTTCCACATCATCGGCACTGCATCAGCGTCATTAATGCGGTAGTTGAGCTGGTCGATATACCAATCGATACCGAGCAAGGAAGTATTGATTACCCGGACATCCGGACGGATGCCTTCAATCTCTTGGGCATACCAGAGTGGATAAGTTTCATTGTCGCCGTAGGTAAACAAGATAGCATTTTTTTCAACACTCATCAACGCGTTGTACGCTGTCGCTCGTGCCAGTTTTTTCTTGGATCTGTCATGGTCATTCCAATTTTCTCGAGCCATCCATGCGGGTACAAGCAGTAGGGAAAGGCCAATCGCCGCATAAGCAGCGCCTTCACCTTTCAAGAATTTAGTAAGCCAGTCATTTACCATCAGGATGCCCAGCCCTATCCAGATTGAAAAGGCATACATACTCCCCACAAAGGCATAGTCTCGCTCCCTCGGTTGGAGTGGAGGCATATTCAGGTAGATGCCAATGGCAATACCCGTAAAGAAGAATAGGGTAGCCACTACAAATCCATCCCGTTTTCTGCGGTTAAACTGATAAACTAATCCGCAAATACCAAGAGCAAAGGGTAAGAGGTAATATTGGTTTCTAGCACCATTGTTCTTGTAGCCGTCGGCCATTTTATCCATATCGCCGCGCCCCATCATCTTGTCAATCGGCTTGATGCCGGTAATCCAATTACCATTTTTAGGCTCGCCTTGACCTTCAAAATCGTTTTGTCGACCGGAGAAATTCCACATGAAGTACCGGAACCACATCCAATTCATCTGGTAGCCCATAAAATACTTCAGGTTATCGGCAGTGGTCGGGCGTTCGTCTGCTCCTAATCCGCAATAGTCGCGGTAGAAACGAACATGATTCGGGTCGTTGTTGTCATACATCCGAGGGAAGAAACGCTGCCGATCTGGCTCGTAGATATATTTCTTCTTTTTGCCCACAACTTCGTAATACGCTTTCCCGTTTTTTTCGCTTTCTACGTACTTGTTTCCTTTTGATTGAATGTCCACCAGCCGTGCGTCAAAATCCTGACCGTAGAGCAGTGGTTGCTCGCCAAATTGTTCCCGTTGCACATAGCTCACTAAGGACAGGGTGTTGTCCGGATTGGTCATGTCAATGGGTACATCAGCGCGGGAGCGAATCATGGGCACGATATAAGAAGAGAAGCCTATCATCACAAACACTAAACACAATAGGCCGGTATGGAGTAGATACCAATTACGTTTACGGGCATAGATAATTAGCCCTGCCATTAAGGCTACGATAAGTACTACCGCAAAAATAGACCCGCTGTCAAAGGGTAAGCCTAAAGTATTGACGAAAAATACGTCCAGTGTCGATGCGAGAATAGTTACTCCTTGGATGACGCCAACCTGTACCAAGCCAAGTGCTACACAGCCCAATACAAAGGCAATAACGGTGCCCATAGGCGTCACTTCGTACCGGCGGAAGTAGTAGATCATGGCAACAGCCGGGATCGTGAGTAAATTGAGCAAGTGAATACCGATGGAAAGCCCGATCAGATAGGCGATTAAGAGGAGCCAGCGGTCGGCATATCGTTGGTCTGCCACATTTTCCCATTTGAGCATGGCCCAAAAGGTAACAGCAGTGAAGAGGGAGGAAGTAGCATAAACTTCAGCCTCTACAGCACTGAACCAAAAGGTGTCTGAAAAAGTATAGGCTAAGCCACCAACGAGGCCTGCGCCGATAATTAGGACAAGTTGTTTACGGGTGGGTTCTGCTCCTTTGGCCACCAATAGTTTCCAAGCAAGATGAGTGGTCGTCCAAAATAGAAAAAGAATCGTGAGTCCACTGGCTATTGCGCTCCATGAATTGATGAAAGCGGCAACGGACTTGAGGTTGCCACCGGCAAGGATGCCAAACATGCGCTGAATGAGCATGAAGAAGGGCGCCCCTGGAGAGTGGCCTACTTCAAGTTTAAATGCACAGGCTAGAAATTCACCACAATCCCAATAGGATACTGTTGGCTCCATTGTGAGGAGATAGACAAGTGTGGCAATGCCTCCGGTGATCCACCCGGCAATGTTGTTGATCTTCCTAAAATTCATGAATAACTTTTAAAATAGCCCCGCAAAGAAATAGAAAAAGTAC
>JAFDYA010000150.1 GCA_018267675.1 Bacteroidota bacterium
ATCTTGATTTTGGAGCTTTTAAACAATGAAGTTTGGATAGCTTATATGGGCAATAATTTTCGTTTGTTTCAGTGATGCTTTTTGGTGCTTTGTGTTGCCCTATTTTTTTATGAGTTGAATCAAGGCTGGATTACTTTCGTTGCTTATGAAGAAGGCGTTGTTAGCGATGCATGCAGCGGTGTTGCTTTGGGGGTTTACGGGTGTGTTGGGTAGGGCAATATCACTAGATTTTCCGGTGTTGGTCTGGTATAGGATGTGGATGACGGCGCTGATCATTGCGGTGATAATATTCTATCGGAAAGCATGGCGGCCTGTGGAGCGGAAGGATAAATGGACCTTGATAGGTGTGGGTATTTTGATGGCGGTGCATTGGGTAGCCTTTTATGGGGCAATCAAGTTTTCTAACGCCTCAGTTGCGTTAGTTTGTTTGGCTACAGCAAGCATCTTCACCTCAATCTTGGATCCTTTGATCAATAGAACCAAATGGTACCCTTCGGAACTGCTCATTGGGGCTTTAACCCTGGGCGGGGTTTTCATTATCTACTTCTTTGATGCGCATCCGGTGGCGAATACCGGCGCACATGGTATTACGAGTACCGGATTAGTGCTGGGAGTGATTGCTGCTATATTGAGTGCCGTGTTCACGGTATTGAACAAACGAATTGCTTCCAAGTATCCGGCAAGGCTGATGGTGTTTTGGGAAATGAGTACTGGTTGGGTGTTCATTTCTTTAGCGATAGTTGTGGCACTGGCCATGGGTTGGGAGCGCTGGTTGTTGAATCCGGCGCATTTGCGCCCCGAAGGGGCGCAACATTTGCAGTGGATACCCCAGGGCTGGGATTGGCTGTGGATGCTTATCCTGGCACTATGTTGCACGGTGTGGGCACAGTCGCTGGCACTCACTGCACTAAAGAAACTAAGTGCCTTCACTTCCACACTTTCAGTGAATTTGGAACCGGTTTATGGCATTCTTTTGGCCTTTTTGTTTTTCCAAGAGAATGAAGAGTTGGGTAAAGGCTTTTATATTGGAGTTGGGATTATTCTTAGCTCCGTGGCACTACAAATGTTCCGGATGGTTCAACCTAAGTTTTCAGGTGGACTGATAAAGGAAAAAGCAGGGATTGATTAGGAAGGGATGTTCCGGCTATGCTGGGTCCCGTGCTTATATTTGTTAGATGCTGTACGCTGAAAGCACCGCAAAGCCTATGCTGCGCTCCTACTTATGGATACTGGTGGTGCTGAGTATAGGCTTGTATGCCAATACGCTTTTCAATGGATTTGCCTTTGATGATAAGGCAGCCTTTTTGCACAATTCTATCGTTAATCAGGGGATTACCGCCATTCCGGAAATATTTGTCACTCCGTTTTATCATGGTTTCGGCGCCTTTTCTCACGATCTGTATCGCCCTCTGGCCTCCTCACTTTTTGCATTGGAGTATCAGCTAGGAACAGGGTCGCCCTTCTTGGGGCATTTGCTGAGTGTCTTGCTCTTTGCCGCTGATGTTGTTTTGCTTTTTCTGGTGTTGTTGCAGTTGTTTGGGCAGAAATGGCTTCAGGGAAGTTTTTTGGCGGCTTTGCTCTTTGCCTTGCTTCCGATCCATACAGAGGTGGTAGCTAATATTAAGAGTCAGGATGAATTGCTTAGTTTCTTCTTTTCCTTTCTTTCCCTAAAGCTTTTTTTAGATTTTGTGGAGCAGGGAAGCAGAGGGAAGTTGCTTGGCGGACTGGTACTCTATGCTTTAGCCTTACTTTCTAAAGAGACTTCCGTGGTTTTTTTAGGGATTTATGGGCTGGTGTTTTTTGGATATTTTAGAAAGGACAAGCGGAGGAGTCTGGCGCTGGTTCTGGGGGCAGCATTGGTGTTGTTTGCGTTTGTCGCACTGCGCACTTATGTGTTGAATTCCTTTTCTGGCGCGGCTTTGTCCGGTGTGACGACCGGGGAGAATTCCTTAGCGGCAATTACTTCTACTAGCGATCGCTTGGCTACTATTTTGTTTATCTCTGGGAAATACCTTCAATTGCTGTTGGTTCCGATAGGCTTGGTGTGCGACTATTCCTTTCAAAGTATTCCGGCACAGACATTTCCCAATTTTTGGGTTCTTGCCGCATTGCTCTTTTATTCCGGTATAACATTACTTGCTGTTTATCGTCTTGTACGATTACCGAAGGATTGGCTAGCCTTTGCGATCTTCTTCTTCTTGATTAGCTATTCCTTGTTTGCAAACGTTTTTTTTCTGGTAGGAGCCGCGATGGCAGAGCGTTTCATGTTTTTGCCCTCGGTGGGTTGGTGTATGGGTATTGCCTTTCTCGTTTGCCGTATTTCAGCCATAAGGAATTTTCAAGTGGAACTTTATCGGAACAGGGTCTTTGGTGTAATCTTTCTTCCCTTGGCACTCCTGTATGGCTCAATCATTTTTGTTAGGAACATGGATTGGAAGGATGACTATACCTTGTTCTCTCATGATGTTGCCTTGTCGCCTAATAGCTACCGCCTGCATCAATACCTAGGATTTGATTTACTGCACTCCGCGCTCAACGAGGCCGACTCCGCGCAGCGTCTAAAGTTTTATCAAGCGGCTATTTCGGAACACAAGCAGTCTATAGCTTTGTTCCCCGGTATTAATGAAATGCCCTATCGTGCGATTGGGCTGAGCTACTCAACACTAAAGCAGAGTGATTCTGCCGAAAAATATTTGAAGCTTTCCCTTGCAATAAAGCCTAAGGACTCTCTAGTCCGGAACAATTTAGCCGGTGTCTATTTCGCCAAAGGAGGCTTTCAGGAATCTGCGGAATTGTGTCGAATTAATACACTTGATTTTCCGGACTATCAGCGGGCATTTGTCAATCTTGGTGCATCCTATTTGAAATTGGGCAAGTATGACTCTGCAATAACAGCCTTGACTCAAGCATTAACTCTTGATCCCCAAGATGCAAAAACACAGTATTTTCTATCGGTTGCCCGGGAATACCAGGCGGCGAAATAATTCCAATTTTGCCCCATATTGTCGGGTGTTCCTAGTAGCTTAAGGAAGTCGATAACGGGTTAGTGCCTTGTTGGTTAAAATGAATAGACCGTTTGTGTTCATACTGAAGTCTAATACACTTGCTGCATCCGGCAGCACAATACTTTTTTCAAAACCTGTTTGCAGGTCATAGCGGTGCAGGAAGTCGCCTTTTAAGTAGATCAATTGTTGCCCAAAGACTTGAATTTTTTTGATGCCCTTGAATGGGATTGTATTGATATAGGTACCGAATTGGTCAAAAATTAAGATGCCCTGAGTGCTGTCACAGAGATACAATTGCCGGTCGCGCTCCAGGAGGAAGTTGGCTATCGGGACAAAGGAGAGCTGTTGCCGTAAGTCCGCCCCTTGAGCAAGTGGGGTAGCATTTTCATCAAGTTTCAACATTCGGGCATTGATTGGGTCGTATACCCATAGCTTGCCATCAGAGCTGGTGGCGACAGCGGTACTGCTGAAGATATGCTGGCGGTGGAGGTCCACTTCATTGAGTATGCTGAGTTGGCGATCCAGCCAAATCACTTTTGCAAAATCCGGGAAGTAGAGTAATACTTTTTGAGGGTTCGTCGCATCAATCCCGCCAATTTGTCCGTTGAATTTACTTTGGTAAAATCCTGTGCTATCACCATTATCGTCGTAGCGGATTAGTGTGTTTTCAGTATTGATCACATAGCTATTGCCAAGCTTGTCGGTAGCGAGCATTCGTGCTGAAACAGGCCGGCTGAATAAGCTAACCAATGTGTCGGCAGCTTTACCTGTGTAGGAACCAAGCAACAGCAATATGCCGAACAGAGCAATTTTCATTTCATTAAAATTAGGTAGAACGCGGGTTTTCTTTTTCGAAATACACAAAGAAATTGTTGCGTAGGGTATAATTAAAAAAGTCTGTATTGCTACAGACTTTTTTTTTTTATTGACTGAACGTAGTGTTTACGTACTTCGCTTCGGCATAGTGCGATTAGTACCGCACATTCATTTCTTCAATCAGGTTTTCGGCCTTGCCGAGTTTGTCAATAAGCCAGAGGACGTAGCGGGCATCCACCACGATGGTGCGTTTATACTTCTTGTCAAATGCAATATCGCCGCTCATAGCTTCCCAGTTGCCATCAAATGCAGAACCAACCCATTCACCATTGGCATTGATCACCGGTGAGCCGGAATTGCCGCCAGTAATGTCATTAGTTGTGATAAAGCAGGTATGCACGGTGGAGTCCGGAGACATCCAGCGGCCATAGTCCTTTGCCCTAATCATGTCGATCAATTCCTTAGGAGCATCAAACTCGTCATCGTTTGGTTTGTACTTGGCGAGGATACCTTTTGATGTGGTAAATGGCTCATAATACACGCCATCTTTAGGATAGTAACCCTTCACTTGTCCGTAGGTGATCCGCATGGTGCTGTTGGCATCCGGGTACATCAATTGGCCTTTGTTCATCTCCATCAACCCTTTCAGATAGAGTTTGCTGTATTCAGCTTTTTTGTTGTTGAAGGCTTCGTATCTAGGTTGGATGGATTTTTTGTAATTCCGCACAAAACTGATGGCGTATTCCGCTGCAGGATCTTTTTGTATTTTCTCCAAAGAAGGAGCAGCAACAAAGGCTTTGAACAAGTTGGAATCAATGAGGAAGGTATTGCCAGTCACGTAGCGGGCATATCGAGCGAAGGTGCTGTCCATATTGCCTGCATTGAATTTTCTAAAAATCACTTGGTCATAAATGGCCGGTAATTGTCCTTTTGGTACATCTTGGTAATAAGCACGTGCAGTGAAGGCCAATAGATCCAACTCTGTCGCCGGGTCGTAAATCTTTAAGTAGCTTTTTCGGGTAGCTTCCAGCGCTTTTATGTATTTACTAATCGTGTCTGCAGAGGTATTGTTTTTCTCATATGCGGTTGCCAAAGGTTCTAAGGCGGCAGCTATCGATGCGAGGCCAGATGCGCGGAACGCTTCTCCGTAATAAGTTGCGGAACGCGCGTAGGGTTGATAGGTGTTGTAGATATTATTGTAGCGATTGACCAAGCCGCGGTATTCTTTGTTGTTGCCCGCCCAACGGGTAAATTCAGCTTCATTATTTCTCTTTTCTTCTACTACATGAAGGCGCTTCAATTGTTCCGTTTGTCCGATAAAGTATTTCCAGTAATTAGCTATACCGGCATAGCGGCTTGTGAGTTTTAAGTATACGCTCTTATCTGCATCCATGTGCCGTTTCATAATGCCCAGACGCTCTCCACGGAGGCGGACAATATCCGGGTTTGTTTCATTGATAGACAACTCCACACCACCAGATATTTCATAGCGATTGGTACGGCCGGGATAGCCGTAAATCATGGTATAATCACCATCCTTCACTCCTTTGGCAGATACCGGTAAGTACCATTTGGGTCGGTATGGTTTGTTGGTGGCATTATAGGCAGCCGGCTCATTGTTGGAGTCAGCATATACGCGGAACATGGAGAAGTCCGCAGTATGGCGCGGCCAAATCCAGTTGTCAGTATCACCGCCGAATTTACCCAGGCTCTTGGGAGGTGTGGCCACAAGGCGGACATCGGTGTAGCGTTTGTAAGTAAGGAGCAAGTATTGATTTCCGTTGAAATAGCTCTTCACATTGGCTACAAGCTTCCCATTTTGGTTGGCTCGCTTTTCAATCTTCTCAATTGTTTCGTTGAGTTTCTTTTGATATTTCTCCCCAGTGCTCCGGCGAGTAGCATGATTGATCTCGTCCGTTACATCTTCTATGTTCTGGAGATAGATTACCGAAAGGCCTTCAGCAGGAAGTTCTTCAGCCATGCTATGGCTCCAAAAGCCATTGTCCAAATAGTTGTGTTCTACCGTACTCAGCGCAGCAATGCTCCCATAGCCACAGTGATGGTTGGTGATGAGCAAGCCACTGGGCGAAATCATCTCGGCTGTACAGCCTCCTCCAAATTGAACAATGGCATCTTTGAGTGAACTATGATTAATAGCGTAGAGGTCGTCTTTGGTCAGTTTGAGACCGAGGCGAACCATCTCATCATAGTTTTTACCAATGAGGCTCGGTATCCACATGCCTTCGTCGGCGCGGGCATTGCCCAAGCTCAATATGGCAACACAGGCGAGGAAGAATTTCTTCATGCTTTTTTT
This sequence comes from Bacteroidota bacterium, assembly GCA_018267675.1. Taxonomy (GTDB): domain Bacteria; phylum Bacteroidota; class Bacteroidia; order Chitinophagales; family Chitinophagaceae; genus UBA1952. The sequence continues at coordinate 6,136 of JAFDYA010000150.1, forward strand.
GAGTTTTTGAAAATTGCCGCAAAAGTACGAGGCAGACGCAGAGGAAACACTAAAGAATGCGGGGATTTATAGGGTGATTTTGATCAAAATTTTATTGGTTTTGCCTTTGCACCCCTAATGCCGTTCTATCGCCCAATAATTTATTCAATTCTTTCCGTAGGCCATCTGCATCATGTGGTTTCCATAGGCATATCCTAAATACTACCTTTGACGCCCTATGCAAAAGAATTTCCCGACTATTACTGCGCTACTGTTACTGCTCTGTACAACTGTTGCCCTAGCTCAGAACAAGCAATACACTATGGCGGAGGCGACCAATGGTTTGTCCACCACTTTGGCACCCAAAAGCATTCGGGGCGCTGCTTGGCGCCCGGGTACACAACAGTTTTTTCAGGTAGTGAAAGTGGATGGAAAGGATGTTTATATCGGTACTAATTTCCCTTCAGGAGCAGTGGATACATTATTGAGCGTTGCTGCATTGCGACATACCGGATTGCTGGATTCCAGTGCCAGATCGCTTCCCGGGCTTCGCTGGCTGTCGTCCGATGTCCTGGTATTCGAACGTGCCAATCACTTATATCGGATACAACTCGGGCAGGGCAATACTTCCGTTTCCCAGGCTAAAGTTTTTAGTTTCCCCGAAGGCTATGCTAATCTAAGCTTTTCCAAAGATGGCTCCCTTGCCTATACCCTGCAGAATAACCTCTATTTCTCAAAATGGAGCAATGGGAAGTATCAACCTGCAACTGCCGTGACCTACGATTTGGATACTAATATCATTAACGGACAGGCGGTACATCGGAATGAGTTTGGTATTGATAATGGTATCTTCCTCTCGCCCAAAGGCAATTATCTCGCCTATTACCGCATGGATCAGACAATGGTGGAGGACTATCCCATTATCGACTGGAGTGTGGTGCCGGCACAGAATCATAATATCAAGTATCCGATGGCCGGACGCACTTCCCACCAGGTGAGCCTGCAAGTGTTTAATCCAAAGACAGGGAATTCGATCGCCGTCAATACCGAAGGGCCGAAAGACCAGTATCTCACCTGCATCACCTGGAGCCCAGATGAGCAGTATCTCTATATCGGTGTCCTGAATCGCGATCAAAATCACCTTTCGGTCAATCAGTACGACGCACAGACCGGCGAAGAAGTAAAGACCATTCTTCAGGAAGGGGATCTTAAATATGTGGAGCCACAACATCCGCTCAGCTTCCTACCAGGAAGCACGAACGAGTTTCTATGGTGGAGCCAGCGTGATGGCTACATGCATCTTTGGCTGGGCAATATTGCCCGAAATTCGATACGCTGCCTCACACCCGGCAATTATGTAGTCAATGAGTTTTTAGGCTTTAATGAAAAAGGAAAAGAAGTGCTTTTTACCTCGGCAAAAGAAGACCCACGGGAAAAACATGCCTATGCCGTGAACTGGAACACCGGCAAGATGCGCCGCTTAGATTTAGAGCCTGGTACACACAATGTTTTAGCATCTGATAATGGTCAATACGCCTTGGACGTATTCAGCGCCGAAAGCCGACCCACTGCCTCCTTTGAGCAATTTGTGCAAGAAGCAATGTGGAGCGAAAATAGCGCAAATGCCGCAAAAACAATAGTGAAAAAGAGTGTCATCCGCGCCTTGGAAACCGGCAAAGCAACCGTGTTAGAAAATGCACCCAATCCACTTGCTCCCTTTGAACGTCCCAATATCTATCCCCTTAGTTTCCGCGCCAACGATGGTACTACCTTGTACGGCAAACTAATTCTTCCGACAAATTTCAACCCTAGTAAAAAATATCCGGTGATCGTCTATCTCTACAACGGTCCCCATGTGCAGCTTATCAAAAATTCATTTCCTGCTAGCGGTAATTTGTGGTATGAATACCTAGCGCAGCATGGCTATATCGTTTGGACAATGGATGGGCGCGGTTCTTCCAATCGTGGGTTGAAATTCGAACAAGCAATTTTCCGACACCTCGGACTACACGAAATGGAAGATCAACTGAAAGGGGTGGAGTGGCTCAAAAAGCTACCCTTTGTGGATTCCAGTCGCCTGGGCGTACATGGCTGGAGCTTCGGCGGTTTTATGACTACCAGCCTCATGCTGCGCCATCCTGGTGTGTTTAAGGTCGGAGTCGCCGGCGGGCCGGTAATCGATTGGAGCATGTATGAGGTGATGTACGGTGAGCGGTATATGGATCGACCTCAAGACAATCCAGAAGGATATGCGGAGAATAACCTACTCACCAAAGTCGGTAATCTGAAAGGAAAACTCCTCATGATTCACGGCGCACAAGACGGCACTGTCGTGTGGCAGCATAGTATCAATTTTCTCAAAGCCTCTGTCGATGCCAATGTGCAAGTGGACTACTTCGTCTATCCCGGCTACGAACACAATGTGCGGGGTAAGGACCGCGTGCATCTGATGCAGAAGATCACCAACTACTTTGACGATTATTTGAAGTAAGGTTTACTGGCAGAGCTAATGCTCAAACCTAAGCTTTTGATTTAGTTTTTGTTTGACTGCCATTTTGTGCTTTATGCTACAATCCCCATCGCTTGTCGAGGGGGCCTGTCCCATCGCTTGTCGAGGGGGGTAGAGTTTTTGCTGCAATCGCGGGTGGAGGGGGTGCCGAATGATACCATGAGTTCCCCCCACGCCAATACTAACACCTATTTTTTTGTGTACTCCCGTATCTTCAAATATTTAGCAAATGAAGCAAAGGCGGAGTTTTTGGCAATCACCCAGCCATAATACCCGTCCAGAAACCCAAGGCGAAAGACAAAGACAGAAAGGAAGGTCCATCCCGGGCCAAAGAGTAGCTTCAGCATAGATACTTTTTTGCCTCGTGCCACGTCAAATTGGGCACCCATTTCCGAATATTGTTCAATCTTCTTGAGATGTGCGGAGATTGTAGGGAAGGAATAGTGATACAAGTCGCCAGCCAAATGACCAGTAGTTTTTCCTGAAGCTAGTTCCCAGCCTTCATGCACTTTGTCTGCCCGCATTTGTCCACTGTTCTTATGCCAAAAACGAAGTAAGCTGTCGGGGTACCAGCCGCCATGCCGAATCCATTTGCCACAATAATTTGTGAGCCGATTGACGCTATACGCATCTTCCCCGGGATTGTCTTTAATCCGGACTAGGCTTTTTTGTAACTCGGGCGACAACTCTTCGTCAGCATCAATTGAAAGAATCCAGTCGTGGGTTGCTGCCGCAAAGGCCATTATTTTTTGTTCGCCATACCCCTTAAAGTCTTCTTGCAATACGCGCGCACCAAGGCTTTCAGCAATTTGTACCGTCTTATCTTTAGAGAAGGAGTCCAATACGACTACTTCGTCCACCACGGGCAATACCGACAGGATGCAGCGGGCGATATTTTGTTCTTCGTTTAGGGTGATGATTACCGCAGATATGGGCATGGGGTAAAGATAGGATTTGCGGTATTTCGCGTTGGCTTGCTAGGGCCTTTTATGGCTACATTTTCAAGGCCCGTGTTGTTGTTTTCATGCCTGATGGCAAATACACAGTGGCACAATCAGGGTTAGAATACCTTTGCAGGATGAAAAATTTGCGGCATCTGAGTTTGTTGGAGCTAATGGAGCTGATCCAGAATATGGGCGAGCCAAAATTTCGGGCGGCTCAAATTTGGGAATGGCTTTGGAAGAAACACGTTGGCAGTATCGAAGAGATGAGCAACCTCTCCAAGGCGCTCCGGCAGAAGCTTTCCGCAGAATTTTTCATTCCGAAAGTAAGGATTCACCATAGCCAATTTAGCAGCGATGGCACCATTAAGAATCGCTTGGAGCTGCATGACGGACAGTTTGTAGAAAGTGTATTGATCCCGACTGAGAAGCGTGTGACGGTATGCGTGTCCAGTCAGGTAGGTTGTTCCTTAGCCTGTAAATTTTGTGCTACCGGATTCCTGAAGCGCATTCGGAATATTGATTTTGATGAAATTGTAGATGAAGTCAGCTTAGCGCAGGCACAAGCACTAGAGCATTATGGCCGGCCATTGACCAATATCGTGTATATGGGGATGGGGGAGCCCTTGCTGAACTATCGGAATGTACTCGCCTCGGTGGAGCGGATCACCGCTGCAGATGGCTTAGGGATGAGCCCTCGTCGGATCACGGTATCAACTGCCGGTGTTTCCAAGATGATCTATCAGCTCGGGGAAGATGAGGTGAAGTTTAAGCTAGCCTTGAGTTTGCATGCTGGTAGCGATGAGAAGCGCAGCCAATTGATGCCGATAAATGATACCAGTGATATCGCCAGTTTGGTTGCTGCCTTGAATCATTTTTACAAAAAGACAGGGAATGAAATCACTTTGGAGTATATCTTGTTCAAAGGCATCAATGATACCTTGGATGATGCGGATAAATTGGTGAAATTTTTCCGACAGGTGCCAGCGGATTTGGTGAATATCATTGAATACAACACCATCGAAGGCGCAGATTTTCAGAAGCCTGAGGAACTAGATGTTGCTGCATTTATGAAATACCTAGAGACGAAGCGGGTAAACGCACGGTTACGGCGTAGTAGGGGTAAAGACATTGATGCTGCTTGTGGACAGCTCGCCAATGTGGATGGAGCTCAAATGAAAGCCTAGTTGTTTTGCTGTTTTTGCTAGATTAAAGCTGAGGGGCATCCCAGCCTAGATCACTGAATTTTTTCTTGCCTTTTCCAAAATAGTCCCATACGATGCTTTTGGAGTAACGTCCTGCATTGTTAGGTTGGCGCAGCGATTTTTGAGCGGATTTTCGGTGTTTCCACCACGTTCCGAAATGTCTGTAAAAGCTAAAATGTGCTCTAAGAATGGTAGCCACAAGCTGCCATTTTCCTTGGCTCATCATGCGCACGGCACTTAGCCCATCCAGCACTAGGCGCCAGGGTATCAACCAAAGTAATCGGGAACCCCGCTCATTCTTGAGCAGCAGTACGAGGTTGTTTCGGTAATTGTAGAATGTCTTTTGCGGGGAGCCATAAGATATGACGGAACCGCCCACGTGGAATACGGTACTATTGGCAATACAAGCGATTCGATATCCGGCATTTTTGATGCGCCAGCAGAGATCTACTTCCTCCATGTGCGCATAAAGATCTACATCCAATCCTCCAACAGCATGATACACATCTGCCCGAACAAACAAACAGCCACCACCTGCCCAGAAAATTTCTGAATCAGTATTGTATTGCCCTCGGTCTTCTTCTAGTGTGTCAAAGATGCGTCCACGGCAAAAGAGGTAACCCCATTTATCAATAAAACCGCCGGCAGCACCCGCATATTCAAACTTCTCTCGCTCTTTCCAATAGCGGATCTTAGGTTGGCAAGCTGCTAGATTGGGCTGTGTTTCCATTGCGTTGTGCAAGGGGGAAAACCAGCCGGGTGTCACTTCAAAATCCGAGGAAAGTAGGACGTAGTATTTAGCGTCTATCTGCTCCAATGCCGCAACATAGCCACCGGTGAAGCCTTTGTTCACCGGAATGTGTAGCAACTTCACTGTTGGGAAGTTGGCACTAACCCAGGCTGCGGTATCATCTGTAGAAGCATTGTCGGCAACAATCACATCATACCCTGCGCCGGCTTCGGCAACAATTGTTGGGAGGAAGAGCTCATGCCACTTTCGGCCATTATAGCTTAAAATGACTACAGCAGTATCCTGCGTGCATTTTATCCGCACGAGCTATCGGATTATTTACTGTAGGTAGGGTTGTAAGTAGTGCTTTCTGGCACCTTTACATCGTTGTTAGGGACGAACTTGTGGGTGTACAAATTGTAACAACCAGCCCAGGCAAAAATGAAATAACAGAAGAATCCAAGCAAAAACAAAAAGCGGGATTTGGAATTCGGGCTATATTCGATATCCGCAGGATTATCAACTAAAGTACTTGGTGGCTGAGGCGTGAATTGGTTCTCCATGTAATAAAATGACTGCCACAA
>JAFDYA010000151.1 GCA_018267675.1 Bacteroidota bacterium
GTAGTTATTTAGGTATTGACTGGTATCTGTTTGCCAGCCATTGAAATGATTGTGTGTGTGATGGCCGATGCTGTGGCCTTCGGTGAGGATACGGTTAACGATTTCGGGGTTTTCCACGATGTTTTTTCCAATGCAGAAGAAGCTTGCCTTTGCTTGGTAGCTATTCAGCTGGTCTAATACAAATGGAGTAGCCAGGGGATGTGGCCCATCGTCGAAGGTTAAATAGATACAGGGAGCTGGTTCGTTATTAATTTCCCAAATCAAGCCCTTTGGCGCAAGGAGTGGAAGCCATTTTGGTGTTTTAATAAAGTACACGTTCCAGTAAGGTTGAGCACGCAAAGATTATTCAATCACGGCAACATCGCTTACGCTAATCTTTCCCGACTGCCCATTGGGAAGTTGAATTTGCATACTCTCTCTATTTTTCTTAAGGACTTTTACAACTAAGCCTTCCGGTAGATTTGCGCTAAGTGTTTTTTCAGCACCGGACACGGATTCTTGAAAAATGGCATCGGGGCGCATCACTACGGCTATCTGGCTGGGCTTATTCTTAATTGCTGAAAAAATACTGGCAATGACTAATACTGCTCCGACGGCTAGGCATATGATGATGGCTTGTGGCCGAAGCCAAACAATCTTTGTTCGCTTGTATTTGCCATAACTAAGAATGAGTAGGGGAGTAGCTACCACAAGTAGGGCAAGAATGGCATAAAAGTTACTGAGCGAAGGTGCTACAAGTGCTTGTAGGAGCTGTATAAATGCGATAGGTTGATATTGTTTCCCTCCCTGAATGTTGCGCTGGATATGGGTAATGTTGCTTGCCGCGGCATCAAAGCTTGGACTGCGTTCTAAACATCGTTCATATGCTAGTACTGCTTCGCCGATGTGGTGCATTCGATAGTGAGCATTCCCTAGTTTGTACCAATACAAGGCATTGGTGTTTTCTGCTCGGATGGCATCCTGGTAATAATTAATAGCACTATCAAACTTCTGTCGCAGATAGGCCTGATCGCCGAGCTTTTCAAATTGGTTTCCCGAAGCAAAGCAATGCACACTTATTAAAGTGGCTAGAACATAAAAACTGGAAAAAACGAATCGAGACATGTTCATTAGTTGCGTAAAATGCGTTCAAGTTGGGTGATGATAGTTGTAGCGTCGCCAAAGCTTTGTTGCATTTGCCCATTGTCTTGTACCGAAGCATACAAGGCCATTTCACATTCGCTAAGTAGTTTTTCAATTTGTGACAATAGACTATCCGGTACTTTCCTCGCTAGCAATTCCTTCTTTGCAGTTTCTTTGTTTAGCTCTGAAATCGGTAGGTTTAATTTGTCACTTAGGTATAACCAAATAGATTTAGACACTTCATCATAGAAGCCTTTTGCATCCGCTTTTTGAAGTAGAACTCCGGCGGTTGAGAGTCGTTTTTGGGCCACTTTGTTGGCAAAGCGATTCCTATTTTGAACCGTGTCGGCATCATCCTCTTGCTCCTTTTTTCGGTAGTATCCAATTCCAAAAAATAATAAAGCAGGCAAGGCAAATAAGCTCCAATATATTGGGCTTGAAATAGCCGGTCTAGGGATTGCTTTTAGGAGCTGATCTTGAATTTCATTATTGGTCCCATTCGCCGTAGTGGCAAGCCCGGATGTTGTTTTCCCTGGTTTTACGGTCAGGTGAAAGCTGCCTGTTGTTACACTTTTATATGTATTGGTCGTGGGGTCAAAGTAGGAGAGCGCAATTGGTGGAATCTCATAAGTACCAGGATTGCGCGGCGCAATACTATACGAGATAATTTTCTCGCCGCTTATTGTAGTGGTTCGCCCCATTATCGTATCAATGACATTTGGGTCGTAACTGTCTAAGCCCGGAGGAAGGTTCAAAGCCGGCGCGTTAAATAGCTTTAAGTTACCGCTGCCCGAAATCACGATTTTTAATGTTGCCACATCGTCGGTCGTCAGTTCGGTTTTATCTAGTTTGCCGTCGATGGAGAACTGGCCAACAGCACCTGTAAAGTTGTTCGGTTTGTCCTTGCTCGGTAGTTCAGCGACATTGATTGTTACTGGCTGACTTTTTAAATGGACGGGAATTTGCTGATACCCTGTTTCTGCAAAAGGGTCGCTAAACATTGGGTCACTCATCATCAACGTACCGCCAAATGCTTGCTTGAAAAATGGATCATCAAATAAGCTTCGGTGCTGAATTTTTATGGGGACGTGGGCTGTCCCTTCAGCTTCCGCAGCATCCAAGATGAGCTTACCGGATTGTTGTGGAAACAAAGCTGATTTTTTGAGTACAAATGTTTGATACTTCTGCCCGTTGACAATTTCCTCTACCGGCTTCTGTTGCTTTGGTATATCAAAATCTTGGGTCCAAAAGCCGTTTAGAGAAGGCAGTTGGGAGATGGCCACTTGCATCGGAATGCGTGCGTAGAGCTTATAAACAGCGGTAATTTGCTCTCCAAGTTTTACGTTCTTTTTGTCCACATCTACTTTGATAAAGATTGCATTGCCGATATCTAGCTTGGGTTGGGCTGCGGCTTGTGCCCGGCTGGCTTGTTGTTGGCTTTGTGATGCGAATGGGTCTTGATCCCAAAAACTGCCACCACCACCGCCAACGTTATGTTGTGCTCTTAGAATGGAGCCGGGTACTACTTCAATTTTTAATCCATTACTCTGATATTGATGGCCCGCACCATCGTCTGCGGTTGCCGGAGGAAGGGTAATTGTGCCGGTATGCTTGGGTTGCAATACATAGGAGACAGATACGCTTTGGCTTTGAACCATTTTATTGCCGCTGATCATCATGTTGCTACTAGATGATTGATACGGGCCACCCAGTACTTTGAAATCCTTGAAGCTAGGTGTCTTAATCGTGCCCACCTGCTGCGCATCTTGCAGCGTAAACGTGATTTGGAATTGGTCTTCTACGCCTAATTTGGTAGCATTTGCTGTTGCTGAGAAGGATACCCCTTGGGCATTTACAGTTTTACTTCCTCCCAAAATGAAGGCGAGCACTGAAAATAGAATAAAATAATAGACTGAAATCTTCATTGTCGAACTAGGGCAAACGACCACAAATCTATATGGAGGAAGCGTTGTAAGTCTAGCCTTTGCGTTTAAAATCCCGTTAATTGTGCTTTTTTTGAAATTTCTATTTTGTTTTTTCGACTTCCATTTAAAGGGAAATTCTCGGATTATATATCGCCGAGCATTGGGCGCATGACCACTGTTTCTACATCGGTTTTGGGGGAAAGTAAATGTGTCGTCAAGATTATCGATGCGATGTCTTGAGCTTCCATGAATCGTTCTTGGTCAATGCCTGCGCCGGACCAGGAGCGTGTCCAGGTCGCACCGGCGCATATGGCTGTCACCCGGATTCCTTTTGGCTTTAATTCATCTCTAAGATTCTCAGAAAATCCGAGTAAGGCATACTTACTAATGCTGTAGGAGCCGCCGTTTGGATAGGCTTTAAGACTGGCTACCGAGCATATATTAAATATGGAACTACCCTTGTCGAGCAACGGCATAAGTGCTCGAGTAAGATAGTATGCACTGTACAAATTTAGTTGGATGGTCGCTTCCAGCTGGCCTTCCGGCTCGTCTATCAATGCTCCCGGGTGAAATACTCCAGCATTGTTGACCAGAATGTCAATAGCTGTGAATTGCGCCTTCACTGCATCGGCAAATTGAATCACGTCTTCTTTTTTGGAAAAATCAGCAGATAGAACAAGCACCTCTTGCATGGGAAAGCGAAGGGACCAGTCCTGTTGCAAAGAGATGAGATCCTGTTCTTGTCTTGCGCAAACAGCAAGGGAGTATCCATTTTCCAAAAGCTTTTCCGCAATGGCTAGGCCGATACCTTTCGTAGCGCCACTGATTACAGCTAGTTTTCGTTTCTGCCCCATCGTGGGCAAATTAGCCTTAATTCAGGAAACGGCGTCAATTGGCTTTTTTCGAAGATGGGCTATTGGTATTTTCTGGCTTGGTATTGAATTCCTCTCGGATGTATAAGAAATACTTCTTCGTAGTCACTAGTCTATCGCGGAACCTGGCTTAAAGTGGGAGCAGTGCCCCTTCGGGAAATTCAATCTTTTCTAAATAGAGCCCCCAGCCTTTTGGTGAAAAATCAGCCAGTCTGCAGTCTTTAGCGGCAACGATTGCGTGAAACTCATCCAAGCCATACTTGCCCCTACCTGCGCGCAATTGTGTCCCCACCAGCCCGCGCACCATACCTCGGAGGAAACGATTGGCCTTTACCACGTAGTGCAATTCAGTTTCGGATTGCTGCCAGTATGATTCATAGATTGTACAGAGATGGGTATGCGTTTGTGCATTTCGCTTACAGAAACTTTCAAAATCTTGGTAAGCGAGCAATGCCTTTGCGGTAGCCTGTAGGGTATCTAGGTCAAGGTGGTAGGGGAAGTGAAGTGCCTTTTGAAAAAGAAAGGGATTTTTGCTGCGGTATATTCTGTACCGGTATTGGCGGGAAATAGCATCAAAACGAACATTGAAATTGTCGGCTGTTCTGTAGATATTCTTTACGCCTAGGCTATTGGGCAATAGGGCATTCAATTGATACAGTGATTTTGTGCTGAGTGAAAGCTCCAAATCAAGATGGTAGAAATTCCCAAGTGCATGCACTCCTTCATCAGTACGGCTGGCACCATAAGTTTCGATTGGCTGCCTCAGTAGTGTGCTGAGTGCTTGATTGAGTGCTAACTGAACTGTTGGCGTATCGCCTTGAATTTGCGATCCATGAAATGCAGTACCGTCATAGGCTACTTCAAGGGCAAAGCGCGGCATGGATTGGCGGGTGTTTTATTCGTTGAATTCGGGCGCAAAGATAAAGGCTGTTTCGTGCTACTTTTGGCTGTATGGCTCAATCGAAGGCAGGAGTACTGCTTCCCTCCGGCAAACTTACCGGTGTCGTGTCGGCACCGCCGTCCAAGAGTGTTATGCAGCGGGTGCTCGCTATTGTGTTGTTGCGCAATTTGTCAGTTACACTGTATCGTGCAGGGCATTCCGAGGATGATGCAGTGGTCATGGCTATATTGCGACAAGTTGGGTTTACCCTGGAGGAAAGGGAACCAGGGGTGCTTATGATTGTAGCTCCTGAACAAAGACGGGTTCTGAACTCAGTTGATTTTGGTGCTTCTGGCCTAGCAGCGCGGATGTTGATACCGATCCTGGCACTTAGTTCGGATACTATTTCGTTGAATGCTTCGCCTGCCTTGCAGCTACGCCCCATGCCTTTTCTTACTGGAACGCTTCCGATGCTTGGTGTTTCTGTTCAAAGTGCTGATGGGCTTCTTCCAGCAGTGATATCCGGACCGATGCAAATTGAATCGATTAAAATTGATGGTTCAGGGAGTTCTCAATTTCTTACAGGCTTGCTTTTGGCATATGCCCAAAGTACTTTAAAGAATGACTTGCAAATAGAAGTGGAGCGATTGGTGAGCAAGCCTTATATTGATTTAACCCTTAGAATAATGGAAGACTTTGGTTTACCGTTTCCAAAGAACGAGGATTATCGGACGTTTAGATTTGAAAAGTCGAAGGCCCTAAAGGCGGCGCCAAGGCAATACACAATTGAAGGGGACTGGAGTGCTACATCGATGTGGTTAGTAGCAGGTGCAATTGGCGGGCGGGTGACGGTAACAGGGCTTGATGCATTTTCGGAACAAGCAGACAAAAAGATATTGCAAGCGTTGATGGATGCCGGTGCTAGCTTGAGTATAGAGGCGGATCGCGTGAGTTGTGCTGCTGCACCACTTCGAGCATTTCAGTTTGATGCTACAGATTGTCCGGATCTTTTTCCCGCCCTGGCTGTGTTGGCTTGTTATGCAAAGGGGACTACTGTAATTGAAGGACTCCATCGCTTGGTGCACAAAGAAAGTAATCGGGCTTTGACCATTCAGTCGGAACTAACAAAGATGGGGGCTGATATTCGTTTTCAGGATCAATTAATGCTAGTCACCGGTAGGCAATTGACGGCTGCCGACCTAGTCGCGCATCAGGATCATCGTATCGCTATGATGTGTGCTGTGGCTGCTCTTGGCGCTTCCGGAACAAGTAGTTTGCAAGGTGCTGAATCGGTACGCAAGTCCTATCCGGAGTTTTTTGACGAACTCCTTCGACTTAGGAGCTAGGCTCTATTAGGGACAGCTACTGCTTTATGTCTTGGGCAACTAAGAATATGGTCATTGATCATCCCGGATGCTTGCATGAATGCGTAGCAAATGGTGGATCCGACAAATTTGAATCCGTGTTTTATTAATGCTTTGCTCATGGCATCACTTTCAGGGCTGGTCACTGGTGTGTCTTCCGGTGATTTTAGCTTGTGGTCGATAGTTTGGTGATTGGTGAATTGCCAAATGAAGGAATCAAAACTGCCGAATTCTTTCTGGATCTTAAGAAAGGCTTGCGCGTTGGTAATACTTGCTTTAATCTTGAGACGATTTCGAATAATTCTGGTGTCTTGCATCAATTTTTCTACATCATCTTCCGTGAAAGCGGCTACTTTTTGGGCATTAAAGTTGGCAAACGATTGCGCAAAACCTGCTCGCCGATGCAAAATAGTTTTCCAGCTTAGTCCGGCCTGAAAGGCGTCGAGAATTAGAAACTCAAACAGCCTTCTGTCATCATGAAGTGGCGTGCCCCATTCGGTATCGTGGTAGTCCTGCATCTTTTTGTCGGTTCCGGGCCAAGTGCACATGTTGCTAACGGGATTTTTGATTAAATTTTGCCAGGTTCAAATTTGCAATCATTTAATGATATCGGTTTTGAAATCTTTTTTCGAAATAGTCTTTGGGAGCCTAAGGGTTAATCCCTCAATCCGGCTATTTTTGTTCCGTTCAACAAGCTTTTATGGCATCATTTAATATTAAGAAATACACCCCTTATCTGGTCATCGTCGGACTCCTTTTTCTCTTCGCTCTTGTCTATGCTTTTCCTGCCTTGAGCGGAAAGGAATTGGCTGCGGGCGACAATATTAGTTGGCAGGGTATGAGCCATGAAGCAGCTCAAGAGCACGCGCGTACCGGGGAACCGGTGCTTTGGAGTAATAGTATGTTTGGCGGGATGCCTACCTACACATTCTACTTAGGTAAAACGGCAAATTATGTTGGTTTTATTGAGTCTTCAATTCAAACCATACTGCTCAAACCGGCATATTTTTTCTTCATTGCGATGCTTTCCTTTTTCATTCTTATGAATGTGTTGGGAGTGAATCGTTGGCTGTCGGCCATAGGAGCTTTGGCCTATGCGTTTTCTACGTACAATCCTATAATTATTGCCGCAGGCCATGATACAAAAATGCTTTCGCTTGGCTATATGCCCGCAGTGCTTGCCGGTATTTTACTTATTTATCGTAGTCGGTGGTTGGCAGGTATGGCTCTGGCCGGCATTTCATTTGCTTTGATGTTCCAGAATCAGCATGTGCAGATCTTGTTCTACATGTTCATCATCTTATTGGCGATGGGGATAGGCTTATTGTACGTGGCCA
>JAFDYA010000152.1 GCA_018267675.1 Bacteroidota bacterium
GGCTTATGCCGAAGTGCTTCCTTAGGAAAATTCAGTCCAGACCGCGCAGTAGCCAGTTTACGGTGCTATCTGCCCTGAAGAAAAAAATTATTGTACCTACTGCTGCGTCTATTTTATAGAATACCGCAAGCCGGCATAGACCATTCGCCCATTGATTGGCCCCCAGACCATGGAACCGTCAAAGTAAGGACTGTAGGGGTTTCCGGCGGCTAGTATCGGGTGCTCCTGAGTGTAATTTGTTAGGTTCTCCACGCCGACATACACATCCAGCACCTTCTTGAATTGCTTGGTGATTTGCCCATTCATTTGGAAATAGGAGGGGGAATAATCCGCCAACTGATAGGCTATTGGGTTGGAAGAAGTAACGGGCAAGCGTTTCTTCCCAATCCATTGGGTAGTGAAGTCAAATTTCCAACTATTTCCGGTTTCATAGCCGATGTTGATAAAAGCTCTATCCCTTGCTACGAGTGGTTTTTCGCGCATCACTCCGGCATAGTTGCTCTGTACATCCAGCCAGCGATAAGCCAGGCGGACATCCATCCGCTTGATGGGTTGATAGTTTAGTTCAGCTTGGATACTGTTGGAGTAAGACTTGCCCTGTAAATTATAGAACACGACTTGTTGCGGACTGGCATCCAGGTCGGTCACTACCTGGTCTTGGAAGTCGGTGCGATATAGGTCTATGCCAATAGAGCCTTTCTGTTGGTTGAGCGTAAAATTGTGGACGAAGTTCAGCCCATAGTTCCACGCCTTCTCCGGATTCAAGCCATAGCCATAGTTATTGCTTGGGTTCTGGATGGAATAGGCTCTGGAGCTGGCAAAAACACCCGCATTCTCAGCGAAAATATTGGACACTCTGAAGCCGGATCCAGTAGAGAAGCGAAGGTTGGTATTCTTCGTAAAGTCATACTTGAGGTGGAGTCGAGGGGTAGTAAAGAAACCGAACTGATTGTGGTAATCTTCGCGGATACCGGCTATAGCGGAAAATTTGTCGAGCGTGAGTGTATATTCAAAGAAGGCGCCCGGCACTATTTCCACCCTGTCATATTGAGCAAGGTTGAAGTTTTCTTTGTAGTTTTCGTTTGAGAAGCTGAGGCCGGTACGGAACTTATGTGTTGTGCTGCTGATGATGGATTGGTAGATCAGGTTGCCATACACGCTGGTTTGTCTGCCATTATAGTTGTTGTGTCCATAGTATGAGCTGTTGTTGTATTGGCCGAGCGAATAAATGAATCCGATGCTTTTGTAGTCTTTATCGGCAAAGGTATAGCCAAGTTTTCCGGTAAGGAGGTACTGTTCCACATCCATCCCGACGCCATATCGGGTACTGCTGAGCCGGTCTGTCTCTGGGTCAAAATCAAACTGGCCACCCTGACGTTTATCGTTCATCGCTTTGAGGGCAATTTGGGCATGGATGCCATTGCCTTGGTATTCCCAGCGGCTCAATACATTGAATTGTCGGCCAATGGGCATGTCGAGAAAGCCATCGTGATTATGATCGTTTTTTATCATCACCCCGTTGGCATGAGCCAGCAAGGCGGTACTCCAGTTGTCATCAAATTTGTGGCTTAGGTTTACGGTTCCCTCAGCACGCCCTTGTTCATTACCATAGGCATTTACGAAGAGGCGGTCGGAGCGGTCGGATTTTATTTCTTCCACATTGATTTGTCCGGCGATACTTTCATAGCCATTCACCACAGAGCCGGCTCCTTTGGTCAATTGGATGCCTTCTATCCAAGTACCCGGGATGAAGGTGAGCCCGAATGCACCGGCCAATCCTTTTATCTCCGGAGTGTTTTCGGTGAGCAACTGCGTATATTTTCCGGATAAGCCCAATAGTTCAATTTGTTTGATACCCGTCACGGCGTCCGAATAGGTGACATCTACCGAGGGGCTGGTCTCAAAGCTTTCGCTCAGATTGCAACAGGCAGCTTTTTTTAATTCTTTGCTGCCAATATTTAGGGTATTTACTGTGCTCAGGGAGGAAATGTGCGTGGATTCGTTGCGCCCCCGCACCACTACACCGGAGACCTTTTGTGCTGCTGATTCCTGCAACAAAATATGGAGCGCTTCGGTATTTTGAACCGATACGGTATCCGTATTGAAGCCAAAATGATTGATGATGAGTTGGTCCGGCATCAGGGTAGCTAGTATAAAGGCACCCAGACTATCTGTGATGGCGGTCTCGTTCAACCCAAGGCTGTGGACAATGGCAAAGGATAGCGGATAGTGTTTCCCATTTTTATCTTTTCCCATCACCACACCAGCGATTTTATGTTTGGATGCGGGATCAATGGACTCCAGGGTCATGGGAGTATCCTGGGATTTATTAGTGGTATCTGCTTGCTGATACCGATCATAGTGGCAGCAGCCGGGGAGGTTTTCGTACACCTCGTCTGTGGCTTGGAAGTCGTAGGTATCATGCCCCACGGAGGCTACTTTTTGTTCAATTTGTTTTCTGGAAAAACGCAGACTGTCATAGCTCACAGTAAGCAATTGGGTCTGTTCGTCCCAGTTGGCTTTTTTTATACCCAGTTCATGCACGGCATTTTCTATTCGTTCCTTGCAATCACCGCAGGCGCCAAATACTTTGATAGATTCTGTCTTTTTATTTTTCTGAGCATGGGCCGACAGGCTGATAACTAGGCTCAGAACTAGTAGAAGATACTTGTTCATATTGTGCTGATTAATTCTTGAAAATGCAAATAGCTCCGCCATTTGGGAGCATTTATTGACATTCTAGAATCACACTCGAAACACACAATAACTAACCTGCCGCGTTGGAAAACAATCAGGTGGTGGCCGATCATAAAAGAAGGCCTTATCAATCGTTTTCCCGAAGAATGTAGGGGCAGTATTAGAAAACGCTTGAACAGGAGTAGATAAATGGAGCACAGCGCTCAACATCAAGGGAGCTTGCTCCGCATAACGTTGATCTATACTGATCTTTTTAAAGACCTTTTGATGCTTACAGCAATCGCTCTTCTTACTGCAATTGTCGTCGGAGCCATGGTCATCAGCAAGTGCAACCGAGACTCCGGAAAGCTCGCCACAGCAATAGAAATAGTCTAATGTCACCCCACTAGTAGCAGTGAGGTAGCAAAAGAGCATTGCTAGGGTGAGTAACTTTTTCAAGATATGAGCTTGCAAAAATGAATGGACAAAGATAAAGGATAACCTGAGTGATTAATGTTAAACTCAGGTGCTGCAACAAATTGGCTATTTTGGAATCTAGGTTTTCGTGCAGTAGGCAGCATGTGAGCCTAGCTTTTGGCTACTTGAAAAAAATATCCGAATTTCGCGCCTCAATTTAGGAAACCAATCTCTTTAAAATAAATAAAATGAGCGTAAACATTACAGCCGCTGATGTGAATAAACTCCGCCAACAAAC
>JAFDYA010000153.1 GCA_018267675.1 Bacteroidota bacterium
ACTTGGGTGGAGAACAACCTTATTGAGCCATGAAAAGCCCTTCCTTTTTTCCATCGGCTGCTTTAGCCGTTTGCAGGATGCTATCATTCCGACCATTAAGTTGGACTACGGCTTGTATGGTTTTACTGCAAGTTATGATGTGACTACCTCTTCGCTCAAGCCCTCTATTAACAGTAGCGGCGGTTATGAATTCTCCCTTTACATCCGGGGCAAAATCCCTAGAAACGATAATAGTTTGGACCAAATTGCCTGTCCACAATTTGAACCCGGGGTACAATCAGATTTTCTGATGGATCGATAATTCGGAATTCATTCCTGATATACCGGAAGCACGCTAACTTTCCAATTGAATTTAACAAAGTCGCTACCTTCCACTTTATGCTTCCTAAATGGCAAACCGGTATTGTAAAACGAATTGAGCCGATCAACGAGAATACGCGTAGGTTTTTCATTGAACTACAGGAGGTCTCCACGTTTGACTTTATTCCTGGTCAGTTTGTGACGCTGGATTTGCCCATCCATGAACAACGCAACAAACGCTGGCGGTCCTATAGTATTGCGTCCATGCCGGATGGGAGCAACCTTATAGAACTAGTGGTGGTCCTCTTGGAAGGAGGTGCCGGCTCCGGTTATCTCTTCAATGAAGTGGTAGTCGGCACTGAACTAAGCCTCCGAGGCCCGCAGGGCGTATTTGTATTGCCAGAACAACGCGACAATCCTCTATATTTTATCTGTACCGGCACCGGGATTGCTCCCTTCCGTAGTATGTTGCTTTATATGGAGCAGCACCAACTCAATCACAATGAAATTCATCTAGTTTTTGGCACCCGTACTCAAGCCGATTTGTTGTATAGAGATGAGTTGGAAGCATTGGCCTTACGGCTACCAAAATTCTACTATCACCCCACATTGAGTCGAGAACACTGGGAGGGGCACAGCGGCTATGTCCATGAGGTATATGAACAGCTTTGCCAGGGACAAACGACAGCACAATTCATGCTCTGCGGCTGGAAGGTGATGATAGATGAAGCTAAAGAACGGTTGCTAGCCTTAGGCTATGACAAGAAGCAAATCCATCTAGAACTCTACGGGTAGCAGTTCCCTATTTCTTCTTGGTCAGTATGGAAGCATACTCAGATGGCGCATTGAGTAAGGAAACAGCTTTGGCTAATTCAGCATCATATTGTAAGCTGTTGGCGATACGCCCTTTCAGATAATAGTACCGAGAGATAATCTCGCCTTCCAGCATTTCTTTCACTTCAGGTTCATTCTTCACCAAATCTTGCTTTTTATCGTGGCTCACCTTGTTGCGTAAAGCCGTGAACTCCGTCTTAGCCGCATCAAAATAGTGTTCTCGTGTTGCGATAGCTTGCAAGCTATCTAACGCAATTTCTGTAGCGGTTTTGTAGGAATAATCTTTCCCTTCAAGCCATTTGGTAAATGCCGCCCACTCCCCGCCGGAAAGCGAAAAAGTTGCAGGGTCTGTCGGAGCCTGATGCTTCCGCTGATACTGTGTGGCATAGTCAAACAGGAAATTTTTTGTGTAAAGCGCAATGGCCAACTTACTGCTTGGCGGGTTTTTCACCTCTACATCAACAGCAATACCACCACCACCTTTCACCACACGCCCAGCCTTAGTAGTATAGGTTTTCTGAAGCGAATCCGGTATCCGCCCCACACTACCATCTGGATGACGATGGGTATAATCCAAGGCTTGGATGCAGCGCCCACTCGGCGTATAATAACGGGCGGTTGTAAGCTTCAGCCGGGCATTATAGCCAAGGGGACGAGTGGTTTGTACCAGTCCTTTTCCGTAGGAACGTTCACCTATAATCACGCCCCTATCCAAATCCTGCATGGTGCCGGCAACAATCTCTGAGGCAGAGGCCGAATGGCTATTCACAAGAACTGTGAGCGGAATCTTTGCATCCCATACCGGGCCTTCTGTACGAAAATCCTTATCCCAGTCCTTCATCTTGCCTTTAGTACTCACGACAAGCTGCCCCCGCTCGGTGAAAATATTGCACACATTCACGGCTTCGTCCAGCAAACCACCAGGGTTGTTGCGCAAATCCAATACAACACCTTTCAACGCCGGATTGGCTGTCTTCAAACTATCTAAAGCGTCCCGTACCATGCGACCACAATTGGGCGTAAATTGTGTGAGCCGCACAAAAGCAATATCCTTGGAAGGCCCTACCAGCCCTGCATACGGCACAGACGAAAGCTCTATCTCCCCGCGTGTAATTTGCTTCACAAGCTCTTCCCCACTAAGGGCATCTTTCACTTTTAGTGCCACTTGAGTACCCGGAGATCCTTTGAGTAGCGTGCTAATATCATCCACACCTTTACCCTTCACCTCTTCGTTGTCGATGCTGAGCAACAAATCCCCCGGATGCAATCCTGCTTTCTGTGAAGGACTATTTTCATACACATCACCGATATAGATCTGGTCGTCTTTCTTACGCATGGTAGCCCCGATTCCGCCATACCTACCGGTCGTCATGAACTCATAGTCTTCAATATCACTCTCGGTAATATAATTCGTGTAGGGATCCAAGTCGTCCAACATTCCGTCAATAGCCACCTTGGTCAATTTACCCGGCTCAATTTCATCCACGTAATAAGTGTTCAACTCTTTCAACACATTGGCATAGATTTCTAAATTCTTAGAAACTTCAAAAAAGGAGCGATCATTTTTCCCCTGAATAAAAAAGCCGAGGGCAACTAAAACAATTCCAAAAGCAATCCATTTTTTAGAATCTTTAATGGAAAATTTCGAAAGTTTGGGCATAGATATTGTGAATAGTGTAGCTAAGGCAGGCAAGGTACGAAGTTCGTTTAGTAAACACTTTGCAAAATGTTCCTAGCCAACCAAGGTTTTTTTGATTATTCCACTAGAAAGAAATATCTTGCATTATCAATCGTAAAGATTTGTTTTTATGAAAAACGTTTTACTTGCTTTATCTATAGCGTTATTGCCGTTTTCCGGCTCGGCACAGTCTTTTCTTACCCAAAGCGGCACTGGTGATACCATGAAAGCTAGCTATATGGGTGGTGCGGACATGGCAGTTTATAACACCATCAAGAGTGCTTCATCAACACCTGTTACCATCACTTGGAAGGTCACCGATTCTCACCTTGACGCAGGTTGGGCAATCACTGGTTTCTGCGACAACATCCAATGTTATGGTAACGATGCCACTGCCTTTCCTCCATTGGGAGAATTACTCAACGGAGGCGGAGATGTGAAAGTTTCCAACCCATACACTAGTTCTTATGGGGACTTCCACGCACTCTTCACCTGCGCATCAGCAGCTGGAGGCAGCTCTTCTTGGCTCAAAGTAAATGCCAATGATGTGAGCAATTTCTACTCTCGGGATTTGTATTTCATCGCCATGAAGAATCCTACTGGCGTTACGACTACCATTGTCTCTTCAGATGATGTAACCATCTACCCCAATCCTGCTCGCGAAGCCGTAAACGTACTCTACAACCGCAATGCGGACGTCCGCAGCATTGCTGTCTTTAACCTCATCGGCAAAATGGTTGGTCCTTTGTATCGTACCTCCAGTGCCACTAGTGCTAAGATCCAACTTACGGATATGCCCAATGGCGTGTATTTCATTCGTCTGATGAACTCCAAAGGCAATGTGGTCGCTACTCGGCGCTTCACCAAGCAATAAGAATACCGCGCAGCTAAGCCTTCCTGAAACGGAAGGCTTTTTTGTGCTCAAATTTTTACAAATCAACAGGCTAATTCCGACTGGCAAGCCAAACTTTCTTCCACGTGCTCCTCTCCTACCATGCTGCTGGAAAACTCGAAGCCGGCTGCGACGAAGCAGGACGGGGATGCCTTGCCGGACCTGTGTTTGCGGCTGCGGTCATCCTACCGGAAAGGTACGAATTACCATGGCTCAATGATAGCAAACAACTAAGTGAAACACAGCGGGAGCAACTCCGCCCCTTGATAGAAAAACAAGCCTTAGCTTGGGCTGTAGCACAAGTGGACTTGCCCGATATCGAACACCTCAACATACTCTGGGCAGCCGTGAAAGCTATGCATCTTGCAGTAAAATCATTATCAACCCAACCGGAATTTCTACTCATTGATGGGAATCGCTTCAAGCCTTACCCGGGCATCCCCCACCAATGTATCGTGGGCGGAGATGGGAAATATGCCGCAATAGCCGCAGCAAGCATCCTCGCAAAAACGCACCGAGATGCCTATATGCTCCAGCTACACGACCAGTATCCCCAATACAATTGGCACGATAATAAAGGCTATGGCACCCTCGCCCACCGCAGCGCGATTGCCGAGCATGGACTTAGCCCCTACCACCGGCGAGGCTTCAAAATGAGCGTGCCGGAACAAGGCAAATTGTTCAGGGAAAAATAGCCGCGCGCGGACGAAGTAAAAAATGCTGCTGCTCCTTGATCTGCTTAGAAAATATCAAGACGCCTACCGAATAGAAATCTAAGGAAAGCCGCAACTGTGGCTGTTCTAGCCATTGCCTCCATACCATCAATTGTGCTGCCGAATCATGCATTCCCTTCACAAAAACTATATCATCCTCATGAATCAGATCCGTATGATCCTTAAAAAACTTAAAGGCCTTAGCCAAGGATAAAGTAGTCAAATCATAGCCGATTGAAAAATCGGGAAGCGCCTTCCTATCTCGCGCCAAGAACTGCAGCAGTTCCCCATCTTGCAGAACCGATTTGATCTCCCGAAGCCCAAAATGTGTCGCTATCTTTTGAAGCAATTCTGTCCCATTCCATGAATTCCCTGCTCCATCTAGGTACGAAAATCGCGCAGCATCCCGTTCGCCCATTTCTTTCAAACCCTGATCCATCAAGGCATACACCAAAGGCGAATGCACCCCGTGGCGATATTTTGCAGACCACCGATGTAGCACAAATTCCTTAAGTTGAAACCAAGTCAAGACCTTCGCTCCCAGCGTTGAAACGTGAACGGAAAAGGATGTTTTTCATCCGCCGAGTGTGCTTCCTCCCACACCAACTCAAATGGCCGCATATCAATATCCGGAAAG
>JAFDYA010000154.1 GCA_018267675.1 Bacteroidota bacterium
CGCCTGAAGAAGGACGTCCTTTAGGGTCAACGGACCGGTTAAAGGAGAAGGATGTACTGAGTACATCGTACTTTTTTCCCCCGAGGTTGAGGGTCATTTTGTAAGCCATGTCTGGTTTGGTTTTGGTTGGTTAAAAAAAAAGAGTTGATAAAATTATGCGTTTTCTGTCTTAGTATCCCATTCTGCTCCGTCGTCACCTTTGTGTCCATCGAGTTTCAACATGAAGCTTTTGGCGGGGAAGTAAGGGGTAATATTAATATCCAAGAATATACGATCTTTCTGATTCTCGTCGCGTTCGAAGCGAAGCACCCGGAATTTCTCAATCAATTTATCGGCACCTTTTATGCTGTCGAGGAACTTAACGATTTGCTGGCGCAAGTCTTGCTCGGTAGCAGATGTCCAGTTTTCAAATGCGCGACGGTTCAAGAAGTCGATCAAAACTTTGTTGATATAATCAAATACCCGAACAACTGAATAGGTTTGAAGGCCTATATTATCGCCGTTGAATAGCGTCTTAGATGAGAAGGCCATTACCTTGCCATATTCGCTAACCATAGGAATAAGGCCAGCGCGATCCATTGCAGATATTTCAGACTTCTTAAGATCAAAGCGAATACCTTCAACTTCGTTCATGCCACCATGTTTTTTACCTGCGGTCACTTGCGACATCAAGGTATAGTACAATTTACCGGCAAGGGCTGCTGAAGGTGGTACCCGAAGATCATCTTCTTCACCAATTTCATCATTTTTAGCCCGACCAACGATGTAGTTTGCGGCCATCATGACGTTAGAACGATGTATTTCGCCTCCAGTTAGGTTGGCTTCAACGAACATATCCAGTGTATCATCCGGATTATCAATATCCATAAAGTCGGTCACCAACATTGTTTTAGTAGCATGCGCAATCTTTGCCCATTTTTCTACTACGGCGTTGCTGCCCAAATATCCTGGAACACAAAGGATGGAATAGTTGTTTCGCAAATCCAAACGATCGTAGTTCTGCTTAAGTTCATTGGATACATATTCAATAAACTTAGGAGCATCCAGATCTTTAATTTGATCGGGGCCGGCATTTACAATCGTTACATTTTTCAGCTTATCTGCTTCTGTATTCTTATAGAAAAGATTGAGGGAACGATAAGATACTTCCAATTCGTGGCTTGCTTCAACCGCTTTCTTTAGATTTTTCTTGAGCAAATTTGCTGCTTCTTCAGATTTCTGTTGGCTTACTTCGGCCATTTGGCTGATATCGCTAGATGACTGAAGTAGATCCAACCAAAGTTGCATCTTCTTTTTCAGATCCGCGCGCTCTTTCTTTTTGCTTGCGTCACTCAGGAAGATATTCTTCCGAGCTTTCCGTTCTGGGTTTAGGCTTTGAACTCCGTCTATCGCGGATTCCAGGAAGTCAAAACTGCCATACTTGGCCAATTTGCCCAAGCTGGTTTCAATGGATTCCGAGGGTGCCGCTGAGGCTTCCTGGGTTTTGACCGCAAGTTCTTGACTGTCTTCTGCCTGTTGCATTGATGCATCTGCCATAATAAATAGGATTCGTTTGTTTAAATAATAGCTATTAAGATGATAATTATTTTGCTTGATCAAGCTCTGTAATCAAACTTTGCAAGGCACTCATGAATGCTGCTTTGGTTTCCGGATTCTCAATTACATTGCGAACCAACTTATTTGTTTTAAGCTGTTTCATCAATTTTTGATATTCGTCTTTTTCATTATTGAGTCCTTGCAACAAGGGGCTTTGAGATACCATTGCGGAAGCTTTGAAGTCACCGACTCCATTAAAATGAATTTCTTCAGATTGCGTACTACCATCTGGCTTATCAAATTCTACTTCGACTTTTGGCTTGTAGTGATCAAATACTTCTTCTACAGTTTTGAGATCATAAACTGCTTCCGGACGGATTGGATCATCTGCGGTGAGCTTCTGTACAAACAGAGAGCGATTCATTGGAATATTGGCCATGCCTTCAGAGGCATCCATCTTCACGGCGTTCCCGCCTACTTCGTAATCAAACATTGGTATGGTTTTTGATAGTTATTGAATTAAGTTATTGTAGTTTTCTAGGTTGCTTTTTTTAGGGATATATACTTTTGAAAGAGCCAAACTACTGCTTTTTTTTAATTTCCAAAATTATTTTTTGACAGAATAATCAACTTCTTGATTATCATCTAGTTTGACAAGTATTGTATCACCTTTTGCCACCCCTCCGGATACGATCAATTTGGAAATCGGTCTTCTTAAATGGGTACGAATAACCCCTGAAATCTGCCGAGCACCATATTTAGGTGTGAAGCCAGTGAGCGCAATTTTTTGCTTTGCATCATCAGTAATTTCTAATGAAATCCCCTGTTTATCTAGGCTTTCTAATAGGCTCTTCATTTGAATTTCCAAAATTTTAACAACATTAGATTCACTAATAGGTGCAAAAGGTATGATTTCGGTCAGGCGCGCTAAAAATTCCGGGCGGAAATATTTGGTCATAATTTCCATAAGTGCCGTTGATTTGGGCATAATGTTTTGACCAAATTGTTCTACAATCCACTCACTACCGATGTTGGAGGTAAAAATGATAAGTGAGTTGGAAAAATCCCCTTCTTTACCCAGGCGATCGCTCATCTTTCCTTCATCAAGAATTTGCAGGAAGATGTCAAATACAGAAGGGTGCGCTTTTTCAATTTCATCAAATAGCACTACGGAATAGGGTTGTTGCCGGATTTTGTTTACGAGTACACCACCCTCTTCGTAGCCAACATATCCCGGAGGTGCCCCGTATAATAATGCGGCGGAATGTTCTTCTTTAAATTCGGACATATCAAAGCGTATCATTGCTTTTTCATCATTAAAGAGGAAATCCGCAAGTGCCTTAGTTACTTCTGTCTTACCGGTACCGGTCGGGCCGAGTAGGAAAAAGGAACCAATGGGTTGGCCGGGTTTATTCAAGCCGCTCCGAGACTCCACCACGGCGTCTGAAAGGGCCTTCACCGCATGGTCTTGACCCACCACACGCTTCTTTATTATTGCCTCCATTTCCTGGAGTTTCTGTTGCTCTTTGGCTTGGATTTTTCCCATTGGGATGCCCGTCTTAAAGGCTACAATGGCGGCTAATTCAGTCTTTGTTACTTCATCCTTTATTTCTTTTGCAAATTCCTTCAGGGACTCTAAAGTGTGGGTCAATGCAGTTTCAATATCACTTGTTGTCTCCAATTTGCTGATGTCGGTTGGATCGAGCAATTTACCGAATAATACAGGGCTGAGGCTATTCTTCAAAGATTGATAGAACCATTTATACTCCCCAAGTTTCTCGGTATCGCTCAAGTCTGCATTTGCGACTAGCTCGCCAAACTGAGTGGTGAGGGAATCTAATTCCGGAATTGAAGTTTCGTTCATCATCTTGATCGCGGCCATGGTTCGGTCTAGCAGGTCCACTGCTGAATCGGGAAGCCGCCGATCTTTTACATATCTCTTGGCCAATCGGGCACATTCCGCCAAAACATCCTTCTCAATTTTAAGCTTATGGTGTGCTTCAAAAGCATCTCCCAATTTCTGCAACATCTTTGCTGCAGTAGCCATGTCCGGCTCATCCACTTTTATCACTTCAAACCGGCGGCTAAATGCTTGTTCTGGTTCAATCAACTTTCGGTATTCATCAAGGGTAGTCGCACCGATAACGGTTATTTCACCACGGGCCAATTCCGGCTTGAGCAAGTTGGCCGCGCCGCCGGCACTACCTTTCGGATCAAGTAGAGTATGTATTTCATCAATGAACAAGATGGCCTTGTCAAATTGCTTGATTTCTTTAATGATGCTCTTTAATCGCTCTTCTACTTCGCCCTTGTAGGATGCTCCGGCAAATAAAGAGCCTAAATCCAATTCATATAGAAACGCATCCTTTAGCGCTGCCGGCACCTTCCCTTCTACGATGCTCAACGCGAAGCCATCAATTAAAGCTGTTTTTCCTACGCCCGGATCGCCAGTGATAATCACATTCGGCTTGGTGCGCCGGCCCAATACTTCCAGCATCATTCTGGTTTCTTTGTCGCGACCAATAATGGGGTCAATCTTACCTTCTTTTGCCAAAGCTATTTTATCGACACAATATTTCAATAAGGCCACATTCGCTTTGCTTTGTGGCACACCACCCTCTGAAGCGTCACCGCCTTGGGCACTCCCCAAAGTTTGGCTCAGTGCGCTATCATTTAAGTAGAGGTCTAATATTTCCTTTTCTCGGATAGGGAATGACTTCAATTCTTCCGAACTAAATCCCACATTTGGCTTTACCAACGCGGTAAGCGCACAAATTGGGCTTACATCATTCAGGCCAAGTTTGAGCCGAATATTATCCGACTCTTCTAGGACGTTTGCCGCTTTAGCATCTGCGGTTACGTTTTCTACGCTTTTACCACTTTTGGGTAGTTCGTCAATACGTATTTCAGCCCATTCGGACATGTAACCAATATCTTTTCCCAAGGATTGAAGAAATGGGTGTAAGCCAGCATCTTTATGCAGTAGCCCTCGTAGGAGATGAGGTAGAGAAAATTGCTCATTTTTATACTCCTTTGCAAAGGAAATGGCAATCTGAATCGCTGATTTGAGCGACTCACTAAATGATAGAGTTGTCATAGTGGGTAAAAAATATAAAAGATGTTTTCGTAAAAGTAGAATAATCAGCTTTAGATTTCAAAGGGAATGAAAGATTTAATTTCTACCCAGATTCGGCAACAGGCTATTTGCTGCGATAAAATTCAACTGCAATAACCGGGCTTAACTACCCTAGTACAGGACTGTAAAATCAGTAATCCTCGGTATCATCAAAGATGATTCAAAGCACATTCTTCATCAGAACATCACCTTCAAGAAAGTGCTGCGATGGGATAAACAAAAAAAACCCCGCGACTTGCGCCGCAGGGAAAAAAAAATAGTGCAAAAAGTTGATTAACCGTTTTGTGTTTGCCGGCGGTATTCTTCCATGCCGGGATCTTCATAGCTGGAAACGAGCGTGCAGAAATGACCAATTACAGCTAGGCTCCATGCGGCTACAAACCAAGAGTGCCAAGGGTAAACCCAGCCCTGTGCTGCCTTTTCTTGCCCTGCATGGATCATAAACATAGCGGTAACGCCAATGGCATAGATGAGCAAGTGAACGAAGAAAATTGTCTTCTGACGACCGGTAGCTTTAATTCTGTTGTGCGACATAAAAATGTGAAAGTAATGTTGCAAAGGTAATCGTTCGTCCGGAAAAAAATAGCGGTGTTCCCGGCTTTTTTTAGCGAGTATCAGGAGCAATACTTCTTGTATTTCGTCAGGTCAAAGCGTTCAATGATTTCCGGGAAAGCCTCTGCTGCTCTTGCTTCTTCTTCAAAATGGTTATCAAAATAACCATGTCTAAGATATTCTTTGAAATATCGGAAGGCAAATTTCCAAACCCCCAAGCGTCGAAATTGCTCTACATGCTTCAGTTCATGGGCCAGCCAGCTTGTATTATTCAGAAATGTACCGATAGATGTCCTGTGTAAATGAATGGTATTGCCCCAAACAATAGCTACATGATCGGTTTGCAACTTATAGGCTGCAAGCCTTGCCAATAGTGAGTTTTCACATATTTTGACCCTAGGTTTGGGCATACTTCTAAAAAAAAGCACTCCATGCGGAGCGCTTTGTAAAAAACAGCAACGAAACTATGCCTTTACTGCGCTCGTGCTACCTTGTTGTACTCCCTTATTCACTAAATACCAAGCACCAAACAATACGGCGCTAAACACGACTGTAGCGGCAATCGAATTATACAAAAAGGGCAAGCCTAACACATAGGTCTGATACAATCCTGATCCGGTGAGTGGCAAATTGTAACCGCCATGTCCAATCCAAGTGGCAAAGTTGGAAGCAAGAAAATAAAGGATTGGTGCGGCAATGGTTCCGACTGCAATCCTGCTCAGGCGTTGATGCCCCATGGCAATACCAACAAATACCAAACCAGCCAACAAAAGATAGTTTATAGCCTGACCTTCATAAAATCCGGGCATTGCGCTCCAGCCACTACGGTAGAGCAGCTCAAACAATACATCGGAAAGCAACATGGAAAAGATAGGCAGTGCAAAAGCCCACTTCTTTTCTTTCATAATCGCACCACCAAAAATGGCAATCGCTAATTGTGGTGCAAAACCCATCGGGCGGCCCGGAATGATGCGATACAATGCAGCAACAGCTATAAGCAATGCAAAGGCAACAAGAAGTTTGTTTGTTTTCATCTTTCTAAAAATAATTACGGTACAAAAATAACCCCGCTGAGGTAAATATCTAGGACAACTCTTTCAAAACTCAAAAACAAAAGGCTCAGAAAGCTTATTCAGCAAGGCTTGGAGCGTCTATCCACACTCCGGCATCCTTCAATAATTGTATCAACTCTCCTACGGCAATCTCACTTGGAATATTTCGTTTCACAACTTCTTTACTTTGATAGAGCGTGATTTTACCAGGGCCGCTGCCGACATAGCCAAAATCAGCATCAGCCATTTCGCCTGGGCCATTGACGATGCAGCCCATCACTGCGATTTTTAAGCCTTTTAGATGTCCAGTCGCCGCGCGGATTTTTGCTGTGGTCTCTTGAAGGTCAAATAGCGTGCGCCCACAAGATGGGCAAGAAATATATTCCGTTTTAGAAATACGCACTCTGGTTGCTTGCAATATAGAAAATGCTAGATCGTTCAGGAACTTCGCATTAGCTTGATTGCATACAGGGCTGGACTTGAGCCAAATCCCCTGCCCTTTTGCTTCCATAAATAATGCACCTGTTTGAATTGATAAAAGGGCGATCAACTCATCTTCCGAAGCTGTTTCCGCAGCGGCTTGGAATATTATTGGGAGGCTTGACTGAATGGATTCAGCATAATCAAAGAAGCTTCGAAAAGCAGCAACAACAGAACCCTTAGTTGCCTGAAGGCAAAGTACAATATTGAAAAATCCCACCAATTGCTTCGCTAACTCTAGTGCATCAGCATCCGCTAAATCCAATAGAACAAAATTTAAAACTGGAGAAACATTAGTTGCGGTTAAAAATGTGGCAGCATCAATCTTTGGAAAAGTGTGATTTCGCTCAGGTTGTTGAAGCCAGGTATCATATTCAAGAATGACACTCAGAGTACCCGGTAAAGGAAAATTAATTTCCTGGTTTCCAAGGAAAATATAGTCCGCAGCCGCATCACTTATACTCCATTTGTCGAGATCGGAATGGTAGCGATAGCCTATCGCTTCTAGGTCTTTGGGCTGAATGGATTTTGATGCCGAATAATCTGCAACAACAACCGGCACCCTACCGCCGCCAATATTTCCAACCGGCTTGGTGGCATGTGCTTTGGAATATCCATTAAAACTGTTGGGAAATGCTGAAGGCTTTTGACTAGTTCTTAGAAACTCAGCTGCTTTGATAATTGCTGAGCAAACCGGTAGTTCGAACTCTGGATCTTCGGTGAGGCTTACCCGAATAGTATCGCCGATCCCGTCGATGAGCAAGGAACCAATTCCGATACTGCTTTTCACTCTACCATCAAGTCCGTCGCCTGCTTCCGTAACGCCTAAGTGTAGGGGGTAATACGCGCCAAATTCTTCCCCCATATGCTGTACCAAAAGCCGATAGGCTTCCACCATCACGATTGGGTTGGAGCTTTTCATGCTCAATACGATTTGGTGATAATCTACACTTCGGGCAATCCGCAAAAACTCCATAGCACTCTCTACCATACCCAAGGCAGTATCACCATAACGACTCATAATCCTGTCGCTTAGTGAGCCATGGTTGGTACCGATACGCATAGCGGTACCTTCCTCTTTGCATATTAATACTAAGGGTAAAAACCGATCACGAATACGATCAATTTCGGCATGATACTCCTGGTCGGTATAATCAATCTGGGCAAATTTTTTCTTATCCACATAATTACCGGGATTGACACGTACTTTTTCAATAAGCCGTGCAGCAATTTCCGCTGCGTTTGGTGTAAAATGGATATCAGCCACCAGGGGTGTATCATATCCTTGTTGGCGTAGGCTTGCCTTGATTACTCCCAAGTTTTCCGCTTCATTTTTGCTGGGCGCAGTTATCCTTACCAACTCTGCACCCGCCTCGATACAGCGGATCGTCTGTGCCACTGTAGCAGCAGTGTCAAGCGTATCCGTTGTGGTCATCGTTTGTATTCGGATGGGATGTCCGAAACCTATGGCCATTTGGCCAACCGAAACCGTGATCGTTTGAAGTCGATTTGAATTATTTTCCTGCATGGGGTGACAAAATTAGGATTTGCCTAGCGAGCTAGGCTGATGTCCGTATTAATCACCATTATTTTTGCAGTCCATGCAATCACGCCTTCTTACACTCCTTCTCATTTTTGGGCTTTGCATGTTTGTGCCAAAATGTTGGGGTAATCTGCATACGGTTGCCGCAAAATATTCTTTAACCCTAAGTGCTGAAGATTCGGTACGAGTCGAGATGGCAAGCAAGGATGCGGTTGACAGTCTTTTGCGCCGATCAATCTTCGAAAAATGCCAACCAGAATTTCAAACAAGGCGGAAACAAAGCGACACGAATCTTACTCCTGACTTCTATTTACTACTGAGCTTAGTGATTGTTCTGGGTTGGTTAAGATTCAAAAACAGTCGATATTTCAGCATATTTTTTGAAAGTTTTTGGACGGGGAGTAGCAAACAAAACAGAGAGATATTACAATCTTCAGTGCTTCCAAATTTCATTCTTAATACATTTTACTGTGGCGTACTTACCGTATTCATCTACAATTTTGTTTTAGCGGAGCCTTCTATTTCATCAAGCTACCCAAAGCTGGTGGTACTTCTATTGTTTTTTGCCTTTATTTCCGGCATTTATGTTGGTAAATATTTTTTGCTGAAGTTTATCGGATGGGCTTTTGGCCAGCAGGAATTTGTCGAAGAATATATCCATCAGGTGTTTTTAGTGGGCAAGATGACGGGAATACTACTTTTACCAATAGTAATCATTTCTGTCCTTATCGGTTCCGAGTGGCGAGTTCCGATCATGATAGGAAGTTTCGTACTTCTTGGCCTTTTGCTTTTGAGCAGATATTATCGTTCTTGGTCGGCTATTCAAAAACAAGTACGCGGAGCTTCATTTCACATTTTTACGTACCTTTGCGCCTCGGAAATTTTAACTATTGCAGTACTTATCAAATGGATGATTCATTTGATTGGTTAAGCACAAAAAAGAATTTACTCGCTTTTTTCCCATTCTAAAACCTTCGAAAACGTTCATGGCTAAAGCTGTTAGTACTAAAACTAGTAAAAACGCTATTGGAAAAGCAATAAAATCAAAGGCGACAAAAACAACGACTAAAGTTGCAACGACTCCTGCAAAGTCTAGTAAGACAGTGCTTGTTGCTAAGAAAAGTAGTACCGCTACCAAAAGCGCTGCCCAGAAATCCGGAAAGCAAATTGCTACGAAGGCTTTAGCAGGAGCTAAGGGTAAATCGTCTGCTACAACTTCGCCAACACAGAAAAAAGCTATTTCAAAAAAAGCAACTAGTGTTACAGCTAGCCTTTTACCAAAGAAGGCAGCAAATAGTTCCAAGCCAAAAACAAAATCACCGGAACCAAAGCTTGTCGCTGTTAAAAAAGCTGCTACTAAAAAGAGTGCAGCAACTCCAGTAGTTAAAGCAAAGGCTGTAGCAAAGAAATCTGCATCTGCTAGTAAAAAGGCATCTGTAAAAGCGACTAAGGCACCAAAGCATGTAAAAGGAAGTAGTGCTGTTGCTACAAAAGCTAAAGGCAAGAAATCAGAAAAGGCAAGCACAGCTGTAGCACCTAAAGCAACAAAAAACATCGTAGCTAAGGCTGCTACAAAACTTCCGAAACCCAAAACTGAAAAGGTCGTAAAAGCAAAGAAAACAGGGGCGAAAAAGGGGCGAAAAGAAGCGGCTTTAGCTAAGCTAAAACCGATTGCGGTAGTTAAGGAAATTGCAGTGCAGGTAGCTGAAGCAAAGCAGCATCTCAACCTGAGCAAGCCTGTCAACAAGATATTGATTACGCAGCCAAAGCCGGAGACGGACAAAAGTCCCTATTTCGACTTAGCAAAGAAATATAATGTGGATCTTGAATTCTTCCCCTTCATCCGGGTAGAAGGTGTGAGTGGCCGGGACTTCCGCCGGCAGAAAATCAATATGAGTGAGCATACGGCAATTGTCTTCACGAGCCGGAGTGCCGTTGATCATTTTTTCAGAATAATGGAAGAGATGAAAGTTCGGGTAAGCCAGGAGATGAAGTACTGTTGTATTACGGAAGCTGTAGCCCTTTATCTACAAAAATTTATCCTTTATCGGAAACGGAAAGTATTTTTTTCCGCGGATGGTAGTCAACAAGGCTTGTTGGACGTAATCACGAAACATAAGCATGAAAACTATATCATCCCATCCACCGAGACCGGGAAAAATGAACTAGGTATTTTTATGTCCAAGCAGGGCATCAAATACAGCGAGGCTACTCTTTTCCGGACGATCAGCAATGATATTGGATCGGTCATGAAGAAGTTTATGTATGACATGGTTGTCTTCTTCTCCCCTTTCAGCGTGCAAGCCTTGCAAGAGCATACGCCCGGCTTTAAACAAAACGGGACGATGTTTGGTGCGTTTGGCCCAATCACATCCAAAGCAATAGAAGACTTAGGTTTTCGGCTTGATGTGAAAGCGCCGGCTCCCAATGCTCCCTCAATGGTAGCCGCATTGGAGCAATTGTTGGAAGCATTCAAAAAATAGATTTCGCTCTAAATTGGGAGGTCTTGTTAGCTAAGTTCCAACTAGATTTGTTGCAGGAACAATTCCCGTAATTTTTTTCAATTCTTTGCCCTAATGTCGACGACGGTAGGTTCGCGCCAATTTGTGCTCCGGGCCATTTTCATTGGGATGGGCTTGGTATTGTTGATCCGCTTATTATTTCTCCAGCTTTTTGAGCAGAAGTATAAAGTGATGGCCAACGATATTGCCATCTATCGGCAGGTAGTCTATCCGCCCAGAGGGGTGATCTATGACCGAAAGGGGAAAGTCATGTGCTATAACGAAGTAGTCTATGATCTTCAAATGACCAGTAATAATGTACCGCGTCATTTTGACTCCTCACTACTTTGCCAGATATTAGGTATCGATGGGGCTACCTATTCCAAACTATATGAACGTGCAAAATGGGCCAATGGACCGATGCGCCCAGGGACTTTTTTGGAACAATTAAGTCCGGCACAGACCGCGCGTTTTGGAGAGAACAGATACTCCTTCCCCGGCTTTGATATGGTGGAGCGGAATATCCGGAGTTACCCGGAACCAATCGGCGGAAACTTCCTGGGCTTTATTGGTGAGATTTCGCCAAGGCTTTTGAAAAAAGACCGATTTACCTCTTATCAACAGGGAGACTATATTGGACTGGATGGGCTGGAGCTTTCTTATGAAGAAGTGCTAAGGGGTCAGCGTGGTGTGTATTTCAAGGAGAAGGACAACTTTAATCGGCCACGGGATGCCTACTTGAAGGGAAGCTTGGATACACCGGCAATTGCGGGAAAAAGTTTACAGTTATATGTCGACCAAGCCTTGCAGGCCTATGGTGAAAAGTTGATGCAAAACAAGCTTGGCTCTATAGTTGCCATTGACCCGGCAACAGGTGGTATCCTAGCGATGGTGAGTGCCCCTAGCTATGACCCAAACATGCTTCGGGGATCGGAGCGGTCTAAAAACTTTTCAAAACTCTACCGCCTACATACTAAGCCGCTCTTTAACCGAGCCATCAAAGCCTCCTATAGTCCAGGCTCCACACAAA
>JAFDYA010000155.1 GCA_018267675.1 Bacteroidota bacterium
AATATTACGTCAATTAGCCCCAGCAAAGTTCAAAAATTATTGCTCTTCATTTATTGGAGCTTGTCCATCCTTGCGGGGTACGATTTTCACCAAATCTTGCAAATAGTTCCATTGCCCATCAGCCCATTTAAAGCCATTGATTTGTCCACTCGGTACATACGTGTATTTCCGAGCTGGGTCATTCACAGCAGAGACTAAATCGTCAAAATAGATATTGTTTTCTTGTGCGTTCCAGTTCAAAGCTACCTGTACCCCTTTCTTGTATTCTAGGACAAATCGGTTGATTCGGTTGCCTGGCTTGTACTGTGAGTTTACAGCAAATATGGGCGCGCCAAACACCGGGCCGGCATCGGTAAACGTGAGGGGATCCAGAACCTTACGATTGCTCATTCTGTGTGCAGCATTCATGCCAAACAAAGTATAGTAGTCCTCCCCGTCGCTGCTGGTTTTTTGGATTCGGTAGTACAAGCAACCAAACCACACTCCTTTCCTAAGAATGGTGTCTTCGACTTCTTTAGTCAAATCGTTGGAATGGTCCACCATGCCATAGAGCTTTAGTGCTGAGCTGGGCATTTGAATTGCGCCATAATATCGCCTTTGTTCATTGCCGGGGGCAATTTCCCAATTAAATATCCGGAAGGCTTTGTCCTCAGGGTAGAGGATGTTTATTTTTTTGGTCAACTTGGGGAAATCATAGTCCCAGGAATCCGGCGTTTTGAGTGCCTGTACCAGTTTTCGTACAAATCTTTCGCTATAGATGGGGCGGTAGTCGGCTAAGAACGCGGTGTACATCGAATCTGCATAGTTGCAAAGGGTGTCTTCCATTTGTTGCAGTGCAGCTTTGTTTGTTTCGGTAAGGTCGGCAGCATGGACCTGCGCAACAGAACAGGGAAGGAGCAACAATAAGCAGAGAAGCATTTTTTGAACCATAGCGGGCGAAGTCTTTAATGAAAAAGTAATCGTCAAGTGCACGAATTTACACGTCCCTGCTGAGCTTTATAGCATCTGTCCGCATTTTTAGCATAAGGATATTATCTTGCCCCGTCAATCATCCGGACGTTTGTATGCAGCTCCTTCCACAAATTATCTTCATTGTACTTGCCTGTGCCGCCATTTTTCTCTTTGCAAAGAATGTAGGGAGAATCCAGCGAAACATCCTGCTTGGCCGAGATGCTAGCGAGGGGGATCGCAAAGACCGTTCCGGCCAGCGCTGGCGCAATGTGTTTTTGCTTGCCTTTGGGCAAAAGAAAATGTTCAAACGGCCTTTGCCCGCGCTCTTTCACTTTTTTGTGTACGCCGGCTTTGTGCTCATCAATATTGAAGTGTTGGAAATAATGATTGACGGAATCTTCCAAGGTGGGCCACATCATACTTTTGAGCCGATTCTTGGTGGTTTTTATGCCGTCGTTATTGGATTTTTTGAAATTTTGGCTGTTCTCACTTTGGTCGCAGTTGTGGTTTTTTTAATTCGTCGGAATGTCTTGAAAGTACCCCGACTGGCCATGAAGGAATTGGATGGCTGGCCAAAGAAAGACGCCAATACGATTCTTTTTATTGAGATAGTGTTGATGCTGATGTTGTTGTTGATGAATGCTGCCGAAGGAGCCATTCACACACAAGAGACGGGGCACGGTGGTTTTCTAATTTCCGGATTGTTGGTGCCGCTTTTCTCTGGAATGAGTGTGGACACGCTCCACACGTTACAGATCATTTGTTGGTGGGGACATATCCTCGGCATTTTTGCCTTCCTGAATTACTTGCCCTATTCCAAGCATTTTCACATCCTACTAGCCTTCCCCAATGCCTATTATACGCGCTTGGAACCACAGGGAGAGCTACAGAATATGCCCGAAATTCAGAAAGAAGTGGCACTGATGATGGACCCTTCCGCAGCAGCAGCTCCAACAGATGAAGCGGCTGCCGAGCCACCCCGTTTTGGCGCTCGGGACGTTCAAGATTTATCTTGGAAGAATTTGCTGGATGCCTATTCCTGCACAGAGTGTGGGCGCTGCACCGCAGTGTGTCCGGCCAACCTCACCGGGAAACTACTTTCTCCTCGTAGAATCATGATGGCCACGCGCGATAGACTCGAAGAAGTGGGAAAAGCGTTGAATGCGGGTAAAGATTGGAAAGAAGATGGCAAATCATTACTGCATGACTATATAAGTGTTGAGGAATTGCGAGCCTGCACCACCTGCAATGCCTGTGTGGAAGCTTGTCCTGTAGGGATAGAACCTTTGGATATTATCGTGCAATTAAGGCGCAATCTGGTGATGGAAGAGAGTAATGCACCTGGCGAATGGAATGCCATGTTTAGCAATATTGAAAACAATATGGCTCCCTGGAAGTTTAGCCCTGATGATCGGGATAAATGGGCGGAGGAGTTGATGGCAGAATCCTAATCGGAGCCTGTTGATTTTGGTCAAGTATTTTATGAACTAGCTTTTGCATTATTGCAGTACAGAACGAGATTATGAAGATTAAAACTATTGCGGAATTTGCCGCTGAGGGCACTAGCCCAGAGATACTTTTTTGGGTGGGTTGTGCAGGGTCCTTTGATGCCCGGGCACAGCGGATTACCAAGGCTTTTGCCCAAATTTTGAACCATGTTGGCGTTTCGTTCGGAATACTAGGAAAGGAAGAGATGTGTAATGGCGATCCTGCTCGCCGAGCAGGGAATGAGTTCCTGTTCCAAATGATGGCACATAATAATATTGCCCTACTTAACGGGTATGGAATAAAAAAGGTGGTCACCATTTGCCCGCATTGTTTCAATATTTTCAAGAATGAGTATCCCGCATTGGGTGGTACTTATGAAGTGATCCATCACACTACATTTTTGCAGAGTTTGATTAATGAAGGAAAGCTAGTCTTGAAAGGAGGTGGAAGCTTCAAGGGGAAGAAAATTACTTATCATGACTCTTGTTACTTGGGCCGTGCCAATGGCATTTATGAGGCGCCTCGGGAGGTATTGGCTGCACTGGATGTGGAGCTTGTGGAGATGAAGCGCTGCAAGACGAATGGGCTTTGTTGTGGTGCAGGTGGCGCTCAAATGTTTAAAGAAGATGAACCGGGCAAAACACGGATCAACTATGAACGGAGCAATGAAGCAATTGATACCGGCGCCTCAATTATCGCAGCCAACTGTCCTTTCTGTACCACCATGCTTGTGGACGGCGTGAAGACTGCCGAGAAGGAAGAAGATGTGAAGGTGCTGGATATCGCGGAAATGGTGGCACAGAGCCTGGGGCTCAGCTAGTGTGGGGCAATTGCGCCAGAGAAGCTATTGGATATATGCTTTCAGGCTGTCAATGTTTTCAAGTCCGGTATAGGTTTTGATCAATTTCCGATCGGCGTTGTAGATGTTCACTTGAGGTAGGCCTTCGTAGGTGAAGGTCTTGTTGATGAACTCTGCGCTGTCCACACCATACTTGATTTTTGGGAAATTCTGCACCTTGGTCGTGTTTTCAAAATATTCCAGGTAGGGCACCATCATTGGGGCTGCCATCAGGACAATCTGCGATTGCTTGAACAGGTCAATATGCTTAGCCATATCCCGTGCCATTGCTTCGCAATGCTCACAAGTAGGGTTGAAGAGCATCACAAAAAGGTTGGCCTTATTCTGAAAAGAATGTTCGGTATAGCTCCCTTTTTTGGGATAGACCACCCGCATTTCCGGCATAGCGGCGCCCATCAGTTTATAATCGACTTTGGCGGCTTGTTGACTAGGGTGGACTAGCGCTGGATCGATCGGGTCGCGCTGTACTTGGGCATGGAGGGTACTGGTGCCAAGAAAGAACACACTACAAAATGCGAATGTTGCAAGGTAAGATTGCCGAAATAAGGACATTTGCCAAAGTTAAAGCTTATCATTTCCCGAAGTTTTATTGTTGTAGCTTTTTATCATGAATTTATTTTCCCCCACACCACCTTTAGCGGAGCGAATGCGCCCCAAGCACCTTGAGGAATTTATAGGACAAGAGCATTTGCTTGCACCCGGCAAGGTGTTGTACAATTTTGTTGCTAATCAGCAACTACGGTCTTTGATCTTTTGGGGGCCGCCGGGAGTGGGGAAGACAACACTAGCCATGATTCTAGCCCGAGCTGCCAGCAAAGAATTTTTCACACTGAGTGCAATAGATAGTGGTGTGAAAGAAGTGCGTGCTGTCATTGAGCGAGCCGGAAGGATGGGAGGTGCCGTGTTATTTATTGATGAAATACATCGGTTCAATAAGGCGCAACAGGATAGTCTATTGGCTGCGGTAGAAAAAGGGGTGGTCACCTTAATCGGCGCAACTACAGAAAATCCATCGTTTGAAGTGATCGCAGCCCTGCTGAGCAGGTGCCAGGTCTATGTCTTGGAGGCACTGTCGGAGGATGCGCTGAAAGCTATGGTGCTTCAGGCTTTGGAGCAGGATGAGCTTCTGAAAGCAAAGCAGCTACAGGTGACGGAATGGGAGGCTTTAATACAGTTGAGTGGTGGCGATGGACGGCGCTTGTTGAACTTACTGGAATTGGCAGTGGAGAATTTGCCCAGTGACACGTTTGAAATAACGAACAGCTTGGTGCAGCTGACGGTACAGACTAAATCAACGCGGTATGATAAGGCAGGGGAGCAGCACTACGACATTATTTCAGCATTTATCAAGAGTATTAGAGGTAGTGATCCTAATGCGGCGATCTATTGGTTGGCACGGATGATTGAGGGGGGCGAGGATGTCAAATTTATTGCCCGGAGGATGCTCATTTTGGCATCGGAGGATATTGGGAATGCCAATCCAAATGCCTTGTTGTTGGCCACCTCGTGTTTTCAGGCGGTACAAGTGATCGGCTGGCCGGAGAGTCGAATAATATTGGCGCAATGTGCAACGTACTTGGCGGCTTCGCCCAAGGGGAATAGTTCCTATACTGCGATAAATGAGGCGCAAGTCCTGGTGCGGGAGACCGGTGATTTGCCGGTGCCTTTGCATTTACGTAATGCACCAACAAAGCTCATGAAAGCGATGGACTATGGTAAAGGGTATCAGTATGCCCACAGCTACGAGCATAATTTTGTGCATCAGGAGTTTTTGCCCGAAAGCCTTGCTGGTACTAAGTTGTACGAACCTGGCGGGAGTGCTGCGGAGCAGAAACTTCGAGATTTTCTACGAGAAAGGTGGCAGGAGAAATATGGGTACTAGTTCTGTAGGCATGTTGCTAAGGATGTGCCTGTACTTTGCAGTATTGGTCGTCGTATTCGCAACGCGCCAAGGACAGTAGCGGAAATCTCCCCTCAACGAGTGAGGGGGCCTGTCCCCGCAACGAGTGAGGGGAATTGAAGCGGATGGCCTGCCCGGGCGCCCAAAAAAATTGCAAGTACTATTTGATATACCCTAGGATTTTGAGCATGCTTGCGGCTGTTTGCTCCTTTGCATAAAGCCAGTCTTCCAGTTCGCCGTTCTTGTTATACTCCACGACGACGTGCTTAGGCGAGGGGATCATACAATGTTTGATACCGCCGTATCCGGCCAATTGATCTTGGTAGGCACCGGTATGGAAGAAGCCGATATACAGTGGTTTCTTTTCTTCGGTTTTATCTACTTTGGGAAGGAACACGGCGTTGATATGCTCCTCGGAAGTGTAAAAGTCATGACTATCGCAGGTGAGGCCGCCGAGGTGTACTTCTTGGTATTCCCTGTCCCAGCCATTGATGGGGAGGAGTAGGAATTTTTCGCCGATGCCCCAGGTGTCGGGCAGCGTGGTGATGAACGAGGAGTCGATCATGTACCAGGACTCACGGTCGTTTTGGATTTTTTCGTTCAGGATGCCATAGATCACGGCGCCGGATTCGCCAACCGTGAAGGAGCCAAACTCGGTATAGATGTCGGGCACATCAACCTTATTTTTTTTACAGACTTTCTTAATCGTGCTGACGATTTCGTTGGCCATGTAGGAATAGTCGTAGTCAAAGCCCAGAGAGTGTTTTATAGGGAAGCCCCCGCCAATATTGAGCGAGTTGAGTTCGGGGCAAATCTTTTTGAGTTGGCAGTAAAGGTTGAGGACCTTATTCAATTCGCTCCAGTAGTAAATATCATCCTTCATGCCTTTATTCATGAAGAAATGGAGCATCTTTAGGTTGAAGCGTTTGTTGCCTTTTATGTTGTCGATATAGAACTCTAGGATGTCGCGGTTGCGGATACCGAGGCGGGAGGTGTAAAAGTCGAAGGAGGGTTCTTCTTCGCTGGCGATGCGCAAGCCAATATTGACGGGGTCTTTGGCGCGAATGCTCTTTTTGTAGTCTTCAAACTCGGAGATATTATCCAGGACGGGGATTACATTCTTGAAGCCGGAGTTGATGAGGCCGGAAATGTTTTTGGTGTATTGTCGGGTTTTGAAACCATTGCAGACAATGGTGATGTCTTTGGTGATTTTTCGTCGTTTGTAGAGTGCTTTAATCAATTCAATATCGTAGGCGAATGAGGTTTCCAGATGGACGCCTTGCTTCAGGGTTTCTTCTACGATAAAGGAGAAATGGGAGCTTTTGGTACAATAGCAATAGAAATACTTGCCGTCGTAGCGGTGTTTTTTTATGGCATCGTTAAAGAGCTTTTTTGCTTTGGCTACTTGCTGACCGATTTTCGGGAGGTAGGTGAGCTTGAACGGTGTTCCGTACTTATTGATAAGTCTTTGAATGTCCAGCCCGTTGAAGAAAAGTGAATTGTCTTTCACTTCAAAGCCTTCCTGCGGGAAGTCAAAAGTTTGTTTGACGAGGTCGGTGTATGTACTGTTCATTGTAGTGTGGCAATGAAAAAAGCCAACGAAAATTATTTTTTACAAAAAATGCGTTGCGAAAATAATCTTGAT
>JAFDYA010000156.1 GCA_018267675.1 Bacteroidota bacterium
GCTGCCGCACGGACTATATTAAAGATCATCACTCGACTCAGGGCGGCACCTCGCCGGTTTAGGAAAAGAATATCCTGGGCTTTTTCTTTTACTGAAAATGTTGTCCGGACGTGCTTTTGGTAGATCTGAATGAGTTTAATTGCTTCCGATCCGATCGGCACGATTCGCTCTTTATTTCCCTTACCGACGACCCGAATAAAGCCTGTCTCTAAAAACAGGTTGGAAATCTTGAGCTGTGTGAGCTCAGAAACCCGAAGTCCACAACTGTATAACGTTTCGATGATAGCCACATTACGTGCGCCTTCTGGAGTACTCCGGTCTATTGCCGCCATCATTTTGTCAATCTCTTTTATGCTCAACACTTCCGGCAAGGCCCGTTTGGTCTTTGGTGCTTCCAGCAATTCTGTAGGATCAAGGTTAATGAGGCCATCGAGCATCAAAAACCGATAGAATGCTTTAATACCACTAATGATTCTTGCTTGGGTAGTCGCAGCTAGTTCCAACTCGTTGATGAAACGAACAAAGGCTTTCAAATCATTGAGCTTAACTTGTTCATAGGGGGGGCCATTTGCTTCTTGCTGCAGGAAGCGAAGCAAAAGCATAATATCTCGGAGATAAGCGTCAATAGTATGTTTGGAGAAGGAACGTTCCAGCCGCATATACTGCTTGAAACCTGAAAGTATGCTCGGTAAAGGCGAAGACATGGGAATAAGCTCTAAATGCCTGGTACAGCCCAGGTATTACCTGAGTATTGTTCCGGATACACGACAACCACGCTTACGTTCTTAAAATAATTCGCTAGATAGTAGGGCACCTTCTTCAATTGTTCCAAATAAGAAATACAACCCGGGCGGGAAGACATAATTACAAAGAAATCATTCTGGCGAACTTCCCGTGACAACACCAAAAAATCATCCCAATTTTCGAAGGGGACAAAATCAATTGAATTTCCTTTCTTAGTAACCCAATCGGTCAACTTCAACTTCTGAATAGTGATCGGCGTAGCAAAGAAATGCAGGGACAAGCCACCAGACTTAGCGATCCCCAACAACTTGTCAACTACATTCTTGAAGCCAATTTCTAATTCGGCATTGGGCGGAAGCACCACCCGCATACTGGAGAGTGTATTAAACGATTGTGCTGAGCGGTATGCAAAAACAGCTTCTTGTGTTTTCTCAAGAATTTTTTCAAGAATAGGATCAAAAGCATCTTGATTCGTTGTTGAAAAATCAACAGTTAATACGATTTCTTTTAGCTTCTGTTCCTTTAGGGTGGAGACGATGCCATTCCCTTTATCAAAGTCATATCGAGTAAGTGGCACAATAATACTTTCCGACGACGAAGCCAATTTTACCGCTGCGTCCATCATCTTCTTACTTTGATTTTGCTTCCCATTTTCTTGTCCCTGGTCTTCTTCATTGACAAGTGAAAGGGCGAATATTTTCTCGTCTTTTCTTTTCTTCAGTAAAAGGGAAAAATCCACAATTTCCGGAACAACTTCCAAGCTATCTAAAACAACGAGAATATCGTCTTCATTTTCTTCCAACTCGGTATCACTTGTTTGCTCGGATGCAATTTTTCGTGCTGCCTTGTCC
Organism: Bacteroidota bacterium; assembly: GCA_018267675.1. Taxonomy (GTDB): domain Bacteria; phylum Bacteroidota; class Bacteroidia; order Chitinophagales; family Chitinophagaceae; genus UBA1952. Next base: position 1,596 of record JAFDYA010000156.1, read on the forward strand.
ACTACAAAAGAACTAACAGCACAACTTATCAATATCAGCAAGATGGTACCGTTCAAAATATTTTCATCCAGTAAGCGAATGGGCTCCCCGCCGGCTGTTTCACCGATAATGATATTGTAGCCCACCAATATTATGGCCAATGTAGCGGCTGCATGGGAAGTGCTCAGTCCAAAAATTAGCCGCCCTTCCTGGGCGCTCATCTTAAATGACTTCTGGGTAATCCAAGCCGCCAAATATTTGGATACGATTGCTACAAACACGACGACACCGGCTACTTTCAATGCACCCCAGCCATTGAAGATGACGTTGAAATTGACCAACATACCAATCCCGATCAAGAAAAAGGGAATGAACAGGGCATTGCCCACAAAATCAATCCTATTCATGAGCGGCGAGGTGTGCGGTACAAACTTATTGAGCACCAAACCGGCAAAGAACGCGCCAATAATAGCTTCCAGCCCGGCAGCTTCCGCTAAAAATGAAGCAAGAAATACAATCCCTAACACAAAAATGTATTGCGATACGCTATCCGTCTTCCGTTTAAAAAACCAACGAATCAAAATTGGAAATACCAAAAAGACAATCAAGCAAAATGCTAATGAAGAAACACCCAGCGTTACCCAAAATGTCGGTGTTGCCTTTCCTTTAGTCATACCGGCGACAATCGCCAGAATCACCAAAGCCAGAATATCCGTGATCATAGTACCGCCTACCGTTAGCGCGACCGCCTTATTTTGAGCAATACCATATTTACTCACAATAGGATAGGATACTAGAGTATGTGTTGAAAACATACTTGCTAAAAGTATAGACGCCAGCCAATCATAACCCAAAACATAATGGCTCGCCAGGGAGCCGGCGATCAACGGCAATAGGAAAGTGAGCAGGCCAAATGTGAGGATCTTTGCCTTGTTGCGTTTGAACTCGGTGAGGTCGATCTCCAAGCCGGCAAGGAACATGATATAGAGCAAACCCACAGTGCCAAACAAGACGATGCTGCTATCTCGGCTCAGTAAATTAAGCGCATAGGGCCCAACAATCACTCCGGCAAGAATGAGGCCGATAATGTGTGATACATTAATCTTCTTGAGCAAGAGCGGCACAAAAAGAATGATGAATAACACCAAGGAGAAAATCACTACCGGATTGGTAAGTGGGAGGGATAGATTCAAATCAGCTAGTAAAACCATAGTTTCAGATTTGTTTTAAAAGCCTATTGCTTCTTTAACTGTAAGGAATATAGGATGCGACATCCATTTGTCTGGCGGATTTCCCGCTCTCCCTGCATTTCGCCTTTATTATTCGGCTTCAGCCGTGCAACAATCTGAGCTGAGGTTTTATCCGTACTATCTAGGGCTACGGAGAGGTTGAGTAAGTCCCCGTCAAATGTCCCGGTATAGATTCTTTCAATTTGGTTGTTGGCTGTGGCCGTCACGACGACAAACTGATCTTGGAATTTAAATTCCCATAGTTCGTTCTTCGTGTCCCCAACTGCAGAACCTCTACAGCTGGTTTCCGTGCATTGCATTTTAGTGGTCCAGACACCCAATAGGTCAGCATGATTCGCCATCAGGCTATCATAAGAAATTCTCCGAAATGTACTATCCAGGCGTTGTTCTCTACCAGTCAATTGCTGCTCTCGTATATCTAAGGCCTGTTCTTTTTGAATAATAATCCGTTCTCGCTCATTTAACTGCTCCGTCTTCAGCCTTATTTCCTGCTCCCTTTGTTGGAAATCACAACCGGTAAACAACAGCATCACGACAAAAAATGGAACAGTTAATTTCATAGTCAATCTACTTTTATGGAAAAAGAAATAAAAAAGGGGCTACTTAACCGGGTACAGAAACATAGCTTCCGTTTCCTGTCAACACCCTCCGGGTGCGGCTTTTCAAAAACTGAATCACTTCCTCATCATTTTTAAACCTATTGCCCAAATTCACAAAATGACGAGCAAGAAGATCATACCGTTTGCGCATTAACCAGATGAATACATGGAGAAAGTGAATGCCATCAAACACGATTGCCTCATTGTCTTCATACTCCTTAATTGTTTTTAGGAAATAGCCGGGATGCTCGGTATAATGCATCGTCTGCTTGATGTGATGAGAAATGTGATAGCCATCGTTCCAGCATTTTACATTATACTTTGTATTGATGCAGGTAATACTATTTTTGTAGGCATTGCCCGGGTCATCTGCACCGATGAATGCATGTTGTGCCCAATTCCCCATCATGGCAATCAAGCGATATAAAAAGAAAGGAATAATAAACACGACTAAGGTTGCAGGCCAATTCACAACGCACATAACTACACAGAACGCAAGGAATAACAACTCCCCACGTACCGAACGATAAAGCAGTTTTTTTCGCTTTTTTCTAAAGAAGTATGCCGCCAGATGATAAATACCGGTAAAGAAGAAGCTGCCGAAATAGTGGCCAAAGCCCCGGAGTGAATCCCGCTGGTAGGGCATTGTGGAGCTTTCGTCCTCTTCCAAATTATTCTCAGCATGATGCATCCCGATATGGTGGGTATAATAGGTCTCCGGCGAATGGCCAAAAAAAGGTGCAATCACCCAAGGGAGATAATGGTTCATGAACCGAAACTCCTTCTTGAATAGGGTGCGGTGACTCGTGCAATGCAGCATTAAGCCAAACGGCCCTTTAAAGGTGAAATTGTTGAGAAACTGGTAAGCAATAGCTACCAAGGCCCACCACCAGCCAGTCACAAATGGCAGGTACAATAAGACGGCCAAGGGTATTAGGCTTAGGCTAATGGCTACTGTCAGTTTTACGAAGGGTAGATCCCGTTCATCCTTTATTAAACTGAGATAAAAGCGTTCCAGCCTAGAATAATGTGCCGGTTTAAGATAAACCGGGTCGGTGATTGTATTTAATGGTAACATCTGGCGGAAATGATTTGCCTTGCAATGATAAGCAATTAGGATGGGTATCCTTCCCGATAGCCCCAAAATGCCCTGCGTCCCTTTCTGAGCAACCTGCAATCCTCTTCTGCTTTCCGTTTACTTTTGCCCCAACATGGCAGCACAATTTCAGTCCGGCTTCGTGAATATTTTTGGCCCGCCCAATGCGGGAAAATCAACCCTGCTCAACGCCTTATTGGGGGAACAGTTGGCGATCACCTCCCACAAGGTGCAAACCACGCGCCATCGTATTATCGGCATTGTTACCGAACCCAACTACCAAATTATCTTTTCAGACACGCCAGGCATTATCCCGGATCCAAAATACAAGCTCCACCAAAAAATGATGCTTCAGGTGAAGAGTGCTTTGGAGGATGCCGACTTGGCTTTGCTACTCGCAGACATCAGTAAGCCGGTGGAGGAATTTGAGTCGGTAATTGCAGGATTAAAACTAAAGGTGCCGGTACTCCTCCTGCTCAACAAGCTAGATCTACTCAAGAATGAGCAGCAGATCAAAGATAAAATCGCCGCATTTACGTACGCTTTCCCTCAATGGAAGATAATGCCCATTTCTGCTCTGAAAGGCAAGCCTCTGGCAGACTTAGTACCGGAAATCCTGCATTTTCTACCGGAAGCCCCAGCCTATTTTCCCGAAGAAAATTTGACAGACCGCCCTACCCGCTTCTTTGTCTCCGAAATCATTCGGGAGCAGATTTATACTTTGTTTCAAGATGAAATCCCTTATCACTCGGCTGTCATTATTCAATCGTTTGAAGAAAAGACCAACGTAGATGTGATCAAAGCGGAGATTATTGTGAGCCGAGATACCCAGAAAATGATCCTTCTTGGTAAAGGTGGTGCCAGCATCAAAGAGCTTGGCATCCGCTCCCGAAAGAAAATGGAGGAATTTCTACAACGAAAAGTGCATCTGGAATTATACATCAAGGTGCGACCAAAATGGCGGGATAATGAAAACTATCTCCGAGAGTATGGGTATGGTGCTTAACCCGCCAAGCCTTAGCGACTGTACTGATTGGGCGCCCAAAAACTCCTGCACCAGCTTGCAGCTCTTACGACTTGATGCGATCCATCCAATAGTTTCAGGCAATAAGCTCTTCAAACTTTTCTACAATATTGAGGAGGCGATCCGCCAGAAAAAAAGTCAGGTATTGAGTTTCGGTGGTGGGCATTCCAACCACCTGGCAGCATTGGCGGCGGCTGCCAAAATGTATCGGCTGCAATCCGTCGGCTTGATCCGAGGGTATTATCCGGACACAGAACTAACGAAGACGCTACTGAATTGCCAAGCGATGGGTATGGAGCTTCATTTTCTGACCAAAGCCGAATATTCCAAAGTAGCTTATGCCCCCAGCAGTCGGCTGGCGGCGCAGTTCCCGAATGCTTTGCTCCTCCCGGAAGGGGGCGCCAACGAAGCGGGTATAAAGGGTGCAGCATTAATTGCACAATACATTCCGGAAGCCACCAGCCATGTCTGCGTAGCTGTAGGCACCGGCACTACCCTTGCCGGCCTCCAACGAAGCTTACCTTCGTCAATAAAGTTGATTGGCTTCTGTGCGGCTAGGCAATGCGATCTTGCAAAAAGCCAAGTTGAAAACGATCCTAATACGGCAATTCCTGAAATCCTACCCATGCTGCTACCACAATTTGGGAAGTGGGACGAACATCAACTTCGTTTCATGCAAGATTTTTACAAAAAAACCGGCATTAAAACCGATGTTGTCTATACCGGTAAAATGATGCAAAAAGTGGCGAAGATGCTTGCTGATGGCTATTTTCCAAGACAGTCAAGGATACTGTGTATTCATACCGGTGGACTACAGGGCAATCCCGAAGACTTGTTTTAGGAAAGGGCAACTTATCTTCCCAACTTCATATGCACACAGAAGCAACTCCACAAAAATCTAAATCGAATCGGCTCATCTTGTATATCGCGCTCGCGATGGTGCTTGGCTTGATTTTGGGCTATTTTTTAAATCGCCATTATCAAGGCTTGGATGCGGCGGCTATGGATGAAAAAATGGTACCCTTCACGCTTATGGCGGATATCTTTCTTCGGTTGATAAAAATGATTGTTGGTCCGCTTGTATTGACGACACTCATCGTGGGTGTTGCCCGCGTTGGCGACATTAAATCGGTAGGTAGAATTGGCGGGAAGACGCTCCTATGGTTTATTTCCGCTTCAATGCTTAGTCTCTTCCTAGGTCTATTGCTCGTCAATATTTTTCAACCTGGAGTGCATATGCATCTGCCGCTACCTGCCGAGACATCGGGCATTCCAAAGGCAAGCCTTACACTCAAAGAGTTTATAACACATCTGGTACCTACATCTGTTTTTGATGCCTTAGCAAAAAATGAGATTTTACAAGTAGTCGTGTTTTCCTTGTTTTTTGGTATTGCTGCAGCGGCTATTGGCGAGAAGTCCGAGCCTTTGATCAAGATCATTGATGCCTGTGCCCATATTATTTTAAAGGTCACCGGCTATGTAATGCAATTGGCTCCTATAGCTGTTTTTGGGGCGATGGTAGCGGTTATTGCCAAGCAAGGCTTAGGGGTGCTCAAGGCCTATTCTTTGTTTATTGGGGAATTCTATTTGGGTCTTGCGATTCTTTGGACCATTTTGTTTTTAGTAGGCTATTTGTTTGTCGGTAAGAAAGTGCCGCATTTGATCGTTCGGCTAAAAGAGCCCTTGCTCTTAGCGTTTTCTACATCCAGTAGTGAGGCAGCCTACCCTAAAACTATGTTGGAACTGGAGCGTGCCGGTTGCCCCAACAAAATTGTTTCCTTTGTCCTTCCGCTTGGTTATTCTTTCAACCTGGATGGCAGTATGATGTATATGACCTTCGCATCCCTGTTCATAGCACAATCATATGGCATTCACCTTCCCCTAGCGACTCAAGTGAGTATGTTATTTGTTCTGATGCTTACCAGCAAGGGGATAGCGGGCGTGCCACGGGCTTCCTTAGTTGTGATTGCCGGCACCTTAGCTACCTTCAATATTCCGGAAGCCGGCCTGGCGCTATTACTTGGTATCGACCCGATACTGGATATGGGCCGTAGTGCGACCAATGTGATTGGGAATAGCATCGCAACTATGGCAGTAAGCAAGATGGAACACGAATTGGAATAAGTACAACTTGGTATAGAAACCCTAAAATCATCAAATAATGCATTGGGCTGAACCTTCAGCCCTGCTGCTACCCTATTTTCGCAGCCATAAATAAAAACGGCAAAAAATGCACGATATTCTTGAACTCTTTAAGAACTTGATGAATGCAGAATGGTTGGCACAAACGGTCATGTCGTTTGGTGGTCTATACCTAGTTGCTGCGATTATTTTTGCCGAGACCGGTTTGTTTGCCGGGTTCTTTTTGCCAGGTGATTCACTGTTATTTATTGCGGGGCTCATTATAGCCAATAATCCTGCGCCGTTTGACTCTGGCCTGTTGAGCCTCCTTTATTGGATTGTCTTGATTACTGTCGCCGGGATTATCGGCAATTCTGTAGGTTATTGGTTTGGACAGAAGACCGGCCCCTTGCTCTTCGAACGAAGGGATACTTGGCTTTTCAAACGAAAACATATCACCCAAGCCCATGAATTCTACGATAAGAAAGGTGGCGGCGCGATCATCTTAGCTCGCTTTCTTCCAATCGTCCGCACCTTTGCCCCTATCGTAGCGGGTGTGGTGAAGATGGATAAAAAGAAATTTTTCTTTTACAATGTTGTGGGCTCTATTGCCTGGGTGAGCAGTATGTTGGCCGCTGGGTATTTTCTGGGTGGATTTGAATGGGTAAAGGAAAATTTTGAAAAAATCGTCATTGGCCTTGTGCTCATTACTACCGGCCCTGTCCTCTACAAAATGATCTTTGGGAAAAAGCACCCTGTGCAGGAAGTAGTGGAGGATATGAGCAGCAAATAGGGCTACATAATTCCATTCCCCTAGCGGGTTGCATCAGGCAACTTTTTGTGTCGACGAGGGGGTTCCACGCCGGATTGTAGTGGA
>JAFDYA010000157.1 GCA_018267675.1 Bacteroidota bacterium
CCATTTACCAGCGGTTCTCGTAAAGTTGCTTCGTATTTTAAATGCATGGTATGCTTAAAGTCGTTTGTCTAAATTCAAATATTTGGCTACCAAAAGAAATTTCTTCTCTGATTTGATAAAACTAAAATAACCGTGAATTAAATACTTTTATCCATCATTATATCGGTCTTTTCATTTCCTCCAACTACCAACTCAGTATTGCGCACTTTGCTCAAATAATTGACATTGGGCAAGGTATGCAGGTCTTCCAGGGCATAATAAGTGCGCTCCATTTGGTCAGAATGACGAAGGGCATAGATTGCACTAGTCTTATCATTCACATTACCAAATACAATTGCATCTGTAGGGCAGGCTTGTTGGCAGGCAGTACGTGCACGGCCATCCACCATTGGATGTCCCTCTTTCTTGGCTTCGAGCTTAGCATCTTGTAGTCGTTGAACACAAAATGAACATTTCTCCATTACGCCACGACTACGAACTGTAACGTCTGGGTTCAAGACCATCCGTGTGAGGTCATCATTGATATCATCTCTACGTCCGTCTTCGTATAAGTTATCCTCAAAACAGTCAGCACCATTCCAGTCCAGCCAATTGAAACGACGTACTTTATAAGGGCAGTTGTTCGCACAATACTTTGTACCAATGCAACGGTTGTAGGCCATTTGGTTCAAGCCTTCCGAGCTGTGGTTGGTAGCAGCAACGGGGCAAACGTTTTCACAAGGTGCATTATCACAATGCTGGCAAAGCATTGGTTGGAATACCGTTTGGATCGTATCAGCAGCCATTGGATCACCGGTAAAGTAACGGTCGATATTCAACCAGTGCATTTCCTGGTGTTTAATTACCTTTTCCTTACCGACGACACTCACATTGTTCTCTGCCATACATCCTACAACACAAGCACCACAGCCGATGCATGAATTCAGGTCGATGGACATTGCCCAATGGATACCGGGCTTTTCATAGTCCGGATACATCGTTCCGTTCTTCCGGAAACCATCCATGAATTCTTCATACTCCTTTTTAGTGTCTCCTGCAGCTTCATGGCCTGCACCATGGCTCTCATGGCCACCACCGTGTTCCATCCAAGGTAAAACGGCATAGTGACCTAATTTGTCCATACGGCTTTTGATCAACTCATTAGGGTTCTTTTTGAACTCCTCTAATGAATATTCCCGCATGATCATATCGCGCCCCTCATAGCTCATGTGCGACTGAGTCTGCGCAATATCGTAATAATTATCAGTTTTTACTACAGTAGCGGCGGCATGATTAATGAATGTAGTCCCATTCCACGCCATGAGCGGGAAGGCATTTTTACCTAAATCAGCAGCAGCTCTCCCAAGCTTCTTGTTTCTTCCATATCCGGTAGCGATACCGACAACATCTGGGTGCATACCGGGAATGACCACAGCAGGGAGTGAAACTTCCTTACCATTGACTGTCACCTTCAATACACGTTTAGATGCCCTATCTTCATTCTGGGTGGTCAGTTCAATTTCCTGCACGTCAACGCCATCAAGTGCTGCGGCTAATACGGGTGAAATACACGCATAATTGTCCCAAGTAACTTTAGATACCGGATCCGGCATTTCTTGAAGCCATGGGTTGTTGCTATTGCTTCCACCGCGGCCAATTGCTACTTTTTCATAAACAACTAATTCCTTGCCTTGAACCGGTGCTGTTGCAGCAATACTTGCGATAGCTGCACCGATATTACCGGCAAAAGATGCTCCTGAAAAGCTCATCGTATCCGATGAATTAGCTGCTGCATCAGCAGTACTAGCTGTAACAGTAGATTTATTACCAGGCTCAACAATACCATCTTGTAGTGCCTGGTCAAAATTGGTTTGGCTTCCCAACTTACCCATCCAATAGCTTTTCCAAAGATCAGCATAGGTAGTTGTATTATCAGACCATTTCAGTAGTGAATCAGCGAAAGATCGGGTCTTGAACAGCGGGGAAATACCTGGCTGCATCAAGCTAAAATAGCCTGTCTTAGGCTCAGCATCTCCCCAGCTTTCCAGGTAGTGATGGTCCGATACGATAAACTTGCTCTTTTCAGCAGTTTCGTCCATATGACTAGCAGTAGTCAAGGTCACAGGAACTTGCTTCATCGCTTCGGCGAAGCCGGCTCCGTCCATATAATCATACACTGGATTAACGTCGTGCATGATTAGGGTACCTACTTGTCCCGCTTTCATTGCAGCAACAAGATTCACTAAGTCGCTGTCGATACCCTGCTTATAATTGGAGTTCAGTGCCCAATTAATAGTGGTGCCATTAGCACCAACTGCGTTATTTATTGCGTTGACTACTGTCTGTACAGCAACATCATTGCTACCACAAACTACTAAGCCGTTACCTGCTTTAAGATCGGCAGCAGCATTAGTAATGTTCTCATTTAAGGTTTTAGATGTAAAGCTTGGTGCTGCTCCGGTGCTAATAGCATTATACAATGCAACGGCAACCGCTCCGTATTCGGAGGGCTTACAAACAGAACGGCGATCTGCGTTGGCACCGGTCAAAGAGTGGACTCCTTCGAACTGATAGTGTCTGCTCATTTCCGGCTTTGCTGCGCTCACCTTTCGGCCTTTAGCATATCCTTTTGCAAATTCTACTGGGGACAGCCAGGTACCAAGAAAATCGGCACCAATAGAAACGATCGTCTTTGCTTTATCAAAATGATAAGAAGGCAAACTTCGCTTGCCGTAGCTAGCTTCGTTGGCCAATAGCATTCCTGAGTAAGAAATTGCGTCGTAGGTAACTTGTTTTACGTTAGGATACTTCGCAATAAATTGATCAATAACTGATTTTACAGTAGGGGAAATAATTGTACTTGTCAGTAAGTATGCCGCTTTGCCACTTGTCAGGCTTGCTTTTACTGCATTGTCAATGTCCGTGAACATATCAACCGCTTTGCCATCGGCATAAGGTTGGCGCAAGCGAGCTTTATCGTAAAGACTTAATACGGATGCTTGAACCCGAGCTGAAGTACCGCCTTTGGTAATCGAGCTCAATTCGTTTCCTTCGATCTTAATTGGACGACCATCGCGGGTTTTAATCACCACAGCGCAATAATCACCACCATCTACATAGGTTGAAGCGTAGTAATTTGGGACACCTGGTGTAATATCTTCCGGCTTGATGGCGTACGGGATTGCCCGACGAACAGGCATTTCACAACTAGCAGCGAGCATTGCTGCAGCCGTGGAAAAGCCTAGGTACTTTAAAAAGTCCCTGCGGGGTGTATTTGCGGCCAAGAGATTTTCGGAAACATCTGCGAAGGGCAGCAGTTCCCTAAATTCATCATCGGTTTTACTGTTTTGAGCACCGTTATTATTTAGCTCTTCCAGTCCGTTCCAATATTTTTTCTGAGCCATGTTGTATCTTATATTCAAGATGCTTGATGAGAATTCTTAACTCTCAGAAGCCAAATTTTAAAACCTAATATTACTTTATCAAAACCAAATTAACAATCGCAAGCTATCCAAACTCAAAGAAACTAAGTCCTAGTAGTGACATTTTTGGCATTCAATACCGCCGATATCTTCTACAGTAACGCCTTCGCGTTTGCCGTCTTTAATTTCTTTTTGGTACTTCTCGTAAATCGTGTAGTAGTTATTTTCTTTAAACTTCACATCGGTTTGCCGGTGACAATTGATACACCATCCCATAGTTAGTGGGGCCGCTTGATGTACTTGGTCCATATTCTCAATATCACCATGACAGCGTTGACATTGGATTTGACCCACCTTCACGTGTTGTGAGTGATTGAAATAACCATCATCCGGAAGGTTATGAATCTTTACCCACTTGATCGGAGTGGCAAGAATATTACCTTGTGCATCTCGTTTGTATTCTTTCTTCTCAGGATCCCAGCCTGCATACTTGTAAAGCAATTGAATTTGGGCAGTACCATTAATCACATTGCCGTTCCAGTCTTTCAGCTCATGTTCTTTTTCACCGGTGTATTCATTGATTTGCTTGTGGCAATTCATACAAATATTTGAAGATGGAATCATAGCCTGACGGCTTTTCTCAGCTCCTGCATGGCAATAAAGGCAATTGATCTGATTGATACCTACGTGCACTTTATGGCTATAGAAAATTGGTTGTTCGGGTTGATAGTTTTGCTGATGTCCTTCGCTGATGGCACCATTCACAATCCAATAGCCGCACAAGATGGTAAGGATGATACTGGCAACAGCGATAAAGAATTTATTTCTATAGATCGGAACGTCCTTCTTGATTGGCAAGCCTTGCTTTTCTTCTGCTACTTTCTTCAGGCCGGTATTCACTCTCCAAAGAATCAGTACCAAGACGAGAAGAGAAACTGTGATGATAGTGTACAGCCAAGAATTGTCTTCGGAGGCTGTTGTGGAGGTTGCTTGTCCGGTACCGGCTGCGGCAGTGGCAGCACCTGGCGCCTTATACTCGTCCACATACTTGATAATGGCATCAATTTCCTCATTTTTAAGATTGGGGAAACCCGTCATAACTATTGGCTTGTACTTAGCAAAGATTTCATTGGCGGTTTTGTCGCCTTTGGCAATCATTGCCGATGGGTTATGTACCCAGTCATACACCCATTCCTTAGTAGGCCAAGTGGCGCTCTTACCTTGGAGGGCAGGGCCGGTGGCGTCTTTTATTGGGTTGTGGCAAGTGGCACAATTTGCCTGAAACAAGGCCTTTCCGTCTTGTGCATACGCACTATTTGCGGAAAAAAGAATAATGAAGGAAAGAATTCCCGAAAGCAAAAATCGGCTGGAACGGGATATCTGTCGGATGAATCTCTGCACAGGAAATGAATTGAGTTGAAAATCCGTATTTAACAAAGCGGTGGCAAAAATACACATCGATCAGCGAAATTGAAACAGAATTAATAAAAAATATTCTCCGCTCTGGGCAAGGCTTACAGCGGATATTCACAATTATTTTTTTTAGTAGGCTTACAATTTCATGACTGCCTACTGCATTTTTTTAACAAACAAGGCCTGATTTTTTCCCGTTTTTCTAAATGCTTCCGGTTCGTCCACCATCGACCGGAATACTTGTACCGGTAACGTAGCCAGCAGCAGCGGAGGACAAAAACACGACCATTGCGGCAATTTCCTCCGGTTGGCCAAAACGTCGGGCTGGAATTTCGGCGAGCATCTCCTCGGTCACTTCTTCTTGGCTCAATCCTGCTTTCTTTGACTTACCGTCAATAATCGAGACCAATCGTCCGGTTGCAGTAGCTCCGGGTAATACATTGTTTACTGTAATGCCAAATTGGGCTAATTCGTTGGCCATTGTTTTTGCCCATGAAGCAACTGCTGCGCGTATCGTATTGGACACACCCAAGCCTTTCAGGGGGATCTTTACAGAAGTAGAAATGATATTGACTACTCTACCCCATGAATTGGATTTCATCCCGTTAATAGCATTTGTGGTCAAAATCTGGTTGCAGATCAAATGCTGGTTAAAGGCCGCTAAAAAGGCTTCAGGACTAGCTTCTGTGATCATCCCCGCTGCAGGCCCTCCGGAATTATTGATCAGGATATCTACAGTGTTACGGGCAAAATATTGTTCCGCGGCAAGTTTGACTGCATCCGGCGTACTGAAATCTGCTATCAAATAATCATGCATTTGACCGGCGCTTTGTTCCAGGCTTTGCAAGGCGAGTTGGAGCTTATTCTCATTTCTGGCCACAAGGGTGCAATGCGCACCCAAGCGCGCAAAAAGTTGAGCGGTGGCAAGGCCAATACCCTGAGTGGACCCTGCCACCATCACTCTTCTACCTGAAAATTCAATAGGAAATACCGACATCAAACTATAAAAAAAATTAAGAGTATATGCTTCTAGTGGTTATGATGATGATGATGGGCATCATGAGGGTTGGCTAACTCTAGGAATTCCTTTTCGGTTACGTCTTTCTCCACGATCGTAAACTTCGTTTTCAAGGTATCAAACAAGCGCTCGAAAAGCATTGTTCGGTAGGTTTCATTCATTGATTTTTCTTCTTTCTCCAGCTTCTCCATGTACCCTTCCATCCAGGGAGCATCTTCACTACTTTCCAAGCCGAAATAGGAAAGAACACGACTCTTCATATGATCCAGAACCTCTTCTCTTGTTACCGTAATACCATATTCTTGCAGTAACTTGTCGGATATAAGCGTCCAGCGCAATTGATGCTCAAATGCCGGAAATTCCCGTTGAACCTGCTCCATAGATTGTGGCTTCTCTTGACCTTCTGCAAGCCAGCGATGAAGGAAGGCTACCGGTAACTCAATGGGCGTATTGTGCACCAACAATTCATAGATTTCATCCCGCATTCTTGAAGTGCTAGCAGCTTCGAATTCTTTGCCTAATTCAGTTCTGAACTTCGCATTGAAAGCCGCTTCATCCAAGATATCATCATTTGGGAAGACTTCACCAAAAAATGTGATGTCCATTTCCCGTGGAATAATTGCACTAATCTTAATAATCTTCAACAGATAATAATCTGCCAGATTGCTAACATCTGCTACCTTAACGATAGTTTTCGCAAAATTGACGCGCTCTTCGTCGGTACAAATTTCCGTTGGATTAATCACCAAAGAATCATCTGCTTTCTTCCCCATTACCATTTCCTGAAGCTTTACAGGCAAGGATTTCAGCTCGCTAGTTTCTTTGATAGAATCCATACCTTCCAACATATTCCCATCAGCATCGCAGGGGTAGTATTCTGCGTAGATCATGTGTTCGGGATGACTCAATACGTCCAATTCTTCCACTTTACCGAGGCGCTTTGCTACCCGTGCTACTTCTTCTTGTAGCATTTCATCACTAATTTGGATATTGTACTGTGTCAGGTTTTGCGATCCGTTCAACGCGGTAACTTCAAAATCTGGTTTCAACCCGATTTCAAAAGCAAAATCAAGATTAGCGGTGCCATTCATTTCCAGCACTCGTGCACTTGCTTCCGGCATGATTAATGGTTGCCCTAAAATGGCCAACTTTTCATTCTGGAGATATTCACTTATCGCGGCACTGGCTTGATTGAGGACTTCTTCTTGAAACAAAGCTTGGCCGTACATTTTCTTCACCATACCAGCTGGTACGTGTCCTTTCCGGAATCCAGGTACGTTAGCATGTTTGGCATAGCCTTTTAATGCTTTCTCAAACTTTGGCTGATAGTCTTCTTTCTGTAGGGAAACTAAAATTTTTTCGGTGTGCAGAGCGATGTTTTCGCGTGTAATTGTTGCCATTTCGTACGATGATGGAGCACTCTTCCAAAAATTTTGAAGATTCGGCCCCTGATTTTAGATTTTTAAAAGGGCGGCAAAGGTAATGGTAAAGGAAATTGGGGCAAACTTCCTTTATATAAAATCAAGAGATAATAAATAAACTGTTTAGATACCCTGATTAATATGCATCTATCAGTATTTATGCTCCTATTCCTACTTAGCCCCACCAAGGGAATCCAAAATACCTAAATAACTATTGTACCGTTCGGCATGGAGCGAACCTGCTCGGAGTGCGGCTTTAACAGCGCATTGCGGCTCATTGAGATGAATACAGTTATTGAATTTACATTCCGGCAAAAGGCGATTCATTTCGGGGAAGTAGTGACTCAATTCTTCTCGCTTCATGTCAATCAGACCAAATTCCTTAACGCCGGGCGTATCTATGATTTTCCCACCGGAAGGCTGATCGTACATTTCTGCAAAAGTGGTGGTATGCTGTCCCTTGCCACTCCAATCGCTCACTTCCATGGTGCGGATATTTTTATCGGGTATTAAGGCATTTATCAGGGTACTTTTTCCGACACCGGAGTGTCCGCTAAACAAGACTGTACCTTTGCCTATCTTCTGTCGCAAGGAGTCGATCGTCTCCGGTCGAAGTGCCGAAACAGCAAGGAGTTCATAGCCGGCGTTTCCATACATGTATGTCCAATCGGCCAGTTGTTGCTGGTGTTTTTCGGTATGTAAATCTTGCTTGTTGATTACAATCAAAGTCGGCACGTGATAGGCCTCCGCAGTGATCAGAAATCGATCAATAAAACCGTTGGAGGTGCGCGGTTCAGCCAGTGAAGCGATAAGAACAGCTCGGTCTAAATTTGCAGCAACGACATGCTTGTGGTGTCGATTATGTGGCGATACCCGGACGATATAATTTTTACGAGCTTGAATGTCCGTAATTATGCCCAGCCCGGCTTCTTCATCTTCTACAAAAAAATCAACCCAATCTCCTACTGCTACCGGATTGGTAGCGGCAATATTTTCATCAATCTTGAGCTTTCCTCGTATGCGCGCTTTCCAAATAGCACCGTTCTCCTCTTGAAGCACATACCAGCTTCCGGTAGATTTGTACACCAAGCCTTTTTTAACCTTACTCATATCTCAATGCTACAATTGGGTCTAAACGTGAAGCTTTAATTGCAGGATAAATTCCCGACAGGATCCCGACAAGAGCACACAGACTGATACCGCTCAGCATCCATAACCAGGGAACTACAAACGGCGTATGAAGAGCCAGTCCAACTATGTTTCCTACCGCTACTCCCAAAACTACACCCACAGCGCCACCAAGTACACTGATAAGAATTGACTCGGTCAAAAATTGACCTTTTATTGTCTTACTTTTTGCTCCTAAGGCTTTACTGACGCCTATTTCCCGCGTCCGTTCGGCTACCGACACCAACATGATGTTCATCAGGCCGATTACAGAACCAAAAAGTGTAATCAGACCGATGAACACCGCCGCCCAATTTACAGTGGCTATATTCTCCAATAACATCTTTGCGATACTATCATTTTGACTAATGCTGAAGTTAGAAGTTGTCCCCAAAGGCAACTTACGAATTGGTCTAAAGGTGCCTTCGGCTTCATCTGCCGCAATGCTCTTAGTTGCTACATTGGGTACGGCAACATTGATGGCAAATGAATTGCCGCCAAATAGTGCACGCGCTGTACTTAAGGGCAGAAAAATAAAATTATCTGCGCTACTGAACATACTGCCCCCTTTTTCCTCCGCCACCCCCACAACCTTTAGCTTTATACCATCTAGGCTGATCATTTTGTCCATTGCGGCTCCTGGATGTTTTTTAAAAAGGGTGAGCGCGATGCCATGTCCCAATACACAGAGATAGCTCCCAGATTCCTGTTCATAACTTGAAAAAACTCGACCCGCGATCAAATCCGTACTCGCAATGCTAAAATATTCATTGTCCACACCCATGATGCGGATATTAGGGTTGGACTTCTGTGCGCCGATACTGACGGTAGCTGTACCCCCTGCGGCCATAGAAATACTCACCGTTGCCGGCACTGGATAATGTTGTTTAAATGCTTTGGCTTCGGAATAAGTGATCTCCTTGCCTTCCGAACGGGCAATTTCCATTCCTCCCTGCTTTCTTTTCGTAGATTTCAAAATCTCACTGGTAATTTGAAAAGAATTGGCTCCCATGCTGGAGAAATTGCTTGTTACAGCCGACTTGATCACCTCTATACCGGTCAAGATGCCGACAAGCGCCATAATCCCGATCCCGATAATGAGTATCGTGAGTGTACTCCGCAGCAGGTTATTCTTGATCGACCGAAAGGCTAAGGTGAGATTAAAAAGTAAGTTCACAGCTGCGCGCAAATTGAGGGGCTATTGCTTTACAAATTGCTGCAGCATCACCTGATATCCATCGGGACTAAACCCTTTGAGGAAGTAGCTACCTGAGGCTAGGCTGGCGGTATTAAAAACAAGTTCATTTGCTCCAGCTTTGCAGTTTGAATTGAGCACCTCATCTACTAGACGGCCATTCAAATCAAAAAGTCGAAAGGAAACACGAGCTGCTTCTTTCAGGTTAAAGTCTAAGCGAATAAAATGTACAGCCGGATTTGGATAAAGTTTTGTAGGAACGTTTGTCGCCTTGATTCCGGGTACTCCAACTATGAAAGGGGATTGCAATTGTGCTGTCCAGATACCATATCGTGTGTTATCCTTTCCGTAAATACCGGTGATCCATACATTACCCGGCTTGCCATAAACAGGCTGGGTGCCGCTATAGTCACCCCAACGAACATTTGAAGAACTCGATTGAAACAAGAAGTTTGCGCCTTCTTTCACCTTGAGCAGTGGCGAATACCCAGCACCATCCCACATCACGGCACCAAGACCGGCAAAGGTGGTAGGACCTGAATAATCAAAGGAAATAATTGAAGCATTTTTTCCGCCAACTTGCCCAGCATAGGAAAGATTAGGGTAAGCATAATCCAAAGTATCATCGGTAATAAAATCAGCGGTGACCACCGGGCTTGATTTGTAATTTGCAATGCGGCCATGATAGATCGCATCAGCACCACTTCCGGGTTGCACACTAGTACAGGCGAATTGGATCTCGCTACCCTCTGCAAAGGCACCTAACACGCGTCCATCATTGGTTTGCAATTTTTTTGGTGTGTTCATCTGGCGACCATCGGGGGGGAACCCATAACTCAAATTGGACTTGTAGGCGGCCACCGTAAGGGTATTTCCTGCACTCCCTATCGTATCGCCAATCTTCATGATAAACACGGAATCATTTTGAACATCCATATTGCGCACACTTAGGAAATATTGTGCAGGCCCCTGAATGCTACTACCACCATTCACCGGAAAAATATTCCGAATCGGCCGACCGCCATAATTCACCGAGTCCCAAATTTTTGAGGTCAAAGTATCGCCATTATAACCATCTGCTTTCCGAATCTGATAAATCACACTCCGCACAAAGCCGAGTTGAAAACTACCGTCATAAACCAATTTATTGCCTGTTAGGAAAAGTTCATTGTTCGTAATGGAAATAATGGGGTAATCAAACCAAGTGCTATCGCCTCCGTAGTCGCCATAGAATTTATAAAAATTCCAGCCGCTAGTTGGATCCGCAGATTTTGAAAATCCGACAATGATATGGTTGTATTGATTCACCCCACTCAGGCAAACAGCAATAAACCGATCAGCTTCCGGATCGTAGATGAGCTTTGGATCATAACGATAATCGTTGGGATCATTTAATCCAACAGGACTGGTAAAGGAATTCAGACTTTTCACATTCACAATTTGCCCTGTAATTGCATTGATCACCGACACCCGGCTATTCATGGCATTCATCCCAACTCCCGAGCGGCTAATCGCGTAGGAATTATCCGGAGGAATACCGGAGTTGGAATCTGGTACAAAACTTTGAACAATGATGGGTGTAGCCACTGCGCTCAGCTTTGCCTGTGTGCTCCTTCGGTTGGCATCTGTACAATGTGGGAATAGTCTTCCAATCTTTTCTTTAAGTGCTTCCAATTCTTCCCGTTCACCTTCGCCATCCACTTCGGGCGCTTCCAAAGACTGGACATGCGCGATGTATTTGTCCTGAATATCTCGGAGCACCGCCGTGCCGGAAAGGGGAGTTTTAAAAACTTTTGAACCCCCGGTTTGCGCATTCGCGCCAAGGGTGCAAGCAAGTAAAAGCATGACTATAGAAAATCGCATCATAAATTTTCATTTTGGCCTTTAAAGGTACATTAAGCAATCCGCTCACCCTAACCGGCACGTCTAAGAATGTCCTATTCTGCTAGAGCTAATGCTGCTTTGAAATGCTACTTCAAACCCCGGGATGAACATTCTAAAAAAATCACGCTACATAAAAAAACGGCTGCTGCAGAACACTTCTACAGCAGCCGAAAAGAACTAAAAGGGCAGGGAATGGCTAGTTCTTGATGAAAGAACCGACAAGCTTTTTGCCCCCATCATTTAAGCTAATAAAATAGGCGCCAGGTGCTAATTGAGCTACATTTATTTGCACAGCTCCTGCGCTCAAACTAGCAGTTTGTTGCAGCATTACTTTGCCATCCAAACCATAAATAATCACTTGATAATTTCCCGCTGTCCAATCTTTGATTTTCAGGATTAGTTCAGCACGAGTAGGGTTCGGGTACAAATCGGAACTTTCAAGTTTGATATTGGATACAGAAGTTGGTTTTTCTGTAAAAGTGAGTGGCGTTGCGGCATTAGGTTGATCCCCGCTCGAAGTTGTATTGCCATTCACTGCATTGAGCGTGAGGTAAAATTTTACAGCACCACCGCCTGTAGCAGGAGAGGTCCAATTGAAAGTAGTCCCATAAGCATTACCGGCTGGGGTTGTTACAGCACTGATCGGAGTGTTTTGTTCCACAAGCTTGATGGCTCCACCATTGATCACGCTTACCTGGCTATTGCTGCTCGTAAAGGTACCCTTTTGTGTGGTGCTAGTTGCGTTATCAACACAAGAAGCCTGAAAACCAAATTTCACCAAATTGGCAGTTGGGTTAGCCCCTACAACGACAACTTTATAATTAGTATTGGGTAGATATTGCCCATCCTTCACCGTATCATTTGTTGGGGAAACCAACAAGAGACTAGCAGTAGTATTGGTATTGTTAGTAGCATGGCAGCCACTTCCGGTGCTACAGTTGGCCGGAGAGCCCAGGCTACCCGTATGATTGCCTGCGCCTCCATTGTAGGGACCAACGGCATGTGAACTAAAAATGAGTGTGGCAAAACTACCTGCCAACACCGTGAAGAGTAATTGTTTTTTCATTTAATCTGGTTTTTTTAATAGTTAAAAGTTGATGTTTTCAAATGCTCGCGGTTGTAAGTTTATCTTTACATTTCCTATGGGTCAAAAAAAATTAATTCGCTTTGCTGCAATAGAAACTTTTGAAAATGTATTGCAACGTCCGAAAAACATGGCAGGCAATTGGTATCAGTACTTTAAAAATGACAATCCAATTACTTTGGAGCTAGCATGTGGAAAAGGTGAATACAGTGTGGGCTTGGGTGAAATGCACTCCGATCGGAATTTTGTCGGTGTGGACATTAAAGGCAATCGGATCTACATCGGTGCCAAGCGAGCGTTGGAAAAAGACCTGGGTAATGTAGCCTTTCTACGAGCACAAATAGACATGCTAACCGAATACTTTGGGAAGCAGGAAGTGTCGGAGATTTGGATCATCTTTCCCGACCCATTTCTTCGGGAAGGTAAAGCAAAGAAAAGATTGACCCATGCGCGTTTCCTAAAGCTCTATCAACAAATATTGATCCCCGGAGGGCGGGTACAACTCAAGACCGACTCTCGTGAACTTTATGAGTTTACCCACGAAGTGATCAAAGAGCAGAATTGCCATATCGTTGAGGACATTGAAGATATTTATGCAAAGGGAAAAGCAGAAGGAGCATTAGCCATACAGACCCACTATGAAGGGTTGCACCTTGCTGATGGACGGACGATCTATTACCTTTCCTTCCAACTACCGGAAACACCAATCGTACCACCGGTAAAAGCAAAAAAAGAACAGGAAGATGAGCTTAAAGGAGCATGAAGACTTCATTAGGCTACCGAATGGGTTGGTCGTATTTACAGCAGCTTACCTTGAACGAAGAGGCTACTGTTGTGGTAATGGATGTCAAAACTGTCCCTACAATTACAAAAATGTGCCGGAACCCGGTAGAAGTATTCTTTTAAAAAGCAGAACAAATGGCCCCAAAGACTCCGAAGAATAACGCGGATTTGTATGAAGCTATTTATGAGCTCGTCCGCCAAATCCCCAAGGGGCGTGTAAGCAGCTATGGATTAATTGCCGGGGCAATCGGGATGAAAAGTGGCGCTAGAATGGTTGGGTATGCGATGAGCCACTCCCATACCGTCCGTCCAAAAGTGCCGGCACATCGAGTACTCAACAGGAGTGGCCTTCTCAGTGGGAAAGCCCATTTCGGACCAAATGATGAAATGGCTATGCTTTTGAGCAATGAAGGAGTACTTGTAGTAAATGACCAAGTTCAAAACTTTGCAGACATCGTCTGGGACCCACTCAAAGAAGTTGACATTTAGCGTCAATCATGCATGGAAGACATTCCCCCTCAAACCTGAACTAAAATAATTATGAAAGCTTCAGAAATCTTCAACGTACTCCAGCAGTTTGCACCCCCAACATATCAGGAGAGTTATGACAATAGCGGACTACAGGTTGGTGACCCGAATGCTGAAATCAATTCGGCATTGCTCAGTTTAGATTTTACAGAAGAAGTGCTGGACGAGGCGCTTGCTAGAGGTTGCCAACTTATTATTGCCCACCATCCAATTATTTTCTCCGGCCTCAAAAGTATCAGTGGCCGAAGCTATGTGGAGCGAGTCATCCTAAAAGCTATCAAGAATGATTTAGTGCTTTTTGCAGCCCATACCAACTTGGACAATATGCGGCAGGGTGTGAACCAGATCATCTGCAATAAACTCAAACTGAACAATACCCGCATCCTCCAACCCTTGAAAGGCAGCCTACGAAAACTCTATACCTATGCGCCGGAAAGCTGTGCAGACAAAGTAAGAGAAGCCCTATTTGCCGCAGGAGGAGGGCATATTGGACACTATAGTGAATGTGCCTTTTCCAGTAACGGAATTGGAACTTTCAAGGCAGACCACAGCGCAAAACCGGTGATTGGAAGTGCTGGGGGACCCAGGGAGCATGTTGCCGAGCAAAAGATAGAAGTCATCTATCCAAAGCACCTGGAGCAACATTTACTTCAGGCATTATTTGCGACACACGAGTATGAAACGGTAGCTTATGAGCTAGTAAGTCTTGAAAATGAAAACGCTGAAATCGGTGCAGGTATGATCGGTGAATTGGAACACCCAATGGCCGAGGTCGAATTTCTATCATTTCTAAAGGATACGATGCACTGCGCCTGTATCCGGCATACCACACTATTGGGGAAACCAATTAAGACTGTAGCCCTTTGTGGTGGTTCCGGCTCATTTCTCCTGAAAGATGCCCTTCAGAATAAAGCAGATATCTTTATCACAGGAGACTATAAATACCATCAATTTTTCGATGCCGACAGGCGGCTGATCATTGCCGATATTGGGCATTATGAGAGCGAACAATACACTCCAGAATTATTACAAATGATAATAGCGAAGAAATTACCTAATTTTGCCACTCTTTTGTCCCAGACAAAGACCAATCCCATTAATTATTTCTTTTAAAAAAACATGGCTACAGTAAAAGATTTTTCCGTTGAAGAGAAGCTTTCCGCACTCATTTCCCTTCAAAAAGTGGATTCTAAAAGTGATGAAATCCAGACCCTGAAGGGCGAATTGCCCATGGAAATTAAAGACCTGGAAGATGAAATTGCAGGCCTCCAAA
>JAFDYA010000158.1 GCA_018267675.1 Bacteroidota bacterium
ACCATTTTGCTAGAGTCTTTTTGCTGTGCAATTTGTGCTTCAAGTTTCCCCAATTCTTCCAAAGCATGTGCTGGAAGCAATGCTTTGGAAGCTTTAATAATTGAATCAAGGGAAGCTGGAACAGCAGCAGCCATCTGGTTGGCCGCATCGTTATGTTGGCTGTTTATCTTCGCTTTTGCACCTTCCGGAGGTGTTGTGGGCACAAAAAGATAAACCGCAAATAGCGCAACTATCGCTATTCCAATACTAATATAGTGTGAGGTACGCAAGCTCTTGTTTTGGCTTGCGAAGGTAAGGGTTTTTACCCCAAATTATTGGTTAGCTGTCTTGCTTATCTCCTGCACGCATAGCAGCATTAGTGGTCTCTTTTAATTCGTGTTCGGAAGTCTTGACAGCAACCATAAATTCTTTTGCTGGTTTAAAAGCCGGGATGAAATGTTCCGGTATTTCTACCGCAATTCCTTTCTTGATGTTTCTACCTACTTTTGCTGCTCTCTTCTTTAAAATGAAGGAACCAAAGCCTCGGACAAATACCGGTTCCCCTTGTATCAAAGATCCTTTTACCTCTTTAAAAAATGTTTCTAATGCTACCAAGATGTCCACTTTGGGAATTCCGGTTTTTTCTGCGATGCTGCTGACAACGTCTGCTTTTCTCATGGTGTTTTGTTTTTAGTGATGGTATTAATGCTAATATAGTATAGGTGACCTTCAATCCCATAAGATTTGAGTATTCCTACTGGGCTGAAACTCAAATCAAATGTACTAGCTTATTTTCCACAAGTAAAAGCTTTGTGCGTTTTTTTTGGAATAATTTTTTAGCAACGACATTGGTACGTCCTGCCTTATTCATTCTAGTACCTTTGCGCGCATTCAAAAATGGACAAGCAAATTATTCAAGAATCAGAGGCAAAACGCCGGCAAAGGGTAGTCGCAAAGTGGCTCTATTGTGGGGTTGCCATGCTAATGGTGCAAATCGCACTTGGGGGTATTACTAGGCTCACCGGCTCAGGTTTGAGCATTACAGAATGGCAACCATTATTGGGTGCTCTGCCGCCAATGAACGAACAAGCTTGGCAGTTGGCTTTTGAGAAGTATAAGGGTATTGCACAGTATCGTTTTGTAAATCCTCATTTTGAATTGGCCGATTTTAAGGCAATCTATTTTTGGGAATGGGCACACAGAGATTGGGCACGCCTAGTTGGTGTCGTGTTTCTTATTGGCTTCGTTTACTTTTTGATCCGTCGGTATTTTACCAAAGGAATGTTGATCCCCTTGGTGATCTTATTCTTGCTCGGAGCAGCACAGGGGCTAATTGGCTGGATAATGGTGCAGAGTGGCCTCAATGAGACTAATCTATACGTCAGCCATATTCGACTAGCAGTGCATTTTATCTCTGCGCTCGTACTTTTATGCTACACGTTTTGGTTTGCGCTACTCTTATCTGTCCCGGATATTAAACGATGTGCTAATCGGAACATTCAACGCCAGACAATTCTACTGATCGCAGTATTGGGTGTGCAACTCGTTTATGGCGCATTTATGGCGGGGCTCCATGCTGCCCCGGCGGCAGCAACATGGCCGGGAATTAATGGAGCTTGGTTGCCTGGTCAAATTGAGCACTACGGGAATATTCATTATCACGGTATAGAGCAGATTATTAGTCATCCATTAGCGGTTCAGTTTGTTCATCGGAGTTTGGCATTTATCGTTTTTGTACTCCTAATATTTTGGACATTAGCCGTACAACGCAACATTAGAAAGGAGCAATTAAGTACCTTCCCAAAATGGCATTGGTGGCCGGCAGTTTTTGTGTTGCTGCAAGTGGTTCTTGGCATCTTAACGGTTCGTCATGGTACCCAGATGATTCCCGGAAAGTTTGGAGTCTATGAAATTCTTGCCGAAGCGCATCAATTGGTTGCTATGCTTTTACTCGTATCCCTAATGGCCAACCTGTTCCTCTTTAAAGGTCCCTTGAAGAAATTGGCTTAGCGCATTCAGGCGGCGAGTTCTCCACATTCTCAGATAATCCTAGATTGCCGTTCGTCGCGCTTGTAAATTTGCCATTATGCAAGACTACCTGAATGGATTGAATGAGCAGCAACGGATTGCGGTTGAACATAAAGATGGCCCCATAATGATCATTGCGGGAGCTGGCTCCGGTAAGACTAAAGTGCTGACAACTCGGATTGCCCACCTGATGAATAGTGGTGTAGATCCGTTCAATATCCTAGCACTCACCTTTACCAATAAAGCTGCCGCTGAAATGAAGGAACGCGTGGAACTTACCCTTGGCAATCGTGAGGCTAAAAACCTCTATATCGGTACCTTCCACTCCATATTTGCTCGTATTATGCGGGTGGAAGCTACCCGTTTGGGCTATCCGGCGAATTTTACGATTTATGATACCGACGACGCGAAAAGCGTGTTGAAAAGTATCATTAATGAGCTTAATCTTGATGACAAATTCTATAAGCCCAACTACGTCTATAGCCGGATTTCAGCAGCAAAGAATAATCTGATCGATCCCGCTTATTATAAGACGGATAGTATTATCCAGCAGGAAGATACCCGGAGCAATCGCCCCAAAATTGGAGAAATTTATGAACGGTATGCTAACCGTTGTTTTCGGAATGGAGCAATGGATTTTGATGATTTACTCTTCAAAATGTATCAATTACTCACTCAATTTCCGGAAGCACTGGCCAAGTACCAACATCGCTTTCATTATATCCTGATTGATGAGTACCAAGATACCAATATCGCACAGTATGCGATCATAAAAATGCTCGGCTCGGTACGGGAAAATATTTGTGTCGTGGGCGATGATGCGCAGAGCATTTACTCCTTCCGTGGTGCTACGGTACAAAATATCCTACAGTTTCAGAATGATTATGACGATGTAAAAGTGGTGAAGTTGGAACAAAACTATAGAAGTACGCAAGCTATCCTAAATGTAGCCAATAATGTAATCGGGAATAATCGGAACCAAATCCCTAAAAATCTTTGGACACAAAAGGAAGAGGGAGAAAAGATAAAGCTGGTACGTACGCTTACGGATAATGACGAAGGGCGATTTGTCGCAGACGCAATCACAGAAATGAAGTTGCGCAATCATTATCCCAACAAAGATTTTGTGGTGTTGTATCGCACCAACGCGCAAAGTCGGTCATTCGAAGAGAGCCTTCGGCGGATGAATATTCCGTATCGTTTGGTCGGTGGACTCTCTTTCTATCAACGAAAGGAAATTAAAGACTTCCTTGCTTATCTCCGGGTAATCGTCAATCCACAAGATGAAGAGATGATTAAAAGAATCATCAACTATCCGGCTCGAGGCATTGGCAAGACGAGCATGGAGAAAATCATATTGGTAGCGAATACAAACGGGAAGACACTTTGGGAAGTATTGAATTCGCCTAGTCTTCACGGCATTCGCGGGTCAGGAGGTTCCAGTATCGACCAATTTACCACCATGATCAAATCTTTTGCATCAATGTTGGCAAAGGGAAATGCATACGATATGGCATTTGCGGTCGGTAAGCATACCGGCTTGGTTGCTGAGCTATTCAACGATAAGAGCGTTGAAGGCCTAGCACGATATGAGAATGTTCAGGAGTTATTAAATTCAATCAAAGAATTTACAGAGACCCCAGATGAAGAAGGGGAGCTCAAAGAGAAGGACTTGGGCGCCTATCTTCAGCAAATCACCTTATTGACGGATGCCGACAAAGAAGACCCCGCCAATAGCGATACGGTAAAATTGATGACGATTCATGCGGCAAAGGGACTAGAATTCCCTTGTGTTTTTGCAGTAGGCCTTGAGGAAAATTTGTTTCCCTCAGCAATGAGTATGTATGACCGAGCAGATCTTGAGGAAGAACGACGGCTATTTTATGTTGCCGTCACTAGAGCGAAAGAACGACTTTGGGTCACTTATGCCAATAGCCGATATCGCTTTGGTTCATTGGTACAAAACGAGCCCAGTCGTTTTATAGACGAGATTCCGGACACCTATTTGGATAGAAGTTTTACCGGTGCTGCACACAAAGGTTCAGACAACTTAAAGAAAACTTTGAATGGATTTCAACAACAGAATTTTGAAAAAATTCCCTCTTTAAAGAAATTGGCAGACAAACTGGCTAGTGAAAAAAACAAATCACCACACTTGCCGAGTGAGAATTTTACGCCGGTGAGTGGTGATCAACTTGCCATTGGGACAAGGGTAGAGCACCAGAAATTTGGATTTGGAATGATCAAAGCCATTGATGGAGCAGCAGCCAATCGTATTGCCACAATTGATTTTGGTCCTGAAATTGGAATAAAAAAGATAATGCTAAACTATGCGAAATTGATGATATGTGATTCGGGTAAAGAATGACGCATCTTCTAGTTTATTTTCTCAAATTTTATTGCCTTTAAGTTGTAGGAATTCCCTACCGGTTGGAGCCAGATATATATTTTGAAATCACCATTGCCCGTACGCAGACGCCCTATTGTAAATAAGGCAGGCTCCGAGTTGGAATTGCCTGCCATTTCTGCTTCATAACTTCGGACACGGTGTTTATTGAAGAAGTCCTTTAAAATAATTTCACCTTGAATTTTACTGTATGTGGCTGATGCTCCGTTAACTGTAATATCTACTGAAGGTGCAAAATAGCCGGATACTTGATCGGCATTTCCTGAATTTAAGGCATGATCTAACTGAAATGGAACGGGTTGCCCCAATGCTTCAGCAAGTGGCTGAAACAAAAAGGCTGCGCAAATCAGCAAAATAGATATGCAATTTTTCATCACTATCAGTTCCTTCTTTCAGGAAGATTAAAATCACTAGCAAATGGTAGGCCAAATTTCGTTTTTTCCTGAGAAAATCATCCCGTTTTTTAACGGTATTAGTATTGTTAATGATTCAAATTTTTATATTTTTTATTTCGTTTTTTTGAAGTAGGGTGTATTAATGTGCCGGCAATACCTTTGCAGCATGTATAGAAAAGCAATGCTGATCGTGATGGACGGCTGGGGTAACGGTGTGATTCCGGAAGCCAATGCGGTAGCTGCCGCCAGAACACCATTCTTTGATTCACTTTCAGGTAGATACCCGTATTCGCAATTGGTGACCTGTGGCGAGGCTGTTGGGCTTCCTGAGGGCCAGATGGGCAATTCTGAAGTGGGACATTTAAATCTTGGTGCCGGTAGGATAGTATATCAAGAGCTGCAGCGGATCAATGTCGCCATTAGAAACGGGGAACTGCAAGCCAATCAAAAAATTCAAGAAGCTTTTGCTGAAGCAAAGTCGCCAGGCAAGACCTTACATTTTATTGGCTTGGTCTCAGATGGTGGGGTGCATTCCCATATTAGTCACCTTAAAGCCTTGCTGACTATGGCACAGGAAACTGCTTGCCCACGGGTGGCTGTACATGCATTTACCGATGGTCGGGATGTTGATCCCAAGAGTGGCGCAGGCTTTATCACAGATCTACAAGCGCATCTAAAGACTACCAATGGCGTATTGGCAAGTGTGACTGGACGATACTATGCGATGGATCGGGATAAACGTTGGCCGAGAGTAAAGTTAGCTTATGATGCATTAGTCAATGGGGTGGGAACAAAGACATCCGACTTACAGCAAAGTATAGTAGCTAGCTATGCTTCCGGAGTGACGGACGAGTTTATTGAGCCGCTAATCCATGTTGATGCTGCTGGTAATCCCTTAGCGACAATTAAGGAGGGCGATGTCGTGATATGTTTCAATTTCCGCACCGATCGTTGTCGCGAGATTACGGAAGTACTCACCCAGCAGGCGTTCCCGGAATTAGGGATGCATCCTTTAGCACTACATTATTATACCATGACGGAGTATGATGCTGCGTTTAAACAAGTAGGGGTTATCTTTCAAAATGATAACTTAGTGCAGACACTAGGCGAAGTGCTTGCAGCGCATCAGATTCCTCAGATTCGAATTGCAGAAACGGAGAAATATCCGCACGTTACCTTCTTTTTCTCAGGAGGGAAGGAAGCTGAATTTTCGGGGGAAAGCCGGATCATGTGCCCCTCACCGCAGGATGTCGCTACATACGACCTCAAGCCCGAAATGAGTGCTCAGGCAATCACTGAAGCAATCCTTCCGGAGTTGGAAGCAGAACGCCCCGGATTCGTGATGCTCAACTTTGCGAATGCCGATATGGTGGGACATACCGGCGTATGGGATGCGGTGGTGAAAGCAGTGGAAACTGTAGATGCCTGTGTAGCACAAATTGTACCGGTAGCTTTAGCGCATGATTATGCGATCTTTTTAACCGCGGATCATGGCAATGCCGATTTTATGAGGAATGCTGATGGTACTCCTAATACCGCACATAGTCTGAATTTGGTCCCTCTTTATCTTATCTCCAACAGCTTTTCCGGCTCGCTTAAATCCGGGAAATTGGGCGATATTGCCCCGAGTATTTTGAAGTATATGGGCCTCCCAATTCCGCAAGAGATGACTGGACAGGTATTGATACAATCAGCGTAGGGTTAGTGCAAGAATCAGCCAATAATGTTATTCTGTTTTTGATGCTGGGAGTTTTTTGAAAACTCAACCTGATATACTTTGATGAGCAGTAGGAAGTAGGAAAGGAGTAAAGGGCCAAAGATTAAGCCCATAAAGCCAAAAAGTGGAATGCCGATGATGATTCCAAGAACGGTGACTACCGGGTGCACATCCCCCAGTTTGCGTAGTAGTGTGAATCGAAGCACGTTGTCAATATTCACAGTAACGATTACCGAAAAAAGGAGTACCCCAATCGCTGTTCCGGTAGCTCCGGTAGCAAATTGGTAAGCGACAAGAGGCACCCAGACTACAGCAGTACCGACGATGGGTACCATGGAGAAAAGCCCGGTCAAAACACCCCAGACTACGGCACCTTCTACCCCAAAAATGAGATAGCCCAAGATGGCTGAAATAGCTTGGAACACGGCTAACAACGGAATTCCAACGGCATTTGATATCACCATTGTTTGGGTGTTCTGCCAGATTTCGTTGCTATTTTCAGGCTTTAAGGCCATGAATTCCTGAACCTTCTTTTCTATCGTTCGTCCGGAAACGAATAGGAAGTACAACAGGAAAAGGCAGAGCATTAAATTGGAAAGTATCTGCATGGTGGCACCAAAATATCCGGGTATTGCTTGGAGTATATTTTGGAGCATACCTTGGATATGCTGTGTATCTATCCGGAGCTGAGGGAAATATTTTTGAATACTGGCGACAATATTGCTCACACCACTGGTTATCTGGCTAGGGTTCTGGATGATGGGCATTAGTTTAGGCATTAGCAGCATGCCGATCAGGAAGAAGGGCAATACAAAAACGAGAATTGCCCCAAGAATAAACACTAAAGCGGCCAGCCATTTTTTCCAGCGATAAATCAGTGTCATTTTAAAGTACCATTGCCGGAGGAGAATGTACAAGGTGACTGCACCTAAAATGCCCGGGAAAAACGGATACAATTCATAAAAGACAAGCACCCCTAATAGTAAAATGAACATCAGGAGGATGACTTGCTTGAGCTTGATAGAAGAAATCAAATGATACCTAGGTTAGTGTTAAAAAAAAGTGCTCCAAAAATCTTGGTAAAAATTACAGAGTTATGAGGTTTATTGGCATGGTCTTTTCATCTTTGTTGGAATTCGAAACAAATCATTTAACCCTCAAATTACAAACATCATGGCAAACACAGGAAAAGCAATCGCAACATTACTGATAGGGGCTGCCGTTGGCGCTGCTGCAGGCTATATTTTGGCGACAGACAAAGAGCGCCGGCAGGAGGATCTAGATAACTTAAAAAATAAAGTAGCTTCTCTGCAAGAGCGATTGAAAGCAAAATTTGCAAAACACAATCAGGATCTGGAGCAAGAAATTTATAACGGCTAGTTGGCTTGCTTATGAGTTTGCTAGGAGCTTGGAGAGCGAAGCTTGAGGAATATGCACAGCTGCGGATAAGCCTTGTAAAGCTTAGTCTCATTGAGCGCAGTGCAAAGTTGATGGGTGCCATTATGTTTGGCTTCATCATTATGTGCTTGGGCTTCGGCGTATTGGCATTTATGGGTTTCGGGTTAATGCAAGTTCTGACTCAGGCTTTTGATTCAGCAATTGCTGGTGCCTTCTGTATGGCAGGGATTTTTCTGCTGTTGGTAGGGCTTGTTGTCCTATCTAGGAAGAATATTGTAGCAAGGATAGCAGCACTTTTTATTAGCGTGCTCACAGCGGATGATGACGACTTTAACGATAAGCGTTCGGAAAACAAAGAGCCTTAAAACAAGATCCTTATTTACCCAAAAGATTGCGATAGCGCCACTATGAAAGTCTATTCCAAAGAGTTGAACAGCCTACAAGCACTTCAAGCCGAAAAAAGACGCATCAAAAGGAAGCTCAGTGCCGAATTTCAAGGCGATTTTTTTTCTGTGCAGTTCGCTAAATCATCCAAAGAGGCAAGTGGCAGAAGTGGTGCATTATTAGATTTGGTTGATGAGTTTTTACCGGCAAACAGTACCAGCCAAATCGTGTGGACACTAGCAAAACCATTGGTCAGTCGTATCGGTGAGCAAGGTGCTCATTCAATACAATCTTCCGTAAGGAAGAAGGGACGAATAGAGGGTTTTTTTTGGTCGGTAGCCCGAGAGATAGCATTAGGGTATCTCATTGGAAAGACGGTTCAGCTTAGCTATCGGGGAATTAAATCTAAAGTAGATCGATCAAAAAAAGCCTGAATAATTCAGGCTTTTTTTGATCGAAGTAGGAGCGTAAATCAATTTAGGAATTAAGCCCAAACGTACTGTTTCTTGTTGAGCAGGGTGGCTTCGCCGGCAATAGTTTGGTCACCGGTGGCTTTATCGTAAACGGCGCATTCGTAGGTGATTCGATTTTTTTCGGCAAATATTTCTTTTACCTTAACCACAGCTTCGTAATCGTTATCTACAAACATGGGCTTCATCCATTTCATGGATTGGCTGAGGTAAACATGGCCATCAGCATACCAAAGAGCACCAAAGATTTTGGTGAAAACACTGGCCCCTAAAAAGCCGTGAATAATTCGACGACCAAACATAGATGCGGCACCGGCAGCTTCGTCGGTGTGCAAAGGGTTGGTGTCGCCACTTACGCGAGCATACGTGTCCACATCATCTTGGGTGTAGCGGAATGTGTGGCGGAATTCGTCTCCAATTTTGAGCATTTGTAATTCGTTTTTTTGTAGGTGCGCAAAATACGGGAAACTATTGTGACCACCACGGCTTCCTAATTTCAATTATTCCTAAGTTGCTCCGTTTTTTTAAAGAAATTCGGGGCTATTTTTGGCGGATATGAAAGTTGTCATCTTCGCCGGAGGCCGTGGTACGCGCATTTCCGAAGAA
>JAFDYA010000159.1 GCA_018267675.1 Bacteroidota bacterium
AGAATTTTAATACTTCTTCAGATACTTTACCTTCGCGCTCTTTCGTTATTGGGCACTATGAAAAGAGTATATCGGCTCGGGCTAATCTGTATCATGCTCCTTGGCTTCTGTGGTGATGCTTTCGCACAAATGCGGGTGCAAAACATGGCGGATCATGATGCAAAGCCTTATTATTTTGGGCTCACCTTTGGCTTCAACATGGCAACCTACCGTATCCGATATACTGAAGCTTATGCATTGACCGACACATTCAAGACAATACAACCCCATTGGGGGCCGGGATTTACACTGGGGCTGATGGGCAATCTACGGCTGCATAAATATGTCGATTTACGGACGGTGCCTTCGCTACAATTCGCTGAGAAAAGACTGGATTTCAACACACCACTTGGTGATTCCCTGCAAAAAAGAACCGTAGAAAGTATCTATTTCACCTTTCCTGTTCAATTCAAATTTAAAAGCGATCGTATCCGGAACTTTCGGTTCTATGCGATTGGCGGTGGAAAGATCGACTACGACTTAGCGAGCAATGCAAAATCCCGAAAGCAAAATGAATTTTTGAAGATAAAACCTTTTGATGCCGGATATGAATTAGGTGTGGGCTTTGAATTCTATTACCCCAATTTCATCTTCTCACCGGAAATCAAGCTATCTCAGGGCTTGGTAGATCAAATCTATCGGGATAAAAACCTACCGCTCACCAATGCTATTGAGAGCATTACCACCAGGACTATAGTCATCTCCATCCATTTGGAAGGTTAAGGCAAGGCTGAGCTTTTGGACAAAATCCTCGAGAAAATACGCTCGTTCTTTCCGTTTGTATTGCTGAATATACCGGGGATGTTCTAATGGGATAATCGTCTTAAAAAAACGGAATTCCTCATTAATCTGTCCAAGGATTGTTGCATTCTTCTTACCCAAGGAAAAGCAAAATTCAGTATTCAGCCCCAGGGAAATTTGCTGCTTCAAGGATGCAATGATGAAAGGTTTTGTCCCTTCAATTAATTCCGCGGAGTCATAGTAGTTACAATTCACCCAATTGCCGTGTTTGTTTTTTTGAACCAAGCCAAGCGGACAAATCGAATTGATATAAAACTGGCGATAAAAAACTTGGGGACCTCCCATTTTTTCAATTAAATCATAAATAAAAATTGAGGAAAGCTCCCGATTGGATACAGATTCAATCTTTAGCCCACAGTACTCCCAAAGATGTAGGGTATCTGTGAAAGGAATGCCTGTAGCACCAGCACCATGCCTCCCAGGATTGATACCGAGTATAGGAATTCTCCTTAGCCTATCATTGTAATATTTCCTGTAAAAATGGCTGCTTACCCGCAATATCTCGCTATTGCTTTGAAATGGATTCATCACGCGAACGTGATTCGGTAACGCTCCGCAAAAGCTTAGCCGAGAGTTAAAACTGATCATTTTATCGGCAAAATTCTGTTGCTCCTCAGATTTGTAGTATGGCTCCAAGAGGCCAAAGTTCATCCAATCTCCTACTGGTACTCAAGACGAAAACTCTATGTGCTCATTTAAAAGGATACACCCGATTTTCTTATTCTTAGATATGGGGTATAGTTTTGCTCTTCAAAGCCTTTGCCAAACATGCGCAGCTTATTTCTGCTTCTATTTATCCCATTATTACTCTCTTGCAGTCGCCATAAAACGACACGAGTAGTCGCACAAGAAGGCAAGAAGCCTCAAGTGATGATTGAAGGCTTGGACGGAAACTTCTACAAGAGATATAGCGGAACTATTGCCGGAAAAGCTGTAGCGGTACAGCTTCAACGATGGAATGGTATTTTATTCGGCACTTATCAATACATTTCGGACGGTAGAATCATCAACCTAGAAGTAAATCCAGATGTGGACGAAAATGATGATGTCGTTTTGTTTGAACAACCCGGAGACCTACAACCAAAGGAACAGCCAAGTTGGCACATCCAAATTGCTGAAATAGGCATTAGTGGGCAGTGGGTAAGCGCCGATGGGACACAACAGCTCCCAATTGAATTAAAAGAAAATTATCCCGAAGGAAGCATCCGCCTAAAAGCAAATTACCTGGAAGATTCTGCACTTCTCCTGCCGGACCGCCCCAATGGTGCCAAGGCCATTTCTACCTACGAGTATCTTGTACCCTCCGACCCAGGGGAACTACAATCCTTAACCCAATCTATTATCAATTGTATGTGCCCTGGCATTACCGGTGCAAAATCAATTGAGGAAGCACTTAAAAAAGAAGATGAAAGATTCTTCGCTGACTATCAAAAAACCAATCGGGAATTCTATAAAAAATTAACCGATCAGCAAGCTAGTTTTAGCTTCAACTATACTTATGAATCGAGATTGTGTGTATTGGAGAACTACGACAATTGGCTAGTAGCGGAATATTTTTACTCCATTTATACAGGCGGTGCTCATGCCAATTATGGCTTCCGTTACCTCAACTATGACCGATCAACACAAAAAGAATGGACCTTGAATGAGGTAGTCACTGATACTGCACTACTCACACCTGCGCTCTTTGATGCCGCAATGCTCTACTTCCAGCTAAAGCCCGGCGAAAGTTTTGAAGACCGCCTGTTGGTTGATAAAATACCGGTCAGTAGCAACTTTTTCCTAAGCAAAAAAGGCATCACTTTTGTGTACAACCCGTATGAAATAGCCAGCTATGCTGATGGGAGAATCACCCTTTTCGTATCCTACAACAGCATTTTGCAGCTCCTGACACCTACCTTCATCACTAGGATGCAATTGTCCGAGAACAAGGGGGTTGTTCGGCTTTGACCTGAAAATACCACCACATTTTTTTCTATTATCATGGAACAGTATCGTTACCCGATCGGTCGATTTCAAGCATCGGAAAATTTCCACCCCGAGCTGATAAACACTTGGCTCGACAGCTTAGAAGCCTTGCCAAAATGGCTCGAAATAATCATTGAGAACTTAGATGCCGCGCAACTGGCAAGCCCATATCGCGAAGGCGGTTGGAGCATGGAGCAAGTGATCCACCACTTGGCAGACAGTCATATGAATGCCTTCATCCGCTGCAAACTTACCCTCACCGAAAACCGGCCCACTGTGAAGCCCTATGATGAGCAACTTTGGGCGGAAACACCAGAGATATTTACAGTACCCGTCAATGTGAGTATCACACTCCTACATGCCCTACATCGTCGCTGGACAGCCTTGCTCCAGACATTCAGTGAGGCGGATTGGCATCGACAATACTTCCACCCCGAAAGCCAACAACAAGTGCCGCTCTGGCAAGTAATTGAGCTCTATGCCTGGCACTCCCGCCATCACATGGAACAACTACGAGGCTTGAAGGAAAGGATGGGATGGTAGCCGACAAATGCCGAATGCTACTTCCTATTTTTGCAACAACGGATGAAGTCTCTATTGATGCCGCTCAAGCGGGTATGCCTACAGTTTGTATTGTTCCTCTTCCTGTATTTCTTGAGTCGGGTTGCCTTCACTATTATTAATATTGATGCGTTTCCATCACTGGGCTTGTGGGGGTTTTTAACACTATGCGGACGAGCACTTCGCTATGACCTAAGTGCATTTTGCATGATCAATGCCCTATATCTAACCCTACTCTTTGCCCCAATAAAATACTGGCGATTCCCGCTCTGGGAGCGGTTCTTGCAATTGTTGTTCCTAGTTTCAAACTGCATTGCTTTACTTTTTGAAATTTCCGATTGGGCGTATTTCCCATTCAATTTCAAGCGGGCAACCGCAGATGTGCTGCGAATGGTGAGCAGTCAGGGTGATTTTTGGAGCGTACTCCCCTCCTATTTGGTTCAGTTTTGGTTTGTGCCGCTTGCTGTTCTTGTATTTGCTTGCTTACTCATTTTTGCAAATAGGCAAATAGTAAAGCTCAGTCGCTTTTCAGTAAGCATTCCCGAAATCAAAAGCTCCGTCCGCATCCCGGTGCAGCTGTCGCTGCTCCTGCTTGTATCCGGCACATGCTTAGTCGGAATCCGTGGTGGGCTCCAGTACATTCCCATCGGCATTCGTAATGCCATTCAAGTGACCGAAAGCAAATACGTGCCCATCGTGCTCAACACGCCGTTTAGCATCATCACAACTTTGGCAACTCCTGCCCTAGAACCACTGGATTTTATGCCGGCTAAAGTTGCCGAAAAAGAAATGCCCTTTAGGCAACATTATACAGGGAAACCCTTCCAGAAAAAAAATGTAGTGGTGCTCATTATTGAAAGTGGTTCCAAGGAATTTACCGCGCTCGGCAATGGGCCGTCATTCACTCCTTTTCTAGATAGCTTAATGGGGGCAAGCCTCGTGTGCACCCAAGGCTTTGCCAATGGACAAACCTCTGCCGAGGGTATTCCGGCAATACTTGCCGGCATCCCTACGCTGATGGATGAAGCGTTCACTACTTCAGCCTACGGCACCAATAACATTAGTGCACTACCCAATTTGCTCCAACCATTTGGCTATACCTCCGCCTTTTTTCATGGCGGCACGAATGGAACCATGTCCTTCGACATTTTCGCTGCAGCAGCAGGGTTCCAAAAATATTTTGGGCGAAAAGAATACAATAACGAACAAGATTATGACGGGGCTTGGGGCATCCGAGATATACCCTTCCTACATTATGCAGCACAAGAAATATCTAAATTAAAAACTCCTTTTTTTTCCTCCATTTTTACATTAAGCGCCCATCCCCCTTATGGCTTGCCGGAGCACTACCGGGCCACGCTTCCCAAAGGCCCTTTAGCCGTGCAACAATGCTTAGCCTATACCGACCTTGCTCTTAGGGAGTTTTTCAAAACCGCCGCCAACACGAACTGGTTTGCCAATACTTTATTTGTCATCACATCGGATCATTGCTCGCCCAAAAATGGTGGTGGATTCTATGCACAAGGCCTGGGGCAATATGCCATCCCAATACTCTTTTACGCGCCGGGCGACAGTAGCTTAAAGGGATATTATAATCTGCCTGTTCAACAATTGGATATCCTCCCCTCTGTTCTGGACTATCTCGGCTACCCCAAACCATTCTTTGCCTTTGGGAATAGCATGTTTGACAAACAGGCACAACGATTCGTTATCACCCAAAATAACGGGAGCTATCAATGGTTGCAAAATGGCTATTTACTAAAAAGCAAAGTGCAACAAGCCTACGGCTTGTACCAATACCCAAGCGATAGTATGAATCGACAAAACCTCTTAAAACAGGACACGTCTCAGGCTAATCGGGAATTGCAGCTTTTTAGGGCCTTCCTCCAACGATACCGACAAGTGCTCCTTGAGAATAAGATGTCTTGAATTTCTTGATTTTATACTAGAACAGCCTGGAAGGTTTGCCCTTGTTTTACCTTTTCTTTCCCAAACTCGGGAAGTACATTCGCAACTATCTTGTCAATTTAAAAATTTTCACCACCAATTATCAATTTTCAAGCTTATGACTGCACTAGAACATTTACACGGTACGCTGCGTTGGATTGTGCTCGCAATGGGCATCTGGACGATTATTCGAAGTATGGGCGGCCTCAATGGCGGTCGGGAATTCACAAGTAAGGACAAACGCCCTGCATTATTCTTGCTTATCTCTGTGGACTTGCAATTGCTGCTTGGCATAGCTCTTTACATTTCTCGCGGCTATCATCGGGCTTTCTCCGGAGGTGCAATGGGTGATGTCATGAAAGATTCTGTGGCACGTTTCTGGACCATTGAGCATGTCATCGGCATGTTAGTGGCCATCGTCCTCATCCACGTTGGCTATGCGGGGATCAAAGGAAATAGACCCGCAAAGAAGAAGTTCAACCGCCTATTTTGGTGTACCCTCATTGCCTTAATCCTGATCCTGGCCATGATTCCGTGGCCCTTCCGGATGGATGGCATCGCCCGGCCTTGGTTCTAAAAAAATACGAATCCTATCAATAAAAAAACGCCGCTTCCAATTTGGGAGCGGCGTTTTCAATTTCAATAAAGCGGTGCTATTTAAAATCACCGGCTTTTACCGTTGTTGCTTTATCAACACTCAAGTATTTCTTCATAGCAGCATTCACTTGCGCTACACTGAGTGCCGCAATAGCATCATCCATTTTCTTGCTGAATGCCATAGTACGTCCGAGGTATAAGTCGCTACTCAACATACCTGCCAAGCGCCCATCCGCCGCACGAGCAGTTGCCCTGCTTTGCAAATAACCACTCTTGGCATCTTTCAATTCTTCTTCAGTAATACCCTCATTGATCATGCGGTTGAGTTCTTCTTTCCACGCAGCCTGTAGCTTCGCCTTGTTGTCGGGATTGTAGATAGCATAGGAGCCAAAAACTGCCCGATCATCTGTTGAAGAAGCTTGTAGGAACGAGCCTACACCATAAGAGATCCCTTCCTTCTGGCGAATACGAACAGCCAAACGAGAATTGAGGAAGCCACCACCGAGGATATAATTTCCAATAGTCAAAGCTGGATAATCCGGGTTATCGTCCTTCATAGGAAGGAGTTGCTCAGCAAAGAACATGGCCATTTTTTTATCCGGCGTTTTTATCTCCTTGTCTTGTGCTTTAAAATCCACGTACGGATTGGCCACACGGGTATAACTTTTCGTTGCGTTCCAATTGTCCAATGCCTTATTCAAACGCTCCTTAGTTGCAGCAGGATCAAAATCACCTACCACCGCCACAGTAGCGGAAGAACCATTGTAGTATTGATTGTGGAAGCTTTTCAGGTCGTCCAAAGTGACTGCTTTGTAGGCGGTAATCGCTTCATCCGTGCTCATGGGATAAAGGATATGCCCGGGAGGAAACTTGTTGAGCAAGCGTTGCATTTCCAAAGGAGCTAGTGCATTCGGCTCGCTTCGTTGACTTTCCAAACCGGCAATATTCTCATCTACCAAAGCCTTGAACTCATCTGGCGGGAATGCTGGCTGATGCAGGATTTCATCAACCAATTCCAATACTTTATTCAAGTTTTCTTTGGTACTGGTGATGTTTATAGTTACGCCCTGTCCCCGACCGGAAATACTTAGTTTGCTCTGTAGTTTATCCAGTAGTTCATTGATTTGCGAACGAGAATGTGCCCGGCTTCCGCGCAGCAACATGTCGGCAGTCAAGTCAGTCACGGCTTGCTTATTCATCATGCTGGCTTCGTCGCCCAGGCGCATCGTAATAGTAGCTTCTACAGTATTGCCCCGTGTACTTTTTTGTAGCAAGGCCAATTTAGCTCCGGTGGTTAGGGAAGAAACTTCTGTGCGCTTGTCAATATTTTCCGGTGTGGCATCAAATGCTTCACCGGCGGCAAGGGCAGCTTCCCCTTTATAACCATCTACCAATTTAGTCACATCGGGCGATGCCGGTATCACCGCTCTATCCGCATTCTCGGTAGGTATAAATACCCCCCAAGTGCGGTTACTATTTTTCAAATAAGCCTTAGCGACACGATTCACATCAGCGGCGGTTACTTTCTTCAAATTGTCTCGATAAAGGAAACCCAAACGCCAATCACCTTGCGCGATAAACTCAGAAATCACCAAGCCGATACGCGTAGAATTTCGGTAGTACGTTTGAAAATCGGAAAGCAGTTTCGCTTTCGCTTTGTCCACTTCGGCTTGGGTTACCGGCTGGGTTTTAATATCGTCCAGTGTTTGGAACAAGGTCTTCTTAGCATCATCCAGTGATTTTTCCTTCAGTACATCCGCATTGAAGTAGATCATACCGGGATCATGCTTACCTTCTGCATAGCCCCAAGCAGATGAGGCCTTGCCCGATTTCACCAAAGCCTTGTACAGGCGACCATCCGGTTCATTGGTCAAGATCTCATTGAGCACATCGATGGGCGCATAGTCGGCATGTGCGCCATTCGGGATATGATAGGCACAAGCCACACTTTGTACATCTCCGGCACGACGAAGCTCCACGCTCCGTTCGCCGTCTTGAGTTGGCTCAATGGTATAGTCGGGCTGCAAAACGCGCGTTGGGCGCGGGATAGGACCAAAATATTTATTGACTAACTCCAAAGTTTTAGCTTCGTCAATCTTACCCGCCACCATCAATACCGCATTGTCCGGTTGATAGTATTTCTTGTAAAAAGCCTTCAAGTTCTGAATCGGTACTTTCTCAATATCCTCTTTGGAACCGATGGTGCTTTTGCCATAATTATGCCAAAGGAATGCACTGCTCATGATCCGCTCATTGAGGATACGCGCCGGATTGTTTTCCCCCCGTTCAAACTCATTACGGACAACTGTAAACTCCGTTTGCAAGTCCTTATTGTCAATGAAGGAATTGACCATCCGGTCAGCCTCCAAGTCCAAGGCCCAGTTAAGGTTTTCGTCCGTTGCATTGAACGTTTCAAAATAGTTGGTTCGGTCATCATTGGTCGTGCCATTGGGCGAGGCACCATGACTGCTCAATTCCGCAGGAATATTCTTGTGGCGCGTAGAACCCTTGAACACCATGTGCTCTAGCAAGTGCGCCATACCCGATTCACCATAGCCTTCCAAGCGACTCCCTACTTTGTAGGTGATATTAACCGTGATCGTTGGTTTGCTCGGATCCGGGAAAAGCAGTACCCGCAAGCCATTGGCCAACTCATACTCGGTGATCCCTTCAACAGAAGTAATCTTTTTTGGGGGCGTTAGTGGCGCAGCAATACTGCTGGTACTTGCTAAAGTCAAGCCCAATGCAGCACTCATAAGTGCCATTTTTGGATAGTTCATTATTGAATTTATTTGTTCGCGAATGTACTTCGGATATTGCAGATGGCAGTCAATGGGGAAGGGGAAATAATTGGGGGATTTTCTCCATTTTGACAAAAAAGAAAGCCCATATTTTTGGAAGGCTCAACAATACAATTTTTTGGGCGCCTTAGCGGGCTATACGCTACTTGTCCCCTCACTCGCTGAGGGGGCCTGTCCCCTCACTCGTAGAGGGGGGGAGCTTTTCGCTGCTATCCCGGGTGCGTCCCCGTTTCACTCGATACCCAGCATTAAGATTCATGGTTCACTACAATGGCTAATATTACTTCTCTGCTCTTTGACTCTCTTCTAGATTGCTTCAACTTCGGTTCGCATTGACGGAGAAAGGTTGGTGTCCTTGCGAGGAAGGAGGCTTTGCGACTGACGAAGCAATTCAGCAGAAACTCCGAACTGGATGGCTTCGTACCTCGCCATGACGAACCGACTATTACGTCCTTGCGAGGAAGGAGGCTTTGCGACTGAGGAACCGAGGCTCAATGCTGTAGCGGTTTCTACCCACCATTTTTCCAATTAGCCGCCATTAGAATCGTTATCTAATGACCTTTTGGGGTTCAGAGCCAGCGTAAATGCTAACTCGGAACAATTGGGTACCTATCAGGGTTTAATTTTCACAATTTCATTACCCTGAATGATTACAAGTTCGCTGTTTTTTTGCTTCTTAAATTCAAGCAGCTTCTCATAAACCTTCTCCATACCCTTAATGATTTTATTGTGTAATTCAGTTTGCTTTTTAATTGTTGTCATAACACGCTTTTAGTATGTTAAATTTTTCGTAATCTATTATGTCGATTTCTTTGTCCAAAATTTTCTTCGCTATCAATAAATGCTTGCCATAAGAATTGTCAAAAATTAAAGCCCCATCAACTAGGGGAAGATAAATGTCAAAGAGGTTCTTAACTCCTTTTATATATCGTCGTTCAATAACATCCGGTTCAATATTATGTCCACCTTCTGAAACCCTGATGCGCACACGCTCTTTAGCCAAGGCTACCTGTTGCAGCCAAAAGAATAATAGAGTAATTGTGAAACCGTTCCGTTTTGCTTCCTCAATTTTTTGCTTGTAACTTCTCGTTGCCAAAGTAGTTTCAAATGCAAAACTCTCCTCCTGTTCAAGAAGCTCATTTATTCGGTTTAGCATGATTCGTCCCGCTTCGAAGGCGACATTTTCGGGTTGGAATGGTGAAAGCCCTTTTGCAATTTCGTCTGCATTTACAAATTCCCTACATTCAATTATTTCCGGCAAAATTGTAAAAGAAGCAGTCGTTTTACCTGCTCCATTACAGCCTGCAATTATATAAAGGCTTTTGTCCGTCATTAAGGCAAA
This sequence comes from Bacteroidota bacterium, assembly GCA_018267675.1. Classification (GTDB taxonomy): domain Bacteria; phylum Bacteroidota; class Bacteroidia; order Chitinophagales; family Chitinophagaceae; genus UBA1952. The sequence goes on from JAFDYA010000159.1 coordinate 10,057, forward strand.
TCTACAAAACTAATGGGGTGCTTTCACACTTTGTCATCCATAGGATTTTTTGGTAGCATATCCGGTTTATTCAATCCAAAACCCCTATGATACCTATGAACTACGCGAATGAGGATGCAAACCAGTCCCGAAACAAGAAAAAGTCTAAACCGCAGACGGTTCTAATCAGAAGCATATCCATTACTATCTATTCCCTCTGGATGGCTTCGCCTTCGGCTCGCAATGACGGAGTTTTTTCCGTACTTACTAGGACTTTGCCCAAAGCCATCATTCTTTCAGCCATTTTTTGTTCCATACCGCGCCCGCTTTGTTTTGTAGCCGGAGATAATACAAGCCATTGCTTAATGCCGACAAGTCTATTTGTGCTTTGCCATCTTTAAAATGCAAATTGCCTTGGTACTGCTCCTGACCTACTAAGTTATACACCGCTACTTGCAGTTTTTCTTCATTGGCTACGTTTTGCAAGAAATTGACCACGCCATGACTAGGATTGGGCACTACACTATACTCCTGCGTTTGCCCCTTTACCGAACTCAAACCCAAGGGCCAAACCTCCACCAACACCGTATCCCGCTTAATATTGCCACAAAGCGTTTGCGTGACCACATAGCTGGTGGTGGTGCTTGGCTTTACCCAGATACCGCCGCCGGTACCGATGACGGTACTGCTCCCCAGCTTAGCCCAAGTACACTCCAGCCCCACCTCCTGCGGCCTGCCAATATAGGTACTATCTCCCAAGCCAATATGCCGATCATTTCCCGCAAAAGCCGGAAGATCGGATTCTATGACGGAGACGTCGTCGATGAGGTAAATAGATGTTGGGGATCCGTTATTATAATTATTGATTGGAACTGTAACTGTTGTAGTTGTAAGGCGATCTTTGAAATTACCAATAGTAATAAACTGCTCATTTCCTTTAGCAATAAAGGAACCTTCAATCTTTGTCCAGTTTGCAGTGTCAGTTATCACCCCATTTTTATTGACCACCTGTGGCGTGTATTGCGTTTGGGGAATGCCGCAAAACTGGGTGGTATCAATGGATCCATTATCAAAATAGGCTCCAATATCTGCAATGGCATAGCCGGATATTTCTTCCAAATTGACATAAAAAGAGACACAATACTGCTTACCTGCCTTTAGCGTTGAACTAAGCTTACCTTGAAGATAATCGCGGAGATAATGAATGTATTGAGATGAATCATAATCAACGTACATAAATACTGAAGCCATGCCACATCCACTACGAGGGCTTTGATAGAAATGTATATTTTTAGGAGCGTTTGTGTAATAGGATACACACTTGGTATTGATATATTCAGCACTACAATTAGGATTTCCAACACTATCATTATGTTGAATGTTGCTATCAATTGGTGTCCACCCTATTGTATAGTATATTTGATCGAATAGTGTCGGAAGTTTTTCAAATGACTCAAATCCCGAATTGCAAACTATATTTGTTTGGGAACTCAAATTTAACGCATTGAATAAAACTATAATTAAAACTCCCCATTTCATTGTACAACGAATTTCAAGGTTGATATTGTGGTTTCATCCAATAGAGTTATACAATATAAGCCAGGGACAATATCTCCAAGATAAATCTGGGTTCCTCCGTTTTGAAAAACTGTAAGTTTCCGATAAATATTTCTGCCTAAAACGTCTGTAACTTCCACCTGTACCGGATTTTCACTTAGAACCATTTGCCTCAATTCAAACTGTCCATGATTGGGATTAGGTAGTAAGGTATAGCTTTGTGTAGTTTCCCCTTTCAACATTCTAGCTGATCCCCCACTGCCACTACAAGCATCTGAATAAACGATCAATCTACCTGTTATATCCCGAAGTAAAGCCCGGGCAGAATACACAATTGCTCCGTCATTGAGCGGGCAGGCATTGGCCAGCAAAACAAGATTTGTACTGTCTGTACTGCTAAGATTGTTATGCTTTTCAAT
>JAFDYA010000015.1 GCA_018267675.1 Bacteroidota bacterium
CCCAACAATACGATGGAAGCCCCTATACCAATGATAAAATTCTTAAGATATTTACCTTGCTTGGTTTCAAAAAACAGTGCTATTGAGTTCATTTTCTATTTTGGAGTTGTTTCTTTGGAGAACGAAAAAATTAAGAGAATTGTTGAAAAATTAGCGATGTGCCGATCTTGTTGGGCGATTTGTGACTGCCTGAGATACTTCCGGATAGATACAACGGAAGCCGATGTATGATTTAGCGGTATCCGCGTACTCGTAGTCACGAGTACCATTCTGGAGATAGAAAGCAACATCTCTCCAACTTCCCCCACGAACTACCTTACGGCGCATCCATTGTGGATCATTGTCCCGAATTTGATAATTCACATCAGGGTTCACATCAGCAACTACATTATAGGCATCACCGAAATAGGAAGAGTTGGTCCATTCGCTGACGTTACCAGCCATGTTGTACAAGCCATAATCGTTAGCAAAGTAAGCATTCACCGGAGTCGTATAAAGACCACCATCGGCCGCATAATTTCCGCGCTGAGGTTTGAAGTTTGCTAAATAGCATCCTTTCTTGTTCACAATATATGGACCACCCCAAGGGTAAGGTGATTCATTGCGACCACCACGTGCAGCCCACTCCCACTCTTGTTCTGAAGGAAGGCGGAAATAACTTTCAAAATATTGGCGATTCTTTTCCCGCTCACTCCGCCAGATTTTAGTACGCCAGTTACAAAATGCTTGAGCCATAAACCAATTCACACCAACAACCGGATAATTGTCGAAGGCATTAAACCAGTTATATTGACGGGCAATAGGTTCATTATAAGAATAAGCGAACTGCCGCATCCAAACGTTGGTATCTGGATAGATGGACACGTCCTTTTTCACTACGAAATTTGCCCGTGGTTGTGTTGGATTCTGAGTAGAGGCTTCATAATCGAAGTACTCCAAATGATACACCAATTTGGTGTTGTCAAATTCTTTGCGTCCCCAGCCTGACTGTTCGGCAGGGATATACAAGGATGCCAATTGATCTTGTACATCGGGATTACGATAGTTGACTTGCTTGCGCGTATCCAATGTTTGGGTACCGTCATCATTATCCTTAAAATCACCAAGGAGGGTATGCGCGATAGAATCTCGAACCCAATTGGTGAACTGACGATACTCCATATTGCTAATCTCAGTGGCGTCCATATAGAAGCCAGATACCTGTGCGGTACGGATTAAGCTTTCGTTTTTACCTGTGATATCCTCATCACTGGTTCCCATCTTTAATACACCTGAAGGAACGAACACCATGCCTATTGGTTGCGGAGACCGATAAGTCATTGTATTGGGCACACCAACTAGTTGGCCCTGGTTTCCTGAAGAGCCACAGCCGGTGGCCATTGCTAGTAGTGCGACGGCTGAGATGGTCAGGGAGAGTTGTTTCATACTACCGTTATTGTTGTTTATGCGAAGTGGCAAATAAAAAGAATTTTTGGCTTAGCGACTTAAAAGGGTGCTAAAACAGCACACAATATTTGGCGATTTTTCGGAAAAAGCAAGAAATGTGTCAAATTTTTCTTTGCCCTCCGTATTAATCAGTGTTTTCGTACTTTCCTCCAGGGGCATTTCTAATCTACTTTCAAACAAGTTTGAGTGCATCTGCAATGTTAAAAACCGGCACTAAACATTCAGTGCTCGTGCAGACAAAAATAAGGGAATCTCTTTCACATTTCTTTCCCATTGTTAAAGGAATTTTTGAATTGGGCTGTTTTATAGGTATAACTAAGCAATGCGGCGGGAATAATTTTCTCCATTCCTGATTACTTCCTGCTGCTAATTCGCCCATAACGAGTACTGTTTTCGGTCGTTTCAAGAGCCTTTGCTGCCCTACAGCCCAATTCGAAAAAGAGGTAGGATATGCTTTTGCTTCGCTTAGCATTCTGTGGAAAAATTCTTCGCCTTTTGCATACCAATCTGAGCGTTCCATCAAGAGACCAAGCTGCAAAAGAACACTTGCCATTACTGAATTTGAGGCGGGAATTGCGCCGTCATAAATTTCCACTTTTCGAAGAGGCAATTCGCTTTGGGTCTTATCAGTAAACGCTAGAAATGTATGGCCTTCTAGCGCAAAATCAGCGAGAACTTTATTCAAGTATTGCGCAGCATCAACGATTAGATCTAATTCGCCGGAAGCACTTGCTAAATCAATCATTGCACGTAAAAAAAGGCCCCAATCTTCGAGTGTAGCAGCTATCCTTACCTGCCCGTCTTTATAAACACGACCTACAGTGCCTGTACTACAAAAAAATGATCGACGCATCCAGCACAGGTGTTCCTTCGCCCTTGATAACATTGCCGCGTCCGACAAACAAACTGCTGCTCGGCACAAGGCTATATTCATTAGCGCATTCCAAGAGAGTATCATCTTTTCGTCAGTCTGAGGACGGATCCGATTCATTCTCGCAGCAAGCAATTGCTGCGAGGTTTGGGCTATAATTTCTTGTCCTTGACTTTCAGAAAGGCTAAAATCAGTGCAAAGTTCACTGACATTTTTAGGACAGTGTAAGATGTTAGTGCCTTCCCAATTTCCATCCTTACTAATCCCGAAATAGGCTTCCATAAAGGCATTGCCGCCATTAGTAGCCTCTAGCCACTGATCATAAGTCCAGGTATAATACTTTCCTTCAACCCCTTCCGAATCGGCATCCAGAGCACAATAAAAACCACCATCCGGTGCTTGCAATTCCTGCTCAACGAAAGCAATCGTCTTCTGAACGACTTGCCTATAGCGGCTTTCACCGGAGTACCGTATCGCATCGCAAAGAGAAAGTACCATCAATGCATTGTCATAGAGCATCTTCTCGAAGTGCGGTGCAAGCCATTGCCTATCGGTGCTATAACGACAAAACCCACCTCCCAAGTGATCGTGAATCCCACCGGCAATCATCTTGTCTAGGCTGAGTAAACTTTGATCTAATGCTCCTTTGCTTTCGGTGTAGTGATAATGCTCGAGCAAAAAAGAAATGGTCATGGAATTGGGAAATTTTGGAGCATTCCCAAAGCCACCCCATACCTTATCTGCTTGTTTCAAAATTTGAACCTCCATTTGATCAAACGCCGCAGCCGTTATCGTTTCGGTTGTATTGCCGAGGCCAATATTTGCTTGTTGCAGCAAGTTCAAAATCTGTCTTGATTGCGAATGAATATCCTCCGCTGCTTGTTCCCAAGTCTGTTGTACCCGTTCGAGAATTTGTCGCCAAGAAGCACGACTGTATGCCGGTTTGGGCGGGAAATATGTTCCTCCATAAAAGGCTTGCCTATCCGGTGTTAGAAACACATTCAAGGGCCAGCCGCCGCTCCCTGTAAGTGCCTGTATAGCGTCCATGTAAACAGCGTCAACATCCGGTCGCTCTTCACGATCTACTTTGATGCAGACAAAGTGCTGGTTCATATAGGCGGCAACGGTAGCATCCTCAAAACTCTCCCGCTCCATTACATGGCACCAATGGCAGGCTGAATAGCCAATGGATACCAGAATAATTTTCTGTTCCTCTTTTGCCTTTCTAAAGGCTTCTTCTGCCCAGGGAAACCAATCTACCGGATTGTGGGCATGTTGTAAAAGATAGGGGCTGGATTCGTGAATAAGACGGTTTGCCATTCTATGAAGTTCGGATGATTTGCCGGAGTTAATCCCAGAATTTCCAACAGAGAATGGCGCAAATAGACTGATTCAGATACGGAGTGAAAACGGAGGAAATGTGCCTGAACCAGAACATTTCTTTGAACAGTTGAAGCTGAACGGTTGAAATACACTCTGTGGCAAATGCAATGAAAGTGAAAAAGGCCAATCGCAATTCTTCCTAAAAAAAGAATACTATAGAATGATCGCAAAGCCAAGGGGAAGGTTTGGGCAAAAAAAAGCCTCGCAATGCGAGGCTCGTTTCCTTATTTCTAACACTTAGTTCTTAAACTGTGCCGCAATATTGTCGGCTAATTTGGTCAATTTATTCAAGCCTTCTTCAGGTAGATTACCTTTCTTAAACTCAGCAAGAATTTCAGGGTGTTTCAATTCCAATTCACGCAAGAATTGATCTTCAAATTCTTTAACGCGCTTAACCGGAACTTCTCTGATCAGGTTGTTGGTACCTAAATAAATTATGGCAACTTGCTTTTCAACGGAGTAAGGTGAAAACTGAGGTTGTTTCAATATTTCCACGTTTCTGGCACCTTTGTCAATAACGGTTTTAGTAGCTGCATCTAAGTCACCGCCAAACTTGGAGAAGGCTTCCAACTCCCGGTAAAGTGCTTGGTCCAACTTTAAGGTACCGGCAACCTTTTTCATTGACTTAATCTGGGCGCTACCACCTACACGGCTTACGGAAATACCTACGTTAATGGCAGGACGGATACCGGCATTAAAGAGGTTGCCTTCCAAGAAGATCTGGCCATCTGTGATGGAGATTACGTTGGTTGGGATGTAGGCTGACACGTCACCAGCTTGTGTTTCAATGATCGGCAAGGCTGTCAACGAACCACCTCCCTTAACCAAATGTTTGATGCTCTCGGGCAAATCATTCATAGACTTCACCAATTCATCATTATTAATCACCTTAGCAGCACGCTCAAGGAGGCGGCTATGCAGGTAAAACACGTCACCGGGATAAGCCTCACGACCCGGCGGGCGACGGAGCAACAAGGATACCTCACGATACGCTACTGCTTGCTTAGATAAATCATCATAAACAACTAGGGCAGGTCGACCAGTATCCCGGAAAAACTCACCGATTGCTGCGCCCGCAAATGGTGCGAAGAACTGCAATGGTGCCGGATCGGATGCAGAAGCGGATACAATGATTGTATAAGGCATCGCTCCATTATCCTCCAAAGTCTTCATTACTTGAGCCACGGTAGATGCTTTCTGTCCGATAGCTACATAAATGCAGTAAACAGGCTTGCCGGCTGCAAAAAATTCTTTCTGATTGATGATTGTATCAATACAGATAGCACTCTTACCAGTTTGGCGGTCACCGATTACCAATTCCCGTTGTCCACGGCCCACTGGAATCATGGCGTCAATCGCCTTAATTCCCGTTTGCAAAGGCTCCTTAACTGGCTCCCGAAAGATTACACCAGGAGCTTTGCGCTCCAAGGGCATTTCATAAAGCTCCCCGGAGATTGGACCCTTACCATCAATTGGCTGGCCTAGGGTATTCACCACACGGCCACACATTCCTTCGCCCACTTTAATGGAGGCGATTTGGCCGGTACGACGTACGGTTGCACCTTCTTTTATTTCGGAGTAGTCGCCCATCATTACGACCCCTACGTTGTCTTCTTCAAGATTGAGGGCAATGGCTTGTACACCATTTTCAAACTGTACCAATTCCCCTTGACGAACGGAGGTAAGCCCATACACACGGGCAATACCGTCTCCAACAGTAAGTACTGTTCCTACTTCTTCTAGGGATGCACCGGCATCAAAATTGGTGAGTTGCTGCCGCAGAATGGCGCTTATTTCATCTGGTTTTATTTCTGCCATGGTATTAAATTAATGCGTTTAGCTTAAAAATTTTTTGATTTGGAGCGTTTGGATTTTGCGCTACCGCTATCGGATATTCGGGATATATAGATTCTCTAGGAACTGCTTTTTAATTTCCTGCAAATCTCGGCGAATGGATGCGTCTACACGTTTATCTCCCATTTCAAGTATGTATCCTCCGATTAATTCAGGCGCTACCTTCGTCGTCATATCAATTGTCTGGCCCGGTAATGCAGCAGCTACTTTGGCACGGATTATTTCTTGAACGGAAGCACTTACTGGAGCTGCGGTGATCAACTGAACCTGACTGATATGATTCATCACTTTATATTGATGAATGAAGGCTCCAAGCATTTCCACGAGTACTCCTTCTCTTCCTTTAGAAAGGAGCAAACGAAGGAAGCCACGTGTTAATGCGGATAGTTGATTGCCAAAAATTGATTGAATAATTGCTTCCTTCTTATCTCCTTTAATGATCGGACTTTTCAGTACTAGGCCGAGCTCGGGATTAGATTGGATTGTGGCTTGCAAAAGTTGCACATCCTTTAGGGTAGCATCTATAGACTTTGTCTCCATAGCAAGATCCAGAAGGCTCTTGGCATAGCGGGAGGCGAGACGGGGATTGAGCATGGCAAAAGATTGAACGAATGAATGCTAAAAAGCTTTTCTGCTAGTTTATTAGTTTAAGGTTACATCTTTTGAAAGGAGCTCATTGTATGCATTCTGAGCATCTTCGGTACCCAACTTTTGGCGTAATACCTTCTCTGCAACTTCAACAGCCAACGCTCCGATTTGGTTTTTCACATCGGTCATGGCAGCCATCTTTTGATGTTGAATTTGTTGTTGCGCATCAGCAATCATTTTATCCGCAATGGCACGAGTATCTTCTTTTGCCTTGGCGATTATTGTGTCGCTCATGTGCTTGGCTTCATTGAGCATTGCACTACGCTCTTCCCGTGCAGTTTGCATCAATTTTTCATTTTCACTTTTCAATTGTGCCATTTCGGCTTGTACTCTTTCTGCAGTGGCAATTGAGTCTGCAATACCCTTTTCTCTTTCTGCGAGTACGCCCAAAATAGGCTTCCAGGCAAATTTCTTAAGGATAAAATAAAGGATACCGAAGGCGACTAAAGTCCAAACGAAGAGTCCGAGTTCGGGAGTTAATAAATCCATGTTTTTAGATGA
>JAFDYA010000160.1 GCA_018267675.1 Bacteroidota bacterium
AACGTTTTCGTTCAGTGTTGCAATAGCTGTATGTTGCTCATTCGATAGGCGGTAGTAGCACCTGTCCGATCCGGAAAGAGCCAACATGTGCACCTTATTACCTTGTTGCCCAAAATGTGCTTCAAAGAGTTGGCAGGCTATTTCTTTTGGAGATTGCTTTGTCTTAGCCATTAATACTTGTCGGGTTTTCGATCAAAAAAAGTGTTCGGGAGGCTTGGTCAATTGATGTCCATTTATCCGTTGAAAAGGTAAGGCCCACCATACTTGCCGGGCGCATGTCAATTGCCAATGTGGCATTGGAAATTTCAGAGGCAAACAAGGAAATACTCGGGTTGTGTGCTACGATCAGGGCAGTGTCTACGGTGTCCTCCAGAGCATAGAGCGCGTCAAGAAATATTGTTGACGATGCATGATAGAACGCCTCGTGTTTATGAATATTATCAGTGGGCACATTAAGGATTTCTCCGAAGATTGCCGCCGTTTGCTGGGTACGGGTCGCGGTACTACAGAGTAGGATATTCGGAATGATGCCTTTGCGACGCAAAAGATCTGCCATCGCTTGAGCGTCTTGTACTCCGCGCCTGGTAAGGGTTCGATCAATATCTGCCTGTCCCCGTGCGGCGTCGTGGGTTTGCGCATGGCGGAGGAGTAGTAGTCGTTTCATGCCTTCTGTGTAGGGTTAAAGTAGTTTAAGGAGAGCTCAGTCCCATCAAACACGGCGTAGCTATCATAGCGCAGCCAGTCGCCCAGGTTGATATACTTTGCACCTTTTGGGAGTTCGTACTCCAGGGCCAAATGCCGGTGGCCAAAAATGAAGAAGTCCATTGGTTCTTGTTCCAAGATTTGCAAGCAATATTGTACTAGCCACTCCTTCTCCGGGCCAAGAAAAGCATTGCTGTCGTCGTCCGTATGTTTGGGTCCCATCCTGCTGAACCGACCGGCCATGCCCACTCCGGTATCCGGGTGCAACCTTCGGTAGAGCCATTGTGCAAAAGGGCTACGGAGCACTTTTTTCAAGATTTTGTAGCCATGATCCCCAGGCCCCAGACCGTCGCCATGTGCGATCAAGAAATTCTTGCCGTTGAAGCTGCGGCGGATGGGATGATGATGCACCGGAATATTCAATTCTGATTCGAAATAGCCCCGCATCCAGAGATCATGATTGCCGGTAAAGGCTTCTATCTCCAGCCCGGAATCGCGGAGCTCCGCCAGCTTGCCTAAAAAGCGCGTATGCCCCTTAGGGACAACATTTTTATATTCAAACCAAGTATCAAAAATGTCGCCTACGAGATAGATCATTGCCGCATCTTCTCGGATCATTTCCAGCCATCGACAGAGCCTACGTTCCCGCTCGATACTGGCTTTTAAGCTGGGAATGCCGAGGTGAAAATCGGAAGCGAAATAGATTTTTTTACCGGTAGGTAGCTGCATGAAATAGCCTGGGGATGGTGTGCAATTTACACTTTCCCCACTGCTTTGTCCTGCGCCACTTTTCCAGTTTACGAGATAGCCTTCCTAGTCTTCGGATATAGCTAGGTCAACACTTTGAACTTCTTCGGTTTGGATAGGATAGGCATAGCCTCCCTTCACATGTTGTGGTGGCGTGAGTGTAGGATCCCAGCCAAAGCCATAGAGGTAATAGTTTCCTTTTTTCAGCTTGGTAAAACTCGCCACAGGGACACCACCAATTGGGCTACACTTAATACTGTCATCATATTGCCCGGTATTGGGTGCATCCGTCGCATTGTATTTGATATAGATGGTGCAACTATCAATGGCTTTGCCATGATGCCTTGGGGTTACATTCAGCGTAGCATTGCCGCCCTTACCGCCAATACTAGGCTGTGGGTCATCTTTGCTCTTGCAGGCTACTAAGGATAAAATAGAGATTAAGGCAAGTGCAAAAAATGGAGTTTTCATATTCTATTTATTGATTAAATCCTGAACGCGGGGCTACAAGTAAAGTTTCAAAAAATTCAGGGAAATGAATTGTCAAAATTTGGTTCAGCGGTCAGTATTCTGCTCAAGCAAATCTGCTAGACTGGGTCCACGTCAATTATTATTTGCAGCCGATTATTCCCTTTCAAGGCACAGATTTGCGCCTTTTGTTGGAGTAGGAATTGCTTTAACGGGACTAATACCGCCTTACTCTTTGGGCATTTCAACCACAGCTCCTGCACGTATTGATTGCGGATTCGTGGAATTAAACCCGGTACCGGCCCTTGAATGGCGATACCTTCCCATACTGCCAATTCCTTGGCCATTCTTTCCACTGCCAGTTCGGCACGCTCCAGCTCTTGGTGCTTCATGATTATTTTTATCATTCTGGAGAATGGCGGATAGTTAAACAGCTTTCGAAACCCAATTTCGCCTTTGTAGTAGGCTTGCACATCGTGTCCGCTCACCCATTGCAACACTTGGTGTTCCGTGTTGTAAGCCTGGATGATTACCCGCCCATCACCATCAGCCCTTCCTGCTCGCCCGCTCACTTGCTCCATCAGCTGGAAGCCCCGCTCATTCACTCTAAAGTCTGGGAAGGACAACAAAGAATCGGCGGAAAGGATAGCGACCAGAGCCACTGGCGCAAAGTCCAAACCCTTTACCACCATTTGTGTCCCTACCAGTACGTCGATTGTTTGAGCTTCCATATTGTCCAGCAGACGGGGCAATGCATTTTTTCCCCGCATAGAGTCAATATCCATCCGCGCTACACGAGCCTGCGGGAAGGCCAATTTCACTTCTTCTTCTATTCGCTCCGTGCCATAAGATTTCAATCGGATTTTATTAGAACCGCATTGGGCACAAATAGAAGGCGGTAGCGTCGTTGTGCCACAATAATGGCAATGCATCCGGTCGCTCGTCTTATGATAGTTGAGCGATACGGCACAGTGGGTACACTGAGGCACCCAGCCGCACAGCGTGCAGAGTTGGAATGGTGCATACCCTCGTCTGTTTTGAAACAGAATGATCTGGCGTTTATCCTCCAAAGCCTTGGCCATAGCGGCTTGTAGCTCGGGAGTAAGAATATGAAAACCCAACTTGCGCACCTGCTCCAGGGATTGTGCCTGTACCATTGTTATCGTCGGCATTTTTATTCCCTGATATCGTTCCTTCAATCCTGCATAGGCATATTTTTTCTGCATTACGTTGTGTAGGCTTTCCACACTAGGCGTCGCTGAGCCGAGGATGACCTTTGCCTGATGCAGGCCGGCTAAATAGATGGCCGCATCGCGAGCATGAAAGCGCGGTGCAGGATCCCGTTGTTTGTAGGAGCCATCATGCTCTTCATCGCAGATGATGATGCCCAAGTGATCAAAGGGAAGCCAAAGAGCAGAACGAGGCCCCACTACCACTTGGTATTTTTTCTGCTGCACCTTTTCCCATATTTCTACTCGCTCATTGTTCGAGAATTTGGAATGATAGACACCGAGCTCTTCACCAAAATAGGCACTTAATCGGCGGACCAATTGAGTGGTCAATCCAATTTCCGGAAGCAATAGAAGCGCTTGCTTTCCCGCTGCCAGTACATCTCTTATAGCCTGGATATACAGCAATGTTTTTCCACTTCCGGTCACACCCTGCAGGAGCACCACCTCTTTTTCTTCCAGGCCTTCTTGTATTTTCTTGAAGGCGATCGATTGGGCTTCCGAGAGTTCGAATTCCACTTGCTTCCCACTCAGCTTTGCCGGTTGTAGTCGGTCAACCGTTTTCTTTTCTATTTGAAGTACTTGCTTTTTCTGAAGCAGCATCAGGGTGCCTCTATTCACGCGATCATCCTGCAGCATCTCTTCCAGGGTAATGCTTCCTCCGGTATGGGCACTGGCGGCAAGGAAAGCCATTAGGGTATTCAATTGCTTTGGGGCGCGGGCCAGTTCATCAAAAAGCTGATGCAGGGCTTGTTCTTCCTGGTATTCCGGGCTGAGTGAAATGACGTTTACTTTCTTTTTCGTGATACGCTCTTCCAGTTCGTCATTAATTAAGACAGCTTGCGCCTGCAATAATTCTTGGATCACCGGGATGAGCGATTTTGGTCCGAGCAGCTTGCGTAGCTCGGAGATGCGCATACTTCGACGATGACGCAATTCCGCTGCCACGTATTGTGCCACATCCGACCAGTCCGGATCAATATCGTCCGCATTCCAATACAGGCTTGTCTCTCCACTAAGTTTTAGATGGGCTGGCAAGGCCGCTTGCATCACTTCGCCGGGAGTCGCAGCATAGTATTCGGCCACCCAATGCCAGAATTGTAGTTGAGTCGGGCTAACGATCGCATGTTCATCAAGCAAGGCGCGGATCGGTTTTACCTCATAGTCTTCCGGTCGTTCGGAATGTAGGCGCGTGATGATGCCGGAATATTTCTTGTTTTTCCCCAAGTTCACTTCCGCTCTCATCCCCACTTGGATGCTTTCCTGGAGCGCGATGGGCACACCATAGGTAAGCACCCGAGGCAGTGCCAAAGGCAGAATCACATCAGCAAATATTGCGGCAGGAGCAACAGGAAACAGAGAAGGCATCAGGCAAAAAATTCCAACAAAATTGAACCTTGGTTATGCAGTAATTAAGCTACTGCGCAAACCGGATGGAAAGTACGAAAAACTGGCACTTGTACAGCTCAAGCCCTAGCCAACGTAGAGGTTTCGGGTATTTTTTATTCTTTTTTTGGGCGCCATTTCCGGCTATCCGCTCATACTCCTCGTCCCCGCTTCCCAGCGGGGACTGCGGGGTATCCGCTACTATCCGGGGCGCGGCCACCCATGCGCAGAGTATTGTTCCGATACAACGAAGCCGGCTCAAAATCTTTGGGCCGGCTTCCATTATTTTAACTCAGCACCAGTAGTACTGGTGCTGAGTCTATCTAATACTTATTTCAAGCGAGATTGCATCTCTTGGATTTTACCCTTGATCACCCCAATCACTTTCGTTATCTCGTTTTGTTTGTCGTTACTTCCTGAGATTTTCTTTTCGATTTCCTCTTTTTGTTTCTGAAGGCTCTTCGTATTGTCTTGTTCTTTACTCAAATCGCGTTCTGCATTTTTAAGCAAATCCTGTTGTACCGCAAGATCAACTTTCAATTGTTCTTGCGCAATATCATCTTGCAAAGAAGTCATGAAGGTTTGCATCTTGCCAAACATGTCGGGATCATTCTCGGCAGTTACAAAGTTGTCATAGCCCTTGCTCACCAATAGGCTCACCATACTGGTATTTTTATTACCGGTCACACTGGTATAGACGTCCACCTGCTTCCCGGAGATTTCGTCCCAATTTTGTGCTTTGTAGGTATCGAATCCTTTTCTGGAGCTGCGTTTGCTAAATCCGGCTTTGCTCAAATGATTACGGAGGGCAGTCTCAACGATATCACTTGCAGCAGGAAATTCAATGGTCAGTCCGGGGCGGTCTGTCTTGTCATAGCGTACCACAGCTGCTTTTGGAGTTGGAGCTTGTGCATTGGCCGAGAACGCAAAGAAAAGTGGAGCACAAAGTGCGAGGAAAATGGATTTTAGCTTCATGATTTTCTATTCTTGATATGGTTAAGAATTGAGTGTTTAAAATTACGGTACCGGATCGTATCCATGACCACCTCCCGGGCGGCAGGAGGCTATTCGTTTTATCGCCATCCATCCACCTTTCCAAGCGCCGTATTTCTTTATCGCTTCTGCAGCATAAGCACTGCAAGTGGGCGTATAACGGCAGCTGGCACCAAGCAACGGAGATAAGAGCCATTGGTATAATCGGATCAATGCTAATATCAAAAATGAGGCCAGTTTACGCATCGCGATTCAGTTTTTGTTTGGAATGTAAAGCCAGGAGTGCTTTTGCCATCGTTTCTTTCATCTCATTGCTGTCCGGCAGTTCTGCACCAATATATAGAAAAAAGATCTGAATCCTGAGGTTGGCGGGGAGGCTATTAGCCAATAATTCGCGGTGCAAGCGGAATTGTTCGCGCATCAAGCGTTTGATCCGGTTGCGATCGGTAGCTTTTTTAAACCTCCTTTTTGGTGCAGAGAAGCCTGCCTGGATATTGAAGAGCTGGTCTTCAAGTGGCAGGCTGCGCCAAATCAATTTAAGCGGAAAAACGGAAAGCGCTTTCCCGGACCGGAAAAGCGCTTCGATTTCTTGCTCCCGCTTCATACGCTGGCCGACACCAAGTGTGTTCCGCGCAGACATAGCTTCTGTGGGTTTATTTCAAGCGAAGTTCATCGCTCACGGTCAGCTTATGGCGACCTTTAGCGCGACGGCTGGCTAATACTTTACGGCCATTTGCAGTGCTCATACGCTTGCGGAAACCGTGTACACTTTTACGACGGCGGCGGTGCGGTTGGTAAGTACGTTTCATGTTCTATTTCAATTTAAGCAAGGCAAAAATTAGGGATTGCTGCCTTTGAGTTTTTATTAAAGGAGTGCGAAGGTACGACAATTTGAATTTCTACAAATCAAAATTTCATCTTGGTGCCTATAGTAGGGTTTTGATTGTGTCTATAAGCTCTGTTTTGCTGAAAGGTATTCCTTTAATTTTATTATACGCTCTTGCATCTACTAAGTATTCGTCGCGGATGATTTTTACTAATTGACCATTGTTCAACTCTGGAACGAGCACAGTTTCAAAATTATTGAGGAGTGTTCCTAAATTGCTAGGAAAGGGACGGAGGTGGCGCAAATGCGCGTGAGACACGGCATGGCCGGCACTTTGCAAGGTCTGGACCGCACTTTTAATGGCACCATAGGTGGAGCCCCAACCGAGTACGAGTACTTTACCTTTTTCGGCTCCGCTGTCCATTTTCTGCAATGGGATATCGTTTTCAATACCTTGAACTTTGGCTTCGCGCACCTTGACCATTCGTTCATGGTTATCCGGATCGTAGCTCACATTGCCGGTATCGTATTCTTTCTCTAAGCCACCAATGCGGTGTTCCAAGCCTTCAGTACCGGGTACCGCCCAAGCTCGTACCAAGCGTTCGTCCCGCAAATAGGGGAGAAACTTGTCCTCACCAGCATCAAGACCTTTTTTGAAATTGACTACGATCGGCGGCAGCTCGGAGCTTTTTGGAAACTTCCAGGGCTCTGCACCATTGGCGATATAGCCATCTGAAAGTAGAATTACAGGCGTCATATAGCGCAAGGCTAGGCGGATCGCTTCATAGGCCGCATCAAAGCAATCGCTAGGAGTTGCGGAGGCAACAATAGGCATGGGACATTCGCCATTCCGCCCATAATATGCTTGGAGCAGGTCACTTTGTTCCGTTTTTGTTGGGAGGCCTGTAGAAGGACCGCCCCGCTGCACATTCACGATGACCAATGGTATCTCCAGCATTACCGCCAGGCCCATTGCTTCCGTTTTTAAGGCCATGCCCGGCCCACTGGTTGTCGTTACCCCGAGGGAGCCGCCGTAGGCGGCGCCAATAGCGGCGCTTATTCCTGCAATTTCATCCTCCGCTTGGAAGGTACGAATGCCAAAATTCTTATACCGAGCCAGCTCATGTAGTATATCAGATGCCGGTGTGATAGGATACGTGCCCAAAAACATGGGCAATGCACTTTTCTGTGCACCGGCAATGAGACCATAGGCAAGAGCAGTATTTCCAGTAATGCTCCGATAATGCCCCGGCGCTAGTTTTGCCTTAGCTACCTTGTAACGTTGATGAAAGGCCTCAACGGTCTCTCCATAATTATATCCGGCTTGTAAGGTTTTAATGTTACTATCCAGGATGTCCGGCTTGCTACCAAACTTGTCATTGAGGAAGGATAGTGTACTGGTCATATCCCGATTATAAAGCCAGTACAAGAAGCCCAACACAAACATATTCTTCGCCCGATCCTTCTCCTTAGTCCCTAGGCTAATGTCTTTCAAAGCTTCTCGTGTTAGCTTGGACACATCGATTTTGTGCAGCTCAAAGCCTTGTAGGGAGCCATCTTCCAGGGGATTCACTCCTGCATCATATTTTGCCAGGCGAAGGTTCTTTACGTCAAACCCTGCCGTGTCGGCTATGATCATTCCGCCTTTTTTCAAGGCTTTCAGATTCACCTTTAGGGCAGCGGCATTCATGGCGACCAACACGTCGCAAGTATCACCGGGTGTATAGATTCTATTGGACGAGAAATGAAGCTGGTAGCCACTTACACCGGGTACGGTGCCTTGTGGTGCCCGTATTTCCGCAGGAAAGTCAGGGAAGGTGGACAGGTCGGCACCGATAAGGGCGGTATTATTAGCAAATTGAGAGCCGGTCAATTGCATCCCGTCGCCGCTATCACCTGCAAATTTGATGACCACGTCTTCTATGGTCTGCGTCGTTGTCATATTGGCCGCAAAAGTACATCCGCTCCTAGCAATATGTTTTTAGATTTCGATGTTTTAGGCATAAAGGATTTCAATAGGAAGATACTAGAGCCGATACCAAGTCACATCGGGTACCGGTACCGGCAATTTTTGCGTGTATTCATCTTGGAATAGTTCAACAAACGTAAAACCTAACTTTTCTAATATTTTTCTTGATGCGTGATTATCTACATGTGTCATTCCGAAAACGGGCTGTAGTCCCAGTTGCTTGGTTCCATATTCCAGAGCAAGCTTTCCTGCCTCAAAGGCATATCCTTTTCCCCATTGATTTCTTTTGAACCGATACCCAAAATCATAGAAATTGGTATGATTATTCACTGGGCCAGTGATCCATTTAAAGCCTGTCCAGCCCAAAAACTCATCAGATATACGGTCAACCACAGCCCAACGGCCAATGCTGTAGTCTTGATATTGTTGTTGGATGAGCCGGATGACGTCTTCGGCTTCGCTTAGCTGCGTGAGGGGCTGAGTACCCAGATACCGATGCACGTCGGGGTCGCTATCCATTTCAAACAAACCCATAGCGTCGGCGATTTCTAGTTTTCTAATGCTTAGTCTAGAACTATTGAGCAGTAATTCCATAGTGCAATGTTCTGGGTAGTTTTGCGCGGCGCAAAGAAAGCACGATCAGGAGCCTTCTTTAGGTAAAATCTATAGTTCAAGGTACTCCGGCATATTATCTTCGCGCCATGTCTGCCTTAAAGTTTTACGAATTGAAAGTGGCTGAAGTTCGGCCCGAAACAGTTGATTGTGTTTCTGTGGCTTTGGAGCTTCCGGAAGAGTTGCGCACAACATTTAGTTTCAAACCCGGCCAGTATCTCAGTTTCCGGGTGCAAATAGCCGGTGCAGAAGTGCGTCGTTCGTATTCCATCTGTGCTGCACCCTATGAGGAGGAGTTGCGGGTAGCAATAAAGGCAGTTGCCGGTGGCAAGTTTTCCGGACTTGCGAATACATTGCTCAAGAAAGGCGATACCCTGGAAGTGATGCCGCCTATGGGTAATTTTTGCCCTAAGAAATTGGGTAAAAATTATTTGGCTTTTGCCGCAGGCTCGGGCATTACACCGGTAATGAGCATCATGAAAGATGCACTAGCACAAGATCCTGAGGTTAATTTCACCTTGGTATATGGCAACAAAGACCGCAACAGTATTATTTTCCGCGAGGAGATAGAAGGCTTGAAAAACCAGTATATGAACCGCCTTCGGGTCTATCATGTGCTGAGCCGGGAATTGATGGATGTGCCGCTGTTTAATGGACGGATAGATGCAGCTAAGTGTGAACAGTTTTTTGAAGGGCTGATTGATATTAAGACCACAGATGAGGTGTTCCTCTGTGGGCCGGAAGAAATGATTTTGGCCCTGCGGGAGAAATTGTTGCTCTTGGGAATGGAGCAACAGCAAGTGCATCTGGAATTATTTAGTTCGCCGGATCAACCACAAGAACACCATGAGCAATGGGTAGAGGCACATGCAAAGGACGCCGCTCAGGTAAGCCAAGTAAGCGTTTGCGTGGATGGAGCCACTTTTGAGCTAGAGCTTGGCTTTAACGACAAGTGCATTTTGGATGCTGCCTTAGCGAAAGGTGCTGATCTGCCCTATGCCTGTAAGGGCGGTGTGTGCAGTACCTGCCGGGCAAAATTGATTGAAGGTGAAGTGGAAATGGAAGTGAACTATGCTCTAGAGCCGGACGAAGTGGCCAAAGGTTGGATCCTTACCTGCCAGAGTCATCCGAAAACGGCAAGGGTTGTCGTGGATTATGATGCCCGATAGGCGCAGCATTCACCAACTATTGCGTCTATTTTCTTTCTTTTTAGCGGCCATCTTTTTGTCATCCAGCCGACGTTGGATAGCGGCCTTTGATGGCTTAGACGCCTTCCTGGGCTTGGGTTTTATTAAAGATTTGCCGACCAATAGCTCTAGTTTTTGCTGTGCCAGCAATTTGTTTTCCAACTGACTTCGGTGTTCTGAGGCGCGCACCAAGAGCTCGCCTGCCTTATTGATTTTTGCGGCAAGTTTTTGAATGATGCGCAGCTTGTCTTCTTCAGAAAAGAGTAGGCTTTGGGAAGGCTGCCAAATGGCTTCCACCATAGTTTCTACCTTATTCACATTTTGGCCGCCTTTGCCTCCACTCCGTGCTGTTCTAAACTGGAGTTCTGTGCTGAGGTCCGGAGGGTTCATAGTTTGCTTTATTTGAGGCCTAAAGCTAGGCTATGCCACAATTTCCCAGGTTTCTTTCCCCTGCAGCAACTTGTCGAGGTCGCCAAAACCCTTGCTGGCCAACGCTTCTTCTAACTGGAGTTGCATTTCTTCTTCATAGCAGGGGCGGCTGCCGTTGTAGAATACGCCGAATGGTCGGGGCAATGCTTGGTCATTAGCCGGATTGTCAAAGAACCGAGTCAAGATTTGCGCTTTATAAAAATCCGTCTCATCATGAATCCAAAGATCGTTTTCAGACCATCCTTCGGCTAGGTCAACAAGCTGCGGTTTGTAGCCATCTAGTCGGATACCTTTGGTCCCACCTTCGCCAAATTTTAGGGCTTGTCCTTGCTCTAGGAAAAGTGTGTGGTCTGCTTTTGAGCCTTTCTCAGTGAATATTTCAAATGCACCATCATTGAAGATATTGCAATTCTGATAGATTTCCAGGAACGATGCACCTTTGTGGGCATGGGAGCGCAAGAGCATTTCCTGAAGATGCTTCGGATCCCGATCCATTGCCCGTGCAACAAACGTAGCATCCGCGCCCAAGGCTAATGCAAGCGGATTGAAGGGGTGGTCAATGGAGCCGAATGGGGTGCTCTTTGTACGTTTATTTTCTTCGGATGTTGGAGAATATTGTCCCTTGGTCAATCCATAAATCTGGTTATTAAACAACAAGACGTTTACATCAAAATTTCGACGAAGCAGATGGATGGTATGATTACCGCCAATGCTCAAGCTGTCCCCATCTCCGGTCACAATCCAAACACTCAACTCCGGACGAGTAGCCTTGAGCCCCGACGCAATAGCAGCGGCACGCCCATGAATAGAATGCATGCCATAAGTATTCATGTAGTAAGGAAAACGGGAGGAACACCCGATACCGGAAATAATGACAATGTTTTCCCGGGGCACTCCAATCTGCGGCAATACTTTTTGTACAGAAGCCAGGATCACATAGTCGCCGCAGCCAGGGCACCAACGCACCTCCTGGTCTGTTTGAAAATCTTTAGCAGTAAGGGTCGGCGCTGGTTTTAATACTTCAGACATGAGATAAACTTAAACGCCGCAAAATTACGGTAGCCACCTTGCTCCACCGACTGATTTTGGGCACCTAGCCGACAATATGCCTATAACCTAAGGACAAATTCAGAATTTTGTTGCCTTATTTTGCGACATGAGAAAAATCACTTTGCTCCTTTGCCTCCTACTGGCTGGATGGTCGGTTCAAGCACAAACCGATTATCAGGACGTCCTCCAGAAGACCTTCACTCAGTTTGACACCACATTTGCCGATTTCTCTGCCAAGACTAATGCCGGAAATAAACTGGTACTCATTGCAAAGAAATTCCCCGAAGCGTGGGCTCCCCAGTATTACGCGGCCTACAGCAGAGCACAGCTTTCTTATTTTGAAAAGGATGAGGCAAAGCGCGATGCCTATCTGGACGAAGGGGATGGCTATCTTGCCGATGCTGTTCATCTTTTGGGTAAAGAGACTGATGAGACCCACGTAGTAGCCGCTATTTTGGCCAACGCCCGAATGGCCGTGAAGCCTCAGGCTCGTTATGCTAAGTATGGGAAGATATTTGAAGAACAATTAGCTTCAGCAAAAGAAATGAATCCCGATAATCCAAGAATCTATTTACAACACGGCATTTCGAAATTTTACACACCAAAGATGTTTGGCGGTGGTGTTAAAGCAGCGAGTCCTTATTTTCAGAAAGCAAAAGAGCTATTCGAAAAAGAAAATAGAACCAGTATGGACGAGCCACATTGGGGAAAATTGACCAACGACTACTTCCTAGCAAAGGTAGCTGAAGAAGAAAAATAAACGTGAGCACCGAACAACAGAACGAGTTTCAAGGCCCGGTGATGCACTGGGCTTCTTTGTATAGCGACCAACGCAGCGGCACGACGAATACTAAAGCCCGGAATCCCGATCAGGCACGTACCTCGTTTGTTCGGGATTATGACCGGATTATTTTTTCCTCTGCGTTCAGAAGGCTACAAAATAAGACTCAGGTTTTCCCACTACCCGGCGCTGTGTTTGTTCACAATCGGCTTACCCATAGTCTGGAGGTGGCCTCCGTTGGGCGATCACTCGCACAAGCAGTAGGAGACAGCCTTGCAGACCGACATTTCAAGCATGAACGTCACGCGGATCATTTTTATCGCCATGAATTTCCCTTTGTAGTTGCTGCTGCTTGCCTTGCCCACGATATCGGCAATCCGCCTTTTGGACATGCAGGTGAGGACGCAATTAGGAGCTTTTTCCTGGAGCTGGAACCTCGGCAGGCACAGATACTTCAAGATGAGTTGAGCGCGAATCAACTTGCCGATTTTCAGAAGTTTGAAGGGAATGCAAACGCTTATCGAATCCTTAGTCATTCCTACAATGAACCACTCGCTGGAGGCTACAAACTCACCTTGGCTACGCTGGCCGCAATTGTCAAGTATCCTTGTAATTCCCTGGAAGGCTTTGACAAGTATAGCGGATTAATTGCAACCAAAAAATCAGGATTCTTTGATAGCGAGAAAGAGGAATTCCGAACTATGGCGGCTACTTTGGGTATGCTCACCCTGCCCGGCTACGAGAGTGTCTTTGCGCGGCATCCCTTCGTCTATCTTGTGGAAGCAGCTGATGATATTTGCTATCGGGTCATTGACTTGGAAGACGCGCACCGACTCGGTATTTGCACACTTCAAAAGTTTAAAGAGCTTTTCCTTCCCTTTTTTGAGCAGGAGAGCGGCTACGATAGCTTGGCACAGCTTGAAGCAACACTGAGCCGGATACGAGATGAGAACCAGCAAGTACAGTATATCCGAGCGCGATGGATTGGGTTGATGGTCGCGAAGTTGAAAGACTGTTTTCTGAACCAGGAGGATGCGTTACTTCGAGGAGTTTTGAATTGTTCTTTATTAGAATTGCTCCCCGGCCATATTCAAGAATTGCTGAAGATGGTCAACGCCTATTCGGTGGCTGCAATCTATCGGTATAAAGGGGTGCTGGAGATAGAAGTGGCCGGCTATCATGTGATTGGAGGCTTGTTGAAATCCTTTGTGGATGCCGCATTGAACGCTAAGCGGTATAGAAGCCAACAGCTCCTTCGGCTGGTGCCACAACAATACTTGATTACCGGCAAGGATCGGTATGCTGATGTCCAATCTGTGGTGGACTTCGTCTCCGGTATGACAGATCTTTACGCGCTCGACCTTTACCAAAAAATAACCGGTATCAATATTCCGGAATTGAAATGAATGAAATTGTTGACCCAAAAGGCCTGGCCATAGCAGACTATACCTACTTGCTTCCTGAGGAAAGAATAGCGAGATTTCCACTCAGCAAACGCGATGAAGCTAAGTTGTTGGTCTATGAAAAAGGAGACATACAAACCCGCCATTTTTTTGAATTACCAGAGTTCTTACCTTCCGGAAGCTTATTGGTATTGAATGATGCTAAAGTGGTTCATGCGCGCCTATTGTTTCGCAAGGATAGTGGTGGGCTTATTGAAATCTTTTGTTTGGAGCCTGCACCGATTTATGCTGATATGACCTTAGCCATGGCAGAGAAAGGCGAGGTACAGTGGCAGTGTTTGGTAGGCGGTGCGGCAAAGTGGAAAGAAGGGCAAGCACTGGTATTGCAGGATGGTAATGGATTAAGCCTTTCTGCGAGAATGATGCAACGAAATGCCGAGGATTTCAGTATTCATTTTGAATGGTCCGATCCGGAATTATCATTTGCGGAAGTACTTGCGCATTTTGGTCAAGTGCCGCTCCCTCCGTATATGAACAGGAGCGCATCTGAATTGGACGAAAGTAGTTACCAGACAGTCTTTGCAGCAAGTGAAGGAAGCGTAGCCGCACCAACTGCTTCCCTGCATTTTACCGATGAAGTACTGGCTGCGCTGGCGGCAAATGATGTTGCCACAACTCAATTGACCCTACATGTGGGTGCGGGTACCTTTAAGCCGGTAAAGTCCGCAACGGCAGGGGCACACAGTATGCATTCGGAATGGATAGAGCTAAGCGAAGCAACCCTACAACGGCTTTGGCAACAGGGGGACCAACCGGTCATCGCCGCCGGCACTACAGCATTGCGGACTTTAGAAAGTCTGTATTGGTTCGGGTGGAAGATATCCCGACAACCGCTGGCTGATCGTGGCGATTTTCAACTGGATCAATGGGAATGCTATGCTCTGAAACCCGATGCAGATTTTTCAAGGAAAGCCGCCATAGAAGCTATTCTTGGCTGGATGCAACAAAGTAAGACTACTCGTTTCCTTGCAAAGACCGGCATCATGATTGCCCCTGGGTATCATTTCAAAATGACCGATGCACTGATCACAAATTTTCACCAGCCACAAAGTACCTTGCTGCTCCTGGTAGCAGCCTTTGTTGGGCAAGATTGGAAGCGGATCTATGACTATGCCCTCGACAATTCGTTCCGATTCTTGAGCTATGGTGATGCTAATTTGCTCTGGCATTCGTCTTGATTTTTTTTGGCCTGTACTTTTGAAAGCAATTGTGGAGCTGGGCACTCGGATTGAAGCGTAACCCTGATTTTTCTTTATCATTTCAAAAAAATTACAAAAAGCAATGACCCGTACTGAATTTATCAAAGACGCACTTGCCGAAGATATTGGCCGGGGCGATTTTTCTACTTTGGCTTCCATACCCAAAGGCACGCAGGGCAGAGCTTTGCTCAAGATTAAGGAGAATGGAATTATTGCCGGTGTTGCCTTAGCGCAGGATATTTTCCATTTCTTAGAGCCGGAAGCCAAGTTTGAATTGCTCAAGAAAGATGGCGACAAGATGACTAAGGGCGAAATGGCTTTTGAAGTAACTGCTTCCGTGCATACCATTTTGCAAGCCGAACGTTTGGTGTTGAATTGTATGCAACGTATGAGCGGTATTGCTACACTCACCCATCAATATGTGGACCGGATAAAGGGCTACAAAACAAAGATTTTGGATACCCGAAAAACGACCCCACTCTTCCGGATGTTTGAGAAGGAAGCGGTGAAGATAGGGGGCGGCGTAAACCATAGAATGGGACTGTATGACATGATCATGCTCAAGGATAATCATATTGATTTCTGTGGGGGCATCCGCAATGCGATTTTTCAAACGAATGATTACCTGCGGAGCAATAATTTGAAATTGGATATTGTCATTGAGACCCGCAGCTTGCAAGATGTACGAGAGGTGTTGTCCGTCGGCGATGTCACTCGGATCATGCTGGACAACTTTAAGCCGTCGGATATTGAAACGGCATTATCGTTGATTAATGGGCGGTTCCAAACCGAGGCTTCTGGCGGCATCACCCTGAGTAATATTGTGGACTACGCGCGTACCGGCGTGGATTTCATCTCCAGCGGCGCCATCATCCATCATGCCGTAAGCCTTGACCTAAGCTTGAAAGCACAAATCGTATGAGTCCCACTGCCGGCTTGAAGCATTTGGTTTTTATCGTGAACCCTAATAGCGGGACCGAACGGAACAAAGCCATTCAAGCAGCTATTGCATCGGAGCTGAATACTGATGTTTTTTCCTATGAACTTCGAGTTACCGAACACATCGGACATGGCACCGAGTTGGCAAAGATGGCGGCGGATAGTGGGGCTTATGCCGTGGTGGCTGTGGGTGGGGATGGCTCAGTAGCAGATGTTGCAAAAGGGCTGGTCGGATCCAATACCATTCTAGGGATCATTCCGAAAGGCTCCGGCAATGGCTTTGCCCGTTCCCTGGACTGGCCGCTGAACCCAATTGCTGCAATAGGAATCATTAATCGGCAAAAGACCGTGACCATTGATGTGGGTTATGTGAATGACCAACTCTTTCTATCCAATGCCGGTGCAGGTTTTGATGCGTTGATTGCACAAGGATTTGCCTCCAGTAAGCGTCGGGGTCTTCGGGCGTATTCCTGGCTGGTTACAAAACATCTTTGGCAATATCGGGAGCGCGAATGGACGATAGAGCTGGATGATGAAGTATTTCGAATCCGTGCGTTTTTGGTGAATGTTGCCAATGGGCAACAGTTTGGGTATAACTTCCAGATTGCGCCACAGGCAAGCTTTACGGACGGTTGGCTTGACCTCACAGTGATAAAAAGGTTTCCAAAGATGTTGGGCGGAGGCTTAGTTTGGCGGGCCTTGCGCGGCACGATTCAGAATAGCCGGTATGTACTCCACCGACGAGTGAAGACCTTGCGGATTTCCCATCCCGATTTACATTTGATGCAGACAGATGGGGATACGCATACTTGCCCCAGCAGTTTAGCATTTCGGATTGTTCCCCATGCGCTCCAGGTATTTGTCCCTTAGGTTCGGTTGGTATAAACAGTACACCATGATTATTTATAACGTTACAATAAAGGTTAGTCAGGAGATCACGGACGAGTGGCTACTCTGGATGAAAGAAGAGCATATGCCCGAGTTATTAAAGACCGGATTATTTACCGAGACCAGACTATGTCGTTTGTTGGAGCAGGACGACAGCGAAGGACCCACCTTTAGTGCACAGTACACTTGCGATTCTCTGGAGGATTATCAGGAATACATCAACAGCCATAGCCAATTTATGCGGGAGAAAGGGCTGAAAAAGTTCGGGAATAAGTTTATTGCATTCCGCAGTGTGATGGCAGTAGAAGACTGAAAGAGGGCTTGATTTTAGCGTAGAAACTGAAGTAATTCTTTGAAATATTGGAAATGTCGGACTTGTTTTTGTGGAAATTCCCTACTGGCAAGGATTTCAGCATCGGGAAAATTTTTTCTTGAATTTTGGAAGTGTGCGCGGGAAGCCTATATTTGTTGCACCTTCAACGAAATTTCTAATCTTTCAACACTCAATTA
>JAFDYA010000161.1 GCA_018267675.1 Bacteroidota bacterium
AATTAGTATTTCGGGGCGTTATGCTCCGTTTATTCCACAAAGGGACAAGCGATGCTACATTAATCAATACGGCTACTGCTTCCGATACTCAAAAATCCATGACAGTGCCGATTGTGACAACAGCCCTACTCTTTGCCGCTATTCATTTTAATCCATACGGTTTTGTCTTCATCTTCATTGCTGGATGTTTGTTGGCACTTATCTATTTCCTTACAGGCTCCATTTTGTGCAGTATGCTGGCACATTTTGTTTACAATGGAATACAAGTAGTACTCGTAGTGACGGGTGGTGATGCGCAACTTGCTGATAAGATTAATTCCGAGCAGAGCCTACCGATCTATTATCCAATTATCGGGCTTCTCGTTTTTTTAATTTCATTCATCTTGCTCCTACGCACACAGACGCCCCTACGAATGAATTGGTCGGACGACTTTCGCATAGAACGCAGTAACCCTTAATCTTAACCAAGTCCCAAAAAATACCTTTAGATTATGGCACTTCATTGGCCCACTTTTTTCACCCGACTTGCCAGTGCTATTGTTTTCTCTGTCATCATGATGGTGGGTTTACTCTGGAATCAATGGGCATTCCTCGTACTCATTTCTCTTATTGATGTGCTTTGCTTGATAGAGTTCCTAAAAATGGCAAAGAAGATATACCATGACTCTGATTGGCCTAATTTTCTACTCCCCGCACTTATAATTTACTCCTTGGTGCTGATTTGGTTTCCACCGGTCGCTGCCGCGCTGCAAGGCCTGCCTCCAACTGTAGCGCTACAACAATTTCTCCCCCCGCTATTGGTCGGCTTGCCTTTGATTTTCTTAAGCACAATACTGCCGAAACATACCGCCTTAAAATCGGGGGTATTTGCGTTGGCTGCGCTTGCCTATATCACGGTACCGGCATTGATGCTCTACACGCTTCGCGTACAAAGCCTACTATTACCCTTAGCCTTGATTTTACTCATTTGGATGAATGATACAATGGCTTATCTGGTCGGCTCTTTTATTGGTAAGCATGCATTCTCCTCTATTTCTCCCAAAAAGACTTGGGAAGGAACAATTGGCGGTGCAGTGCTCACTCTGGCACTTGCCATAATTTGGGGATGGAAAAGTCAGCTATTCCATATCGTGGATTGGGTGCTGCTTGCGTTAATAGCTTCTGTTGCCGGCACTGCAGGAGACCTACTAGAAAGCAAATTGAAACGGCTGGCGCATATGAAAGACAGTGGAAAAATCATGCCCGGCCACGGCGGTGCTTTAGACCGATTTGATTCTTTGTTAGTAGCGGTACCTTTTGCGTTCTTCTATGCCTGGCTCTTTATGGAAGCCTTACCAATCAAAGTATTCTAGCACAAGACTGGATTACATTTGCAGTCGCCGACATTCTTTCCAAAATTCACTCCTATCCAAGACTACACAAAATCTACTATGAAAATTCATCGCGAAGGCCACTGGTACATTGTAATTGCAACTTTACTTTGGCTACTATTGGGCTATCTCAGCTTCAATTTCTTACCCGCATGGCTGAGTTATCCTTTGAACATAGTTTTCTTCCTACTTTGGTTTTGGGTTATCTGGTTTTTCCGATTACCGGCACGGCAACTCAGCCAGGGCGACAAGCTAATCGTTGCACCAGCAGATGGAAAAGTAGTGGTGATAGAAGAGACATTTGAGCCGGAATATTTTAAAGACAAACGGCTGCAAATTTCCATTTTCATGAGTCCATTAAATGTGCATGTAAACCGTAGCCCGATTGATGGAACGGTTCGATACATGAAATATCATGCCGGGAAATTCCTGGTAGCATGGCATCCTAAAAGCAGTACTGAAAATGAGCGGACTACTTTGGTGATTGAGAACAAAAATTTGACCATTTTACTTCGGCAAGTAGCCGGGGCTGTTGCCCGTCGTATCTGCTACTACAAGAAAGAAGCTGAGCCAATTAAACAAAATGAGGAATTTGGTTTCATCAAATTCGGTTCCCGTGTGGACATCTATCTTCCCTTGGGTACTCTGGTAGATGTTAAGATTAATGAAATCGTTCAAGGAGGTGTTTCAGTGTTGGCACATTTACCCTAAATTCGCAGTTCACCAAGAAAAATTGAATTTCTATGAAAAAGCTCACGCTCATCGTTGCCGGCCTTATGATTGCGGGAACTTCTTTTGCTTTTGATTGCAATAAGGACAAGAAAGACTGCTGCAAGAAAGACAAGAAAGAGGCTAAAGCCTGCTGCAAAAAAGGCGCTGAAACTGCTAAGAAATAATTTCTTTTTCAGTTTAGAAAGCCGATGCGATGCATCGGCTTTTTTGTGCCCTTTAAATATTGCGCTCATGAACACGACTGTCTTTTACCCAATCTGCAGCAATATTAGACAAAGACAAATCGGCATTTCCGCCCCCAGCCCAAAAGCTTTAAAGATTTGGCCGGCTTCTAGGAGCATTTCTTCATTTCTAGCTATAAAAAATTCCAACGACAAGCTTCTATTTGTTGTGCCCATGTAACCCTGTCAATCTGGCAATAAAAGCAGTATGGAACAAGCTTTGTTGAATGGCCTACGATACTTTAAATTAAATACTACTCAATATGCAAGAACAAGGAACAATCTCCATCCATACGGAAAATATTTTTCCAATCATTAAGAAGTTTCTCTATTCAGACAACGAAATCTTCCTTCGGGAATTGGTGTCGAATGCAGTAGATGCAACTCAAAAGATCAAGCGGCTTGCCAGCCTGGGGCAGTTCAAGGGAACACTAGGTGACCTGCGGGTGCAAGTAGCTGTGGACAAGGCTTCCAAGACAATAACCATCTCGGACAATGGCCTTGGTATGACCGCCGAAGAAATCAAGAAATACATCAATCAAATCGCATTTTCCGGAGCTACTGAATTCGTTGAAAAATTCAAAGAAGCTAAAGATGCCTCTGAAATCATTGGTCGCTTTGGACTAGGATTCTACTCTGCATTTATGGTGGCCAATTTGGTTGAAATAGACAGCTTGTCATTTCAAGATGGAGCAGCACCAGCTCATTGGTCCTGCGATGGCTCTACAGAATATACAATCAACGAAGGCACGCGCCAAGAAAGAGGCACAACCATAACACTTCATATCAACGAAGAAAGTGAGGAATTTCTTGAGGAGCAAAAGCTGCAATCGATTCTAGACAAATATTGCAAATTCCTTCCGGTAACCATTCAATTTGGTACTAGAACCGAAAGTATTGAAGACGGCGAAGATGCAGCGGGCAAGAAGCAATGGAAAGAAGTGGAGGTGGACAATATTATCAATAATACCACGCCAATTTGGACCAAAGCACCATCCGAACTTAAAGATGAAGACTACCTCAATTTTTATAGAGAATTGTACCCATTTTCAGAAGACCCACTTTTCTGGATTCATTTAAATGTGGACTACCCTTTTAATCTAACCGGTGTCTTGTATTTCCCTAAGCTGAAACCCGATTTTGAGCTACAACGTAATAAAATCAAGCTCTATTCCCGCCAGGTTTTCATAACCGATGATGTAAAAGATATCGTTCCTGAATTCCTCATGCTGCTTCATGGTGTGATTGATTCGCCGGACATTCCTTTGAATGTGTCAAGAAGCTTTTTGCAGGCTGATGGTGCTGTAAAGAAAATCAACAACTACATTACTAAAAAGGTTGCTGACAAACTTCAGGAGCTCTTTAAAAACGACAGGAAAGCTTATGAAAGCAAATGGACAGACATCGGGTTGTTTGTAAAATATGGCATCATCAGCGATCAGAAGTTTGCAGAAAAAGCAAATGATTTTGCCTTACTAAACAATACCGAAGGGGCATTCTTTACTACCAAAGAATATCGCGAAAAGGTAAGCCCATTGCAAACTGATAAAGACGGTAATGTTGTCCTACTTTATACCAATGACCTTGCCAAGAACGACGCATTTATCCAAGCAGCTGCAAAGCGAAGCTATGATGTACTGCTCATGAATACGCCATTGGACAATCATTTCATCTCCCATTTGGAACAGCATTTAGAGAAAGTTCATTTCCGACGTGTTGACGCTGACGTTATGGACCGCTTGATCCCAAAAGAAGATGCAATACCCAGCGTATTGAATGAGGAGCAACTAGGAAGTGTGAAGGAGATTTTTGGAAAGGCAATAGACAAGCCGGGAATGGATGTTGCCGTGGAAAGTCTGAGTACCGATGAATTGCCGGTAACAGTTACGATGGATGAATGGATGCGCCGAATGAAAGATATGGCTGCACTTGGTGGTGGAGGAGGAATGAGCTTCTATGGCGCAATGCCGGACAGGTACAAGGTAGCAGTCAATGCCAACCATCCGCTCATTGGTAAAATACTAGCCTGTACAGATGGTACAGAAAAAGAAAAGCTTGCAAAACAAGCTTTTGACCTTGCCCTTCTTTCCCAGGGGATGCTTACAGGGGCTGAATTAACTGATTTTGTTCACCGAAGCATCGACATGATCGGCGTAGGATAGTGTATAAAAATCAATAAGGACGACCAGTTCCGAACAACCGGACTGGTCGTTTTAGTTTTATGCTATCATGCAACAAGTACATTTCGCTCCTTATACACGAGCATAAGGCCTAGAAAAATGTACCTCAATATCCATTATAGCACTACCGACAGTATCTACAGCCCGCTCTAGCTGGGCTTTTGTTACGCCCAAGATATTGCACCAACACAATACTTGCCATGCGTCTTTAAGATTAAGATTCCAATCGTCCGTTGGTGTCAAAAAATTCTGTTCGTTCATAACGTTTAAGACATTTAAGGGTTTGTGGAAAAGACAAATGTAGTATGCCCCAAAAGCGATTTTTACCGTTTTTAAACGGTATTTGTATTAGCTTTATACCTAAAGTTAAAAAGAAATTTTTCTATCAGGTGACAACCGAATTAAAATTGTTAGTAATTGATTATAAAAACACTAATTAAATAATGAAACACAAATTTAGCAAAAAGCCATCAAGAAAAAACGGCTGAAAAGAAAAAATATTCCTTTTTACAGGGTATTGAATATATTTAGGCATCCAATTTGCAAATGACAAGAACATGCAAGCCGAAGAAATAACCCAGAAATCAGAACAAAAAATTCTTCCAACTAATTCCTGTAAAAACAAGGAAGAAGAAAGCGATTTGAATTTTAAAACCATGCTGGATAAATTTTACAAAAAGGCGTATTCGGAAATACCTCCGGACCCAAAAGAGACTTCAAAAATTGAACAATAATCATATTCCCGCGACTCGCGGGATTTTTTTTTTGCCGGCTCCATATTAAGGCTACCAAATTGAAGGCAATTAACTTCGCTGTTAATGAATCTGTTTATTTCCGAAGCCAAAATTGTCATAACTTGTAACAAGCGACTTGCCCCATATTTACAACAAGAAATAGTTAGCTTAGGAGGAAAGAACCTCCAGGCCTTCCCCACCCGCATTGAACTAAAGGGCACGCTCAACGACTGTATTCGCTATAATCTTTGTCTCCGTTGTGCCAGCCAAGTACTCTATGAATTAGCCTCGTTTCCGGCAAGAGATGCACATGAGCTATATGAAAACGTAAAGCAAATTGAATGGGAAGAAATAATTCCAACGACAGCCCATTTTTCAATTACTTCAAATGTATTTAACGACACGATCAACAACAATATGTTCGCCAACCTCCGGGTTAAAGATGCAATAGTTGATAGAATAAGAACAAAAACCGGCAAGCGTCCAAATTCCGGA
The DNA here is from genome assembly GCA_018267675.1 of Bacteroidota bacterium. Classification (GTDB taxonomy): domain Bacteria; phylum Bacteroidota; class Bacteroidia; order Chitinophagales; family Chitinophagaceae; genus UBA1952. Next base: position 5,733 of record JAFDYA010000161.1, read on the forward strand.
GCCACGCTTGATGCTACGGTAATCCATCTACATTGGCAGGAGGACACAGCAAAAGTATTTATTGACACATCCGGGCAAAGTATTGCACGACACGGTTATCGCAAATTTCCAGGACGGGCGCCAATGTTGGAAGCGCTAGCTACAGCTACCATTTTAGCAAGCGCATGGACAGGAAGGACCAATTTCATCAATCCAATGTGTGGTTCAGGCACACTTGCCATTGAAGCCGCACTACTTGCCACTGATACGAAACCAGGCTTGTTTCGGAGCAATT
>JAFDYA010000162.1 GCA_018267675.1 Bacteroidota bacterium
AAGATCAATAGCTTTAGAGTGATTAACCGTTGGGGTCAGGTGGTGTATGAGAGCCGCGTGGAGACCAATGGCTGGGATGGCACCTACAATGGCAAGCCACAAGACATGGGTACTTACTACTACTACATCAACTACAAGTGTGATGGCAAAAACATAGAAGACCGAGGAGAATTCTTGTTGTTGCGGTAGAAAAAGTAATCTAGAATTAAAATGAAAAATGGCCACCAGTTTTGGGTGGCCATTTTTTATTGCTTTAGGAATAATTTCGGAGTTGCTTACAAGTTTACAGACAAACAAAAAACGCAAGAACAATGCGACAAAAACTACACTTAATAACACTAGGAACTGATGACTTTCAAAAATCCTTAGCTTTCTACAAAGACGGACTTGGTTGGAAATTGTCCGACAAAAGTTTGGATGGCTTAGCCTTATTTGATTTGGGCGGAATAATTTTAGCATTACACCCAAGACATGAACTTGCGGCTGATACGACATTGGCTTATCAGTCATCAACATTTTCGGGACTTACAATTTCGCACAATACAAAATCGGAAAAAGAAGTGGATGAAATTTTAGAGCAAGTTGCAAAGCTTGGTGCGACAATCGTAAAGCCTGCACAAAGAGTCTATTGGGGTGGTTACAGCGGTTACTTCAAAGACTTGGACGGACATTTGTTTGAAGTTGCTTACAATCCGTTTTGGGACCTCGACGAAAATGACAACGTAAAACTATGATGACAGCAGCAAAGACGATAGCAGCATTGACCATAATTCCGGGAGTCGGAAAATCTATTGCGACAGATTTATTCAACATCGGCATAAGAAATCTTGACGACTTGAAAGGCAAAGACCCGGAAGTGCTTTATGCCAATTCAAACTTGTTTGCGGGTTGTGTTCAAGACAGGTGTTTACTATATGTTTTTAGGTGTGCCGTATATTTTGCAGAAACACCGGCAAACAGACAAGACAGCGAAAAACTTAAATGGTGGTATTGGAAGGATAAAAACTAAAAGTCAGGAACATGGAGGTTGCGCCAGGTGTGTTGACCGGATAGTATGGGACTTTGTGCGTCAATTCGGCTTCAATGCTTTTTGAAAATTTTGTGCTCCAAGAGCCGCTTGGGTGCTAAACCAGAGCTTGTTTCCGGAAAAATTTTTCCAATTGGAAGAAATTATGGGAATTGACCGAAAAATGTTTTTTTAGCCTTGGTATGTGTGTAGAATGCTTTGAATTTTCACTTATCTTTGACGACCTTAATTTCGTAAATCAAAGAATTAATTCAACATGATAAGAAAAGCACTACTCACGTTAGGTGGGGTCGCACTTACTCTGTCAGGCTTTGCACAAGGCAGTGAGAAATGTGCCACCGATGTTTTTTATCGGGAGCAAATGGCGCTTTACCCGGAAATGGCGCAACAAAAAGCGAAGTTGGATCAAGAGATTACCAACAGCTTACGGGGTATCGCAAATTTTGCAAACGCAAAGGGTACAAAGGCAATTGATAGTATTGCTTGGGCGGATGATACCGCGCAGATTCATATCCCTGTAGTGTTTCACGTGATTTCGGATTTTTCAGGGCCGAGTCAATTGGCTGTGACTGATGATCAGATTTATGCAGCCATTGATGAGATGAACTATTTCTACAACATGGCAACCCCTCCGGGAAACATTATCAACCCATTCAAAAAGTATGTGGGTAATGCCCGTATTAGTTTCCATTTAGCCAACTTGGATCCGGATAAAAAGCCAACACGAGGCATTGTTCGGGTAAATACTTATTTGGCTAATGGCGGCGACGAAGCGGCAAAAATTGCACCTTGGGCTCCTGATCAGTATCTAAATATTTATTTGGAAAACTTCATCGGACGAGGAACAAGTAAGGGTATCGTTCTGGCTTATGCTACTTTTCCTACTAGCTATCTAAGCGATCCCTATTCTCAAGGGGTGATAAGCCGCGCCGATCAAGTTACCGGAAGCGGGTTGAATTCTACATTGGCACACGAAGTTGGCCATTTCTTGTATCTCTACCACCCATGGAATAGTAATGGCCGTGCGGTAGAAGACCGTTCCAACCCGATCGCTTGTGGTGATGACGAAGTAGATGATACTCCGCCAACTATTGGCCATTTTAGCTGCCCTAATACTCTGCTTTATGATACACTTTGTGCAGGTGGCTACATGAAGTCTTACGACAACTTTGGCTACTACCTCCGTACAGGGATACCTAATCAAGGCGGTGTTATTGACTATCCCGATACCACCAATACCCAGAACATCATGGACTACTCCGATTGTGCCACACAAATGTTCACAAAAGGACAGGTTGCCCGTATGCGTGCTGCATTGCGCAGCGACGTAGGTATGCGCAGCAATTTGGCTTCTGCTACCAATCTGGTGAATACTGGTATCACCGATGCATCTGGTAATATTTTGCCTCGCCCTGACATTACGCCAACAGCCAATTTCTCTGTGGATAAGCCTTTTGTTTGTGCTGATGGATCTTCAATCGTGCGTTTCTTTGACCGCAGCTATAATGATACGACTACAGTAAGTTGGACCTTTGGTGGTGGTGCTACTACAGCAACATCCACTGCAAAGAATGTTGTAAACAGCTTCTCCACTCCGGGTTGGGTAGAAGTGAGCCAAACAGCAACGGGTAATAACACTGGAAATAATACACTCACACGCAAGGATATGGTTTATGCAGCATCAACCGTTGCCATCAATCCTACAGGTTATTTCGAGAATTTCACTAGCGGTGGCGACTTAGATCAATATCCTATATTCAATTATTATGGCACTAACTTCAAATGGAGCCAAGTGAACAATGCCGGCTATTTCGATAATAGCGCTATGATGTTCTCTAATTTTGATGATCGTATTGCTTCTGACGCTACAACTCGGACCATGACTCCTGGCGGCTTGTATGCCGATTTCTTCACACCAGCGTTTGACCTGAGTGGTTTTGGTAGTGTTTGTAATTTGACCTTTTTCACTGCAGGAGCCTTCCGTACCACAATGCCTAAGAATATGACTGATCGGTTGATCATTTATGCATCTAATGACTGTGGCAACACTTGGCATGCACAAGACACCGTTGAAGGTGGCGACTTGGGAAATAATGGTCTTGTAACTACACCGTTCACTCCAGCCTACAATCAATGGAAAGAACAATCTGTTCCGGTAGATAGAAGTGGCCTTTTTGCTGGTGCAAAAGATAGAGTTTATTTCAAATTCCGTTTTGTTGTGGGGACAGACCTTCCTGTGAATACAGGCTTGTCATTAGGTACAGGCAATAACTTCTTCCTGGATCGTCTTCATATCACAGATTGGGCACTCGGCGTGAAAAATGGTGTGATTGTAAATCTTGGAATGACTGTATTTCCAAACCCAACAAATGGTGCAGCAACGGTCAGTATCGTAGGTGGTGATAATACTGAAGCTAATGTGACCGTATCGGACGTAACGGGAAAAATCGTTTACCAAACTACGGTGAACCGTGCGGCAACCAATACTAAGATTGAAATTCCAGCCACCGCAATTGCCGTGAAAGGAATGTATCTCGTGAAAGTAGTAACGAACGGAGCCACTGATACCAAGAAATTGGTGGTGTATTAATGGTTGCTATTTATTAAATGAATGGAAAGCCCCGAGTCAATCGGGGTTTTCTATTTTTAGCACCTTTATCTTTGTTCGTCATCCTATAAAAATAGCTAGCCGGAAATGTCCATTATCTCCCTTCGGAACGTCAATATTTATCAAAGCAAAGCACTAATCCTAAAAGATGTGAATCTTGAAGTGGGAAAAGGAGATTTTGTTTATCTCATCGGTAAAACTGGTACCGGTAAAAGCAGTTTGTTGAAAACCCTTTATGGAGATTTAATACTAACAGAAGGTACTGGCGAAGTAGCTGGAATA
>JAFDYA010000163.1 GCA_018267675.1 Bacteroidota bacterium
ACATCGGGGCGTTGATCAATGAGGCGCGGTTCAAAGTTTTCGTCATAGAAATAGGGCATCGTCTCTATCCAAAATTCATTGAGCGTCTTTCCCTCCAGTGGCAGCTTGGCCGTGTCACAATTAAAGAGTACTTCTTGAAAAAAGTGTGGACCACACATCGGGATGAATTTCTCATTACCATAGTGGTGATGGTTGCCGTTGGAGAACCAAAAACGCCCACAATAGGTCACAAAATCATCCCATTCTGGCCCTTTCTTAGTCCCCTTGAAGCTGCTATACATGGTCTCCAGCGTTTTCCGCATGAGGAGATTGTGTTTTCCGCGCTGGTCGTAGATGATATCCCGGCCACAAAGTGCCGCTTGGGCCAGGTAGTAGCAGAGTTGTTTTTGCTGGAGTGGGAGGGCGTCAAAACCGGGGATTTGGTAACGCAATAATTGTAGGTCGGCAAAAGATTCGGCAGCGACTTTAAAAGGTTGCTCCGTCTTGGAAGTTTTGCTCATTGTTGTTTTGGCGGATTTAGGTTGGACTTTTTTTTGAGCATCAGAAATTTGCGGGTGGAGTAGCGCTGCACTAAGCACTAGCGCAGCAGCACCTTTAATTCGTACGTTTTTATTCATGATTTGCGGATTGGAATAGGCTCAAAGTTGCAGGTTTATTTTTGGATGAAGCGGATGCAGCAAAAAATTCTCCGGTAATCATCGCATATTATGAGAAGCTAGTGTTCCTTTTATTTTGGGCGCATTTACCTGCTTTCCGCGGCAATTCCCCTCACTTGTTGAGGGGAGATTTCTGCTGCAATCAGGGGCGCGGTAGTACAGTTACGAGATTTGGTGCAGGAGGAAATAGTGTCTAAATCTAGCAATCGCTCCAATCAAAAATTTTTTGGCATTATTTTGGCATTTAAGAATGATTGGTTTATATTTGATTGGTGCAGCAATTCCGCGGTATATAAAAAGTCTTTTCCAATGGATCAAAAACCAAACCTAATTGGGAAAATTCCCCCCCCCAGAGTGCTATATGTACAGGGGTGCCAATCAACCGAAACGCGCTACTAGCGCCAATCTCAGCCCGATGGCTGCTCCGGATTTCGAAGCAATTTTATTTGTTTTCCGGCTTCTTTTTTAAAGACCGCCTTGCTGTTCAACTGATAGATCTACTTGGTAGAAAGCAGGATATATCGCTGAGCGATAGTTATAGGTATGCTACCAATACCCGTGTCAATTTGAATAATATTAAAGCTGGAATTTACCTATTGAATTTATATGTAAATGGTCAGTTGAAAAAGAGCGAAAAGCTTTCTGTTATTAAGTAAGGGTTGGGTTCTATGGCAAAGGAGTTTTCCTTTGCCATATTTGCTATTGAATTATTTTAATATATTTTATATGAAATTTAGCGTGTTGATTTGTTTAATGTTAGTTTTCCCTTTTTGTACAAAAGCGCAGAAATTCTATTGGGGCAAAACATGGGGTGGTTTATACTGTAATTGGGATGCCGCTGTAGATGTTGCAACAGATGGCTTGGGAAACACTTATGCAGTCTCAGTTGTCGGAGATAATAGATTAAAGGCAGATACCTTTCTGTCAGCTTCTTCTAATGTTCGGGGAATTTTTTCCTATCCCGAAAGCTCTGGACCAAGCGCACTTCTTCTTTCGTCTTATACTTGTGCTGGCGCAATGCGTTGGGCACGATTGGTTGAATGTAAAGGGCAAATGTCTTGCTCCGGAATTACCCAATCGGGTAGTAATGTATATATAGTTGGGTCATTTTTAGATACACCCAAAAAATTCCATACGCGCTATTTTGCTGATAGTGCCTTTATTGATACCAAGTATGCACATTATTTTTTGGCCTGTCTCGATACCCTTGGTCATACCCGGTGGATACGATTTGTAGGTAGTGATAACGCTAGTACTGATGTACTGCCCGATGATACTGTGGCATGTCAGTATCAAGCAATTACTATTAACGGTTCTGGCAATGTACAACATTACGTACAACTTCCGAGTGGTATTCAGCTTGCTCCAGGTATATTCAGCTCAAAGGGTATTTATCGCTTAGATTATTCGCCCTCAGGAGTGCTATTGAATACCGTACGCTTCAATTTGCCAAGCGATTATGAATTTGGACGGGGAGGAGGGACACTTAATAAGTTTGCAATAAATAAACGCTCTGGAACTGTATTTGGCGTATTTACACGATTTTATGTGCATCCGGTTACCAATATAGGAACTGTATTTTATTATTTGTGTGCCTTGGCATCAAATGGAAATTTGCTATGGAAAGATTCATTGAAAGGGGCAGATTATTTTAATGGAGTCGAATATGGGGCATTGAACTCCGTAGCCTATGACGGAGCAAATGGTGTGTATGTTTCTTTAATGAGTCAAGATGCAAAAAGCTTTGAGCTAGGAGGCCTTAAAGCGAGTTATCCGAGTTATCAAGCCCCGATGGTGGGTGTGCTGAAACTAGATACTTTGGGCAAAGGAATTTGGATATCGACGAGTGATGCGATTATGAGTAAAATCAAAATTGGGGGCACCTCCTTGCTTTCAACGGGGGAAATAGTGAGTGTGGGTACCATAGCCGGTATTCTTTACACAGCTACAGATACATCCTACACTCCAACATTTGATTACAGTATTCCTATAGTAATCAATACAAGTAGAGATGGTAAAAAGACTAAATATTACACGCCGCCAAAGTATAAGAACATGTATGGACGGCCAGTTGCAAATCGTTCAGGGTTTACAGCTATAAGTATTGACCATGCAGACAATTTTTATATTGGAGGATATCAACAGCATGATACAATTTATTACGATTCATTTTTATCGATTGGCTTACGTGTTGATTCTAGTTATATGTCCGGAGGGCTTTTTATTCGAGCTCAGGAATCCATCCTCCTCCGTTATGGGGTAGATTGTAAGTGTCCGCATCGGGCAAAGGCTTCGTTTAAAGAAAGTCTGGTACAAGAGAAAGATGCGGTGTTTACTTATACCGGCACTACCGATTGGGTGGATAGTGTTGTTTGGAGTTTTGGTGATGGTAGTCGTAAAGTAATGCGGAGTGGGTTCACAGTTCCCTTTCATCATTATTATGCCAGCCATCATGATTATACCCATGATACCGTATGGGTGAAAACCTATGGCCCATGCGGTTTTGATTCTTTTTACCGATATCCATTGGCATTAGCTGTCGCAAGTATCGGCGAGCCTAAAACTTGGGTTGTTTATCCAAATCCTGTGCATTCGGGTGGCG
>JAFDYA010000164.1 GCA_018267675.1 Bacteroidota bacterium
CCTGTTACCCTCACAGCAGGTGGTGGTGTTAAGTACCGCTGGACACCAGCTTTGTACCTAAGTGATACAGTAGGTAAGAGCGTAACAGCAAATTTGAACACAACCATGGATTATACCGTGTTTGTGATAGACAAGAATAATTGTGTGGATACAATTCCAGTTCATCTACAGGTGTACAGCGGAGCTTTAGTTTCTGTTCCGGACTCTGCGGTACTATATCCCGGGCAATCATTCGAAATGAATCCACGGGGTAATGCACTTTACTACAACTGGTTCCCAACAGTAGGCTTGAGTAATCCGGGCATCGCCAATCCAACGGTTAGCCCAAGTGTCAATACGCTTTATTATGTCACTGGAACTACAGAGGCGGGCTGTACCGCGACGGACTCTATCTATGTACTTGTGAACGATGAGTCGGTGATCGATATGGCTAATGCCTTTGCTCCCGGTTCAGAAACAAATCCTTTGTATAAAGTGCTTCATCTGGGAACTGCAACGCTGAAGTCCTTCCAGATATTTAATCGTTGGGGGCAGAAATTGTTTGAAACCACAGATATCAATCAAGGCTGGGATGGGCGCTTCAACAATCAACCGCAGCCAATGGGCGTGTATGTCTATCGTGTTGAAGCAACAACGGCAAAAGGCAAGACAATTATGAAGCAAGGGAACCTGACCCTATTGCGTTAAACAAATCATGGTGTGGGATAGAATGAAAAGCCGCTTCTCTTAGGAGAGGCGGTTTTCGCTTTTTGGACATTTGGGAGGGAGTAAGGATGTGTGCACGCGATTGTAGTGAAAATCCCCCCTCGACAAGCGATGGGGCAAGCCCCCTCGACAAGCGATGGGGCGTTCCATTAGGGCGCAAAGATTGCAACCGAGAGCGCGGTGGCTTTGCCATGCACCCAAAAAAGGCTGCTGCAAATTGAGGATATTGGCTTCCCTGATTTTCCTGTAGAGAATTTGTGTTTTGCAACTCCAAAAAACGGACAACTTTGCAGCAACTATGAACGTGCTAGCGGTCAATAATATTCGGAAAAAGGGGCATCAGGGGAAATGGGCATTGGGCGGTGTCTCTTTACAACAAAATGCTGGTCAGCAGATTGCTATTACCGGCGAAACCGGCTCCGGGAAGACTACTTTGTTGAAAATTATTGCCGGCTTGATACAGCCGGATGAGGGGGAGGTGTTGTTGGATGGTGTGCGGGTGAAGGGGCCGGAGGAGCAACTTTTGCCCGGGCATCCCAAGATTGCTTATTTATCGCAGCAGCATGAACTACGCAATCATTACCGAGTGGAAGAGTTGCAAGAAATGGCCAGTAGAGTAGATGAAGAAACTGCGGCGGGGCTTTATAGGCGGTGCAAAGTAGATGGCTTACTCCAGCGAAAGTCTTCCGAACTTTCCGGCGGGGAGCGGCAGCGAATCGCCCTGGCAAATCTATTGCTCTCCGCTCCGGAGCTTTTGCTCTTGGACGAGCCGTTCTCCAACCTAGATCCCGTGCATAAACAGGTATTGAAGGAAGTGTTGCGCTATTGTACCGATGAGTTGGGGATGACGATTATCCTGAGTTCGCATGAACCCATGGACACGCTTTCTTGGGCGGATGAAATTATCGTGCTAAAGGCCGGAAGGGTAGTTCAGCAGGGAAAGCCGGAGGATATTTATTTCATGCCTGAAGAGGAGTATGTTGCTCGTTTATTTGGTCGCTGCAATCATTTTCCTTTAGATGGCTTTAGTGGTTTTTTCCCAATTCCGGATGCCTTGCTTGCGATTGGGACTGGGATATTGATTCGTCCGGAATGTCTTGTGCTATCGGCGGTCGGCAATGGCTTGGCAAAGGCTGGGGTTGTGGTGGAAGTTTATTTCTTGGGCTGTGTTTTTGAAAGTATGATACGGCTTGCGGATGGGCTATCCATCCTAGTGTGGAGTATGGAACCACCGCCAACTGTTGGCCAATCTGTGTTTGTTTCGGTACGGCCCGGAGCCAAATTTTCTTTGCTGTCCTAATGTAATAGTGTCGGGGTTTTTAGCGGACAGTTTGGTTGTTTATATACAGAAACAGCCCTCTCGGTAGGGAGAGGGCTGTTGTAAAATATTCTTTAGTAAGACTAGCGAATGCGGCCTTTTGATTTGGCACGTGCTTCACGAGTAGCTTTTGCACTTGCAGCAGCTTTAGCTGCTGCAGCTTCCTTGTTTTCTTTAAAACGCATATCTGCTTGTCCATCTTTGCGGACATGCTTTGGAGCCACTTCGGTTTGTTTATTTTCTTTAAATCGACGATCTGGCGCTCCAGTCTTAGTTACATGCGTAGCATTTTGGGTTTGCGGTGCTTTAGGAGCCGGAGCAACGCCTTGTGCTTGTACGTTGGCCAAGCCAATCATTAAAAATGCAGCGACGAATAGGATTACTTTTTTCATTGTGTCTTAATTTTTATGCAATGTACAATAATGTTTTTGGCAATTACAATAGAAGCGCAAATTGTTTGGAATATTTTTGGTTATTATTTTGGACATTCTGAAAGGTTTATAGCAATTAATGTGGCTCATTTTTGCGTTGCTTTCAGCAGTTTTTGCTGCGCTGGTGGCCATTTTGGCTAAAATTGGGATGGAAGGCGTGAATCCTGATTGGGCAACGGCTGTGCGATCCGTTGTTATTCTCTTTGTGGCTTGGGGCTTTGTTTTTGCAAAGGGGGCGCAGGGGTATATGCAGGCGTTGAGCACCAAGAACTGGGTGTTTTTAGTGCTTTCCGGCTTGGCCACCGGTCTTTCCTGGGTGTTCTATTTTCGTGCGTTGAAACTGGCCGAAGTATCCAAAGTAGCGCCAATTGATAAGCTCAGTGTAGCATTATCTATTCTCCTTGCCTTCATAATTCTGGGAGAACAGCCTACTATGAAAGTGTTGCTGGGCGCGGGTTTTATCGTCGTTGGTGTTTTGATAATTGCCCTTTGATAATTGCCCTATTTCCGGTTGAATACTTCTGTTTGGTGGGTAATGCTTTCCATGTGAACAGCGTCAAGAAAATGTTGGATGAAGCTATCATTCAGGCCAAGCTTTATTCCCTCTTGTTTCATTCTGGCGAGAATGCTGTTCCAGCGCGCAGTTTGCAGTATGGTGATGCCATGAATCTTTTTATAAGCTGCAATTTCTTCTGCCAGTTTCATCCGTTGTCCGAGTAGTTGGATGATCTCGTCGTCCAGCCCATCAATTGAATGTCTTAATTTTTCAAGCGCTTCATGAAATGCGGTGTTGTTACAGCCTTCTTTGCGCCAGACTATTTGGGATAGTAAAGTGGAAAGCGCATCCGGTGTGAGTTGCTGAGCAGCATCGCTCCAAGCTTCGTCAGGTCTTGGGTGCACTTCGATCATCAGTCCATCATAGTCTAGGTCAATGGCCTTCTGGGCAATGGTTTGCAGTGTGTCTCTTCGTCCGCAGATATGGGAAGGGTCATTGATGAACGGAAGGCCTTCGTGTCTTCGCTTCATCTCGATAGCCAAATGCCACATTGGTGCGTTCCGAAAAGCAGTATTACCATAGGCGGCAAAACCGCGATGAATGAGGCCGATGGTTCCAATGCCTGCTTGTGCTACACGCTCTACAGCTCCGGTCCAAAGTTCAATATCGGGGTGTATGGGGTTTTTGATAAATACGGGTATATCCACCCCGCGGAGGGCATCGGCTATATCCTGTACGGAGAAAGGGTTGACCGTACTTCTTGCGCCAATCCAAAGTACATCTATATTAGCTTTTAGAGCCTGATCCACTTGTGCCGAGTTAGCGATTTCAATACAAGTAGGCAGGCCGGTGGCTGCTTTTGCTTGTTGTAGCCATGCTAATCCTTCTGCGCCAATACCTTCAAATGAGCCTGGACGGGTGCGGGGTTTCCAAATACCCGCTCGGAGCAAATCTACTTGTCCGGTTTGAGCTAAAAGCTGTGCCGTTTCTATTACTTGGGTTTCTGTCTCTGCACTGCAAGGTCCTGCAATAATCAGGGGGCGCTTTCGGACAATATTTGATATATGCTTCAGCTCAAGGGCAACTGGCTCCATAGCAGCAAAGGTAGTATGCAAGGGAGCTTGTACTCGGTAAAAAGTGTAATGACCATATTCTAAAAGGCATCTTTAATATGCCGAAGCTCGGCTACTGTCGTGCCGTTGAGTAGGATGCTGATCACGTCAAAGCGAACTGTTTTATGATCCGAAGATTGTTCCAAATAGGCTTCAGCAGCGGTGCGGAGATGATTCTGCTTTACTTCTGTAACCGATTCCTCTGGATAGCCAAAGCCTAGGCCGGACCTGGTTTTTATTTCCAAAAACACGAGTAGGCCATCATCTTCAGCGATCAGGTCGACCTCTTTGTGTCCCGTTCGCCAGTTGCGGTGCAGTAGGGTATAGCCTTTTGCTAAAAGATAATCTTCTGCAATTTGCTCGCCCCTTGTGCCGGTTTCTCTATTTTTGCCCATCTTCGAAATCCCTTATGAAAGAATTAATTGCCGCTTTCCCCGCGCAACTAGAGGAAGCTCTTCGCATTGGCCAAAGCTATTCATTTATTACGCCTAATGCCAGTCCTGCTAATGTTGTACTTACCGGGCTGGGTGGCTCCGGCATTGGCGGCTCCATTGTTCAGAACTATGTATTTGATAAACTAAAGGTCCCATTTAGTGTTAATAAGGATTATTTCCTACCTACTTATATCAATGATCAATGCTTGGTGATTGTCTGCTCCTATTCCGGGAATACAGAGGAGACCCTGATGGCGATGAAGCAAGCCATTAAAGCCAAAGCAAAAGTGGTGTGTGTCTGCTCCGGTGGCGAAGTTCAAGCCTTGGCTAAGAAGAAGAAATTGGATTGTATCCTGGTGCCGGGTGGCATGCCGCCACGCACCTGCGTTGGTTATTCTATTGTGCAAATCTTGTTTATCCTAAAGCACTTTGGCTTACTGAAGTCCAAATTTGAACAAGAACTTGGTGCGGCAATTCAGTTGTTGCAGGCGGATCATAAGGCGATTGAAAGGAAAGCAAAGGCATTAGCACTGAAGTTGCAAGGCAAGATTGTCGTAACCTATGCTGCGCAAGCATTTGAAGGCCTTGTGATTCGTATACGGCAACAAATAAATGAGAATGCAAAAATGCTCGGCTGGCAAGCGGTGATACCGGAAATGAACCATAATGAATTGGTTGGCTGGAAAGACAAGTCGGATAGCCTTGGTGTATTGTTGTTGCGTACGGAGCAGGACTATGAGCGGGTGCAGGCGCGTATGGAAATCAACAAGCAGATTATTCGCAAATACTGTAGCAATATCAACGAAGTGTTTGCAAAAGGGAAGAGCTATTGGGAGCAGGTGTTTTATTTTATTCACCTCACCGATTGGTTGTCCGAATACCTGTCCGAATTACATGGGGTAGATTCAATGGAAGTGGCTGTGATTGACCATTTGAAGGGTGCATTGGCTAAGCTGCCCTAGTGCACCTACCTCGATTATTTGTGGAAAAATAGCCTCATTTTTAAGCTAGTTCGCTCAACTCCAACCAGCGCATCTCCTTTGTCTCTAGCGCATCGCTTATCTCGGTGATTCTTTTGGTCAGTTCCTGAAGCTCCTCGTAGGGTAGTTGGGCATTGCTCATTTTTTGAGTGATTTCGTCCCGCTCCTTTTCCAACTCGGGGATTTCTTTTTCCAATAGTTCAAACTCACGTTGTTCTTTATAGCTGAGTTTCCTAGGCTTCTGATCGCTGCTTTTTCCGGAATTCGTAGTCGTTTTCGTGGGGTCAATTTCTCCGCTTGCCGTGCCTGTGGCGGCTTTGCCAGCTTTGTTTTCTTGTTGCCGTTCTTTGGCTTCCTGCTCCTTTTGCCAAATGCGATAGTGCGAATAATTGCCCGGAAAATCGTTGACTACACCATCGCCTTCGAAAACAAACAAGTGGTCCACTAATCGATCCATAAAATACCGATCATGGCTCACGATGAGTAGGCAACCCGAATATTCACTAAGGAAATTCTCAAGCACAGCGAGGGTGGCCAAGTCCAGGTCATTTGTTGGCTCGTCCAGAATGAGGAAATTGGGGTTTTTAAATAGGATGGCCAAGAGCTGCAAGCGCTTTTTCTCTCCACCACTCAGGCTACTGAGGTAGGTGTATTGTTGCTGCGGGCTAAACAAGAATTGCTCCAGGAATTGTGCGGCACTGAGGGTTTTGCCATTGGCAAGCGGGAAGTTTTCGGCAATGTTTTTCACGTACTCAATGACCCGGACATCTTCTGTAATCTCCAGCCCGCTTTGGGAGAAGTTCCCAAATATGACAGTCTCGCCGATATTGATTTTACCACTGTCCTGCGGGACTAGCCCTAAGAGCATTTGAATGAAGGTGCTTTTGCCGGCACCATTTTTACCAATCACCCCCACACGCTCACCTCGTTTGAACGTGTAGTCAAAGCCTTTCAGGATGGCCTTTTTACCAAAGCTTTTATAGACTTTCTTCAGCTCGGCCACTTTTCCGCCTAGGCGGTTCATCTTCATTTGAAGTTCCACCTTATTGTCCTCAATCTTTTGCTTCGCCTTGCTTTCTATTTCGTAGAAGTTTTGCTCGCGGCTCCGACTTTTTGTTGTGCGGGCTTTTGGTTGTTTCCGCATCCATTCCAGCTCCTTCCGATATTCATTTTTAGCCTTGTCGATAGAGGCTGCGTTATTTTCAATTCGGGCTGCTTTTTGTTCCAGATAGGTTTCGTAGTCGCCTTTGTAGGTGTAGAGCGTGCTACCATCCAGTTCCCATATCTCATCACAGACCGCATCAAGAAAGTATCGGTCGTGGGTCACGAGCAGTAGCGTTACTTTTTCTTGGTTCAGGTAGTGTTCTAGCCATTCCACCATGCCGACATCCAAGTGGTTCGTTGGCTCGTCCATGATGAGCAGAACATGTTTGTGCTCAAAGCCTATATCAATTAAGGTTTGCGCGAGTGCCACTCGTTTCCGTTGGCCACCCGATAGTGTGTTGACCGATTGATCCAAGTGGTGAATGTTGAGCTTGCCTAAGATTTGCTTCACCTTGGCGTCAAAGTCCCAGGCACCGAGTTCATCCATCTTGATGATGGCTTCGCTGAGTGCGCCAGCATCTTCTTGTTCGGAGGCTTGCTCGTATTGTTTGATGGTTTTGATGATGGGATGGTCGTAATGAAAAATATTTTCCAGGACACTCAACTCTTCCTGGAATTTTGGTTCTTGTTCAAAAAGGGCAACAGTCACTTCTTTATTGATCCAGACGCTGCCATTGTCCACATGTTCCCTGCCGGATAATGCCTTGAGTAGGGTACTTTTTCCGGAACCATTTTTTGCGACAAGCGCTATTTTATCGCCTTCTGAGATATGAAAAGTGATATCCTGAAAGAGCGGTTTGATACCATAGGATTTTGAAATCTTGTCGGCAGTTACGTAGTGCATAAAGAGCGGCGAAGTTCGCGGTTTTTTGAAGGCGGGAAGGTGGGAAAGTCTTGTAGATTGTCCCAATAGCAGTAGGGGAGCGTCTGTTGGGTTCATTTTCCGGCAAACAATCGCTTTTTTTGTGCTCATTTTTTAAATAGACTTAGGGCGATGAATACTCTGTCACCAACTACATCACGCAAATCCATTCACAGAGCATGGGCCATGTATGATTGGGGTAATTCTGCCTACAATCTCGTTATTACCTCCACCATTTTTCCGGTTTATTATAATGCGGTAACGACTACCAGATCCGCCGACGGGACGCGCATACTTTCCGACCAGGTTGTACTATTTGGCCATAGTTTTCACAATACAGCTTTGTCCAATTATGTGCTTGCCCTAGCCTATGCAATTGTCGTGCTCCTGTCACCAATCCTATCCTCTGTGGCGGATCTGCAGGGCAACAAGAAGCGCTTCATGCAAGCCTTCACCTACCTAGGGGCGGGTGCCTGTGTTGGGCTGTATTTTTTTGATGCAACTAATGTTGGTTGGGGGCTATTTTGCTTTGCGTTGGCGGCTATTGGCTATTGCGGCAGCCTAGTTTTCTACAATGCATTTTTACCGGAAATCGCCACCGATGCGGAACAAGACAAGCTGAGTGCACAAGGCTTTGCGCTTGGGTATATCGGCTCTGTGTTGCTGCAACTATTTTGTTTCACACTGTTTTTCTTTCCTTCTTGGTATGGCATGGAGCAGGGGAGCGATGGCCTAGCGGCACGCATTTCTTTTTTATTGGTGGGCCTTTGGTGGATGGGCTTTGCGCAGATCCCATTCCGCAAGCTGCCGAAAGGGACAGCTCGGGTGGGGCAGGGGCAGACAAGCATCTTCCGAAATGCGGTGCAGGAGCTTCGCAAGGTTTGGAATCAAGTGAAAGAAATGCCGGTATTGAAGCGGTATCTTTTTGCGTTTTTTCTATATAGCATGGGGGTTCAGACGGTCATGCTGGCTGCTGCAAATTTTGGGGCTAAAGAATTGAATTTAGCATCCTCTCAGCTCATCATCACGATACTGGTGATACAGTTGGTGGCCATTGGGGGAGCCTATCTGATGGCGAAGCTCTCGGCGAGGCATGGCAATTTGAACGTATTGTTGTTGGTCGTCGCTTTATGGATTGCGATTTGTATTGCGGCATATTTCACCTATACCGCAGTTCAGTTTTATGCACTTGCTGGTGTAGTAGGCTTGGTGATGGGCGGCATTCAAAGCTTGAGCAGGAGTACCTATTCCAAGCTGATGCCGGAGACCAAGGATACGGCTTCATTTTTTTCCTTCTACGATGTCACCGAGAAATTGGCTATTGTAATTGGTATTTTTTCCTTTGGCGCTATTGAAGAGCTTACAGGAAGCATGCGCAATAGTATTTTACTCCTCATTGTCTTTTTCCTTGTTGGGGGTATCTTGTTGGTTCAAGCAAGGGGACGAAGCAAGCAATAACCTTCTGTTTTTTGCCACCTCTGGCAAAGCCACCACACATACTGTTGCAATCATTGTGCATTAGTAGGCTGCCTTCTCATGCTAGGGGAGCAAACTAACCAGAGCGATAAGCATGTATGGGCACTTGACGCAAATAGGTGGCCTATTTTCAGCACCGGTAAAGGGACTATTATTCGGCATCTTAGCGGTATGTCACGTTTGTTCGTCTGCTTTTTCAGCGTTTGAGTCTGCGTTTGATTGAATAAAATGAAAATCAGGAAGGATGAATTATATCTTTATCCTGTTGGGAAAAGAGCGTGCTAGCGTGTGCTGATTAATATTGTCTATATGCTTTCTCATGTTCCAGTTTGACTTGGTCGGCCAATGATTTGGGTTCAATTACTTTCATATTGTCGCCAAATGAAAGTAGTTCCATAAGTAGATCGTGTGTCAAGTAGAGTTTGAGTTTTATTTTCATCTCTTCGTCATTGTCCACTAAAATTTGTTGTGTTTCGTGTAGTGGTAATGTCTTGATGTATTTTCCTTGAAATGGATCAAACGATAAAATGATGTCTTGAGGTTCTAAACCATTTGGACCTATTATGCCAAAGCAATAGCGATAACTTTGTTCAATATTGTAATTGTCGGGATATTGATAGGTTTGGGTTGTGATTTCAAGATTGGTCAAGCGATCAAGAGCAAAGCTTTTGATGTTGTTGTCTTTGCTGTCTTTTGCCAAAATATACCACCGGTTTTTAAACTCTTTCAAGGCATAAGGCTCTACTAATCGTTGGCTTACTTCTTCCTCCCAAAACTTCTGATAAGTGAATTTGATTTTAAGTCTGTTTTTGATGGCGTGAAGTAAGCCATATAAATTCTCTGTTCCTTGTGGTCTGCGTTTTTCCAAGTGAATGTAAGGCCTTAGGTCTTGCGCAAGATTTAAAGAATTGAAAAGATCAAAAGCTTCCATCATTCTTTGAAAATTCATATTTTCGGCTTCGCTTTGGCTGATAAAATAGCCTCTATTTGTTTTTGAATACTCAATGTCAATACCGAAAACGTTTCTGATTTCTTTTAAATCCCTTTGCAGTGTCCGTTTTGAAAAGCCTATTTGCAAGCTCTCATCCTGCATTTGGATGTACTCAAACTGATTGTCAATATAGGCTTGTAATTCCTCATAAGTTGAATAAGGTTTTACTTTCAACTTTTTGAGAATAAGCAGGTATCTTGATATGTAGCCTCGTTTGGACATTTAATTGAATATATAATCAAGTATTTTTTGAGTTTCTTTTTGTTTTCGGAACAAACATTTTTCTAAATCCCAGTTCAAGTATTGAATAGGCTGATTTTTGACAATAGCAAAATTACTTTCAGAGTATCTTCTAGTTTTCTCCTCATAAGGATTATTACTTATTGAACGATTAATTTCTTGTTCTAAAATCATCAAATTGCCAATTGAATTGATGTTTTCTTGCCATTCATTCCAAATGTCTTCCCTTTTATCACCGTTGCTATCATGATAAGACTGGATGTGTTCAATGTCGATTGCTGTTTCAAAAAGAGATTTTCTAATTTTTTCTATTTGGCTTTCATCATCTGTCTTATAATCCTCCTCCAACATTGCGGATAATCTGCAAATTATGTTCTTTATTTTTACGTTATAGGTAATATCTCCAGTCAGAGCATTTTCAAAATTGCCCCAACCTTTATGATCTTCGAGTTTCCCAATTTTATTGTTTAAGGTATCCATCACATCTGTAAATGAACCGTTAATTATTTTTTTAATAAGGGAATATGTGAAAGTATGAACTTCATTAATTGCTTTAAGAAAACGAATACTGTAAATGATATAAAGTTTACTTAGTTGTTTTGTGAATAGTAGCATTTTGTTCCAATAATCTTCTTCATCCTTAAATTTATACAAGAATATAAAGGTTAAAGTCCAGTACTTGCTATATCTCGACCACCCAATAAAGTTCATGGCACACGCATCTTCACAAGTTTTATACCCGTTATTTTCCCATTCATAACGAACTTGAATTATTCTTTCAATATCTTCAATGGACAATTCAATGTTTTTGATGGTGTTTTTGAAATGTTCCCATTGATTAATTTTGAAAATTGTGTCGAATAATCGTTCAAAGAAAGTATCAGTTCCATAACTGTAGAGAGTAACTGGCAGGTTGTATTTTGCAATTAGAATGTTTTGATAAATTCCCAAAATGCCTCTTATGTCCGTAGCGTCGTATTTTAATTTAGAGTTGTTCTCGTCAATTGTGTGATATAACCGACTAATTTCATCAAAAGCAGTTTCATCTTTACCTCTTTTATCCCTCAAATACTCGTACATTCTGATTTTGAAGATATCACCACCGTTTAAGTCTAATCCAGTTGTATTAATAGCGTTAAAAATTTGCAAAGTCTTAGAAAGACCTGCATGAGTTTCTATTACAACAAAATATACATGGCTTAGTATGTGCTTAATAAATCTATCAATGTCAAATGAAAGTGGCTGTCCTTCCTCATCTTTTGTTTGTTCTTCAATAAGCTCATTTATAAGAAAGGCATTTTTTAAATATGGATTTAATGGTTCGTCATTAAACGATAAATCACTTGTGATGACTTCTTTAAGGTATAATTGCTGTATACCGTTATTTACTCTTGTGCTTAGCCAATCAAGGCTGATTTTGTTTAATTCTTTGCAATCAGGGAATTTCACTTTAAGAACTTTAAAGAATATGAGGAATGTGGTAAGCCTCTGTTGTCCATCAATTATGTCTTGTTCGTTGTTTACGTTTTTTGCAGATAATTGCATTGTGCCAATGAACATTGGTTCTTCGTTTGAATTGCCGTCATTACCCCAAAACGAAGTGAAAATATCAGAGATAAATTTTCTTAATTGTTCGTCTGTCCAAGAATAAGGTCGCTGATATATTGGAATAATATATTGAGCATTATTATCTAAAATAGTGGCTTTCCCTTCTTGGTTGTTATATTTTAAAGTACAAGTTTTTGCACTTATTGTAAATTGTTGGTCTGACTTCATAATTCTAATTTAATTTAAACCCAATTTGCTTTCTCGCCGACTGATTACTTAGAGTTTCTTCTTTGCAAAATTCTTTAATGGTTTTCACATCAATTTTGTTTCCGTGAATAATTTCATTGATTTCGCTTTTACGAACAATATTATCAATTTGCCCACCTGAAAAATCAAAATCGGATGCCAACAATTCACAATCTTCCTTGGATAAATGCGGCATTTTCGTCTTCCAAATTTGTGATTTGGCAGCAACACTTGGTTTTTCAAATTCAATTTTAAACAAAAAACGCCGTTCAAAAGCCCTATCTATATTAGTTACCAAGTTGGTTGTAGCAATTAAAATACCTTCAAAGTTTTCAATTTCTTCCAGCAGAATATTCTGAATTCTATTTTCAGTATCGGTCACGGTTGAAAAATTGGCTTCTTTGCGTTTCGCAATTATAGCATCGGCTTCATTGAAAAGCAAGATAGGGGTTACTCTTTGTTTTTTTGAATAGCTATTATAGTCACCAAATACTTGTTTGATGATTTTTTCACTTTCGCCAAACCACATGGAGCGTGACGCACTAATATCCACTTTCATTATTTCGCGGTTTGTTGCTTTGGCAATTTGTAACACACTTTCCGTTTTTCCTGTGCCGGGTGCACCGTGCAACAATGCGGTAATGCCTTTGGGTAAGGATTTTTGAGCTAGACGATCTTGGGTCTTCTTAAAGTTTCTTTCTTCCAACATTGATTTCAGTAGTCCCAATTGTTGTGCTTCTAAATCGCTGTAAATTAGCTTGCGAAAGGGTATGTTTTTGGGTTGCATTACATTCTCCTTTTCCTTTTTGTCTTTATCTTTGTTGAATAGTTTTATGTCGCATTCTGTCAATAAGTCTAGTGATTTGTCAGTGAGTCTCATTTTTGCATCATCAAAAAATGCAGCTTCATCAATTTCTAACCAATCTTCGCTTGTTAAATTACTTTCTTTGGATAAGAATATTTGAATTTTGACAAATCGGTCCTTTGGATTGTCGTATATCTCTTTAAAAGCTGTTTCTACCCAAAGAGATCTTTTGCCTAAAAGGATTCTATTAAAAGCATAGAAAAGTATATATTTTTCATCAATGGTGAGATTAATGCTCCTTGTTTTTTCAATAAGGAGCAAATGGATGTTTTCGTCAAGAATAAGCTGAAATTTTTCTAGTAACTCTTTTGTAGTAATTGTTTGTTCATCCCTTTGTTGGCTTAGCTGGCGGGTTGCCTCTAATAAGGTATAAATGTCGTCAAACTTCATTACATCAACCAATACTTCAGGAATTGGTTCGCTATTCAAAATTTTAATTAAAGCAATTTCGTTTATGTAAAATTCTTCGTTAGCGCCACTAAGACTTAGCTTTTCATAGATACTTTTGTTGTTTTTGCGTAGCAAACGCTTTTCGTGCAACGCTACAAAATCATCGCTGTATTCTAGGAGCTTTATAGGATTACATCCAAAATGGGCGTTCAAATCATCTAAATCAACTTTCCGCCCTTTATAGTTCAAAGTAAGAATTACAGCAATAAATAGTGCTTGTGTCGTGGTGATGTGAAAGTATTCGGCTAGGAAGCTAAGTTCCTTGGCAGCGTGGTCGAAGATTACATTGTCTAGTCTGCATCTGACTGTTGCATCGTAAACAAAGTTAATGCTATTTAAAACTTCCTGTTTAAGTGTCCCGTTTGCCATACCGATATCGTTTTTAATTTCGTGAACAAACCTAATTCGGAGAAGCGCCAAAGGATGTCGCTCCGAAAAAATTCTTTTTGAAATTTGGCTTTTTAACGAGAATGGAGCGTCGTTGGGCATTGATTTGCTTGCGGAGCGCGCTCTATTGCATACATTGGTTGGTGTGCCGGTGTCAAATTTTCAGTTTTTTTTTGACCACTAACCACTAACCTCTAATCACTAAAAACTAACCACTAACCACAAATCACTAACCACTAACCACTAACCACTAACCACTAAAAACTGCCTTCTACAATAGTAGAAATTTTCAGTTATTTTTAGATACGGACGTTGCATGCAACGTCCGTACATAGTGAATCTACAATAGTAGAAATTTTCAGGCCTTTTTAGGCACGGTACTGTTTGCAATCAAGGTCGCTAATCTACAATAATAGAAACTTTCAGACCTATCTAACCACTAACTACTAATCACTAACCACAAATCACTAACCACTAAAAACTAACCACTAAAAACTGCCTTCTACAATAGTAGAAATTTTCAGGCCTTTTTAGGCTGCGATTGCCGCAAGGCTTATGACCAAATCTACAATAGTAGAAATTTTCAGGCCTTTTTAGGCAAAGCATTTGTTGGGTTCGCGGGGGGTAATCTACAATAGTAGAAATTTTCAGGCCTTTTTAGGCGGATGTATTCACTAGATAAGGTTGCGATCTACAATAGTAGAAATTTTCAGGCCTTTTTAGGCAGAAAAAGCTATTGAATACGGGATTAAAATCTACAATAGTAGAAATTTTCAGGCCTTTTTAGACACCCTGTGCAGATGCGGGCGCTTATTAAATCTACAATAGTAGAAATTTTCAGGCCTTTTTAGACAGTAACCGATTTGCGGACCGTATCCGTGATCTACAATAGTAGAAATTTTCAGGCCTTTTTAGACCACCAGATCTACGCTCCTCAATCCACAGAATCTACAATAGTAGAAATTTTCAGGCCTTTTTAGACTTAAAATATTGGTAAAGCGTTCCGAATTGTATCTACA
This sequence comes from Bacteroidota bacterium, assembly GCA_018267675.1. Lineage (GTDB taxonomy): Bacteria > Bacteroidota > Bacteroidia > Chitinophagales > Chitinophagaceae > UBA1952. The sequence continues at coordinate 14,665 of JAFDYA010000164.1, forward strand.
ATAGTAGAAATTTTCAGGCCTTTTTAGGCAGCAAATATATACAATAGGAGAGGGTTGGAATCTACAATAGTAGAAATTTTCAGGCCTTTTTAGGCATAGAATGGTACCGGTTCACATATACACATCTACAATAGTAGAAATTTTCAGGCCTTTTTAGGCAGATACCGCAATCGTATAGGTTAATTTGTATCTACAATAGTAGAAATTTTCAGGCCTTTTTAGGCGGAGCAGCGGTAAGAGGCGGTGTGCCTAATCTACAATAGTAGAAATTTTCAGGCCTTTTTAGGCGATGTACGCAAAGTGCAGCTAGGCAATCTACAATAGTAGAAATTTTCAGGCCTTTTTAGCATCATACACCCTCAATCAAGATTAACCTCATCTACAATAGTAGAAATTTTCAGGCCTTTTTAGGCCTGCCGAACTGAAGGAGCACGTTGAGGCATCTACAATAGTAGAAATTTTCAGGCCTTTTTAGGCTGCCATCGCCTGGGCGGAGCGCCAAGGTGATCTACAATAGTAGAAATTTTCAGGCCTTTTTAGGCTGCCTCCGACAGGGGATAGACCTGCAGGATCTACAATAGTAGAAATTTTCAGGCCTTTTTAGGCCGCCACGAAATCAATTGTGGCCAAAGATCTACAATAGTAGAAATTTTCAGGCCTTTTTAGGCTAAAATAAAAAACTGGGAAGCTAAGCGAAATCTACAATAGTAGAAATTTTCAGGCCTTTTTAGGCTGGCCGCTGAGACGTTGGCCGCTTGTGCATCTACAATAGTAGAAATTTTCAGGCCTTTTTAGGCGTGACTGGCGCGGGGTTAGGGGGTGAACCATCTACAATAGTAGAAATTTTCAGGCCTTTTTAGGCTTTAAAAAATATGAATAATGATGTAGATAATCTACAATAGTAGAAATTTTCAGGCCTTTTTAGGCCTTCAGCAAACTTAATAGTTCCATCATACATATCTACAATAGTAGAAATTTTCAGGCCTTTTTAGGCGCCATCGTTTTTACGGCGGCCTTATTATCTACAATAGTAGAAATTTTCAGGCCTTTTTAGGCTGCTGCAATATTCTGTCGGTTTCCGATATCTACAATAGTAGAAATTTTCAGGCCTTTTTAGGCCGGCGTCAAGGTACGCAGATGCATACTGATCTACAATAGTAGAAATTTTCAGGCCTTTTTAGGCAAGCTGGCCATCTTCCGCTTCAACCCCGGATCTACAATAGTAGAAATTTTCAGGCCTTTTTAGGCCCCAAATTTATCAGATGCGCATGAGCAGATCTACAATAGTAGAAATTTTCAGGCCTTTTTAGGCAAACTCCCCCGAAACACAATCTACAATAGTAGAAATTTTCAGGCCTTTTTA
>JAFDYA010000165.1 GCA_018267675.1 Bacteroidota bacterium
AGCCAGCAGTAATATAGGATTGGTATGGAATGCGGATAGTCATAATCCCTATAAAGTGTTTTCTAAGTCTAAAATTAATTCAATAAAAATGAAATTGTACCAAGATTTCTAACAGTACCGTCTGGACCTTTAGCACGGATATTATCGATAAACACGCGATCGCCTACTGCTGCCATCTTCATGTAGCGTTCAACGTCGTTGCTATTCTTAAAATAAGCCCCATTAACTGCAAACGGCCCTTGATAATCCTTCCGACGTTGAACGAACGAGAAATCAAATGAAACCATATCAAAACGGGTATCAAAATCAAAATTCTCCAACTCCACTGAAACACCAAGCTGGGCCCGGAATATGTTAGCAGGCATACCACCACCGGTCTTATGGTTAACTTTTGCAACAGGATCCGGGATTCTCTTCACCCGAATTTTATTGCCACCAACTTGTTTAACACCTTGAGCGGTCTTGGCCATAATCGTGGCGTTTACCTCACCAACTTGGGTAACATAAACATTGTATTTCCCTTTTCCTGTATTCTCCAAACGAGCTCCAGGAATGTTTAAAGAAACATCTTCCAAAGAATAACCCGCGGCAGTTACCGTAACAGGATTTGGAACACCGATATAGAACACGTTCATCTTATCCAACTGAAGTGATGCACCAGCGGAACCGACCATATACTGGAACTCCCAAGGCTGGGTCATTCTTTGGCCATTATTCACTACAGAGATAGTACCGCGAACCGTCTGCATTCCAAGTCCAGATGCAACTGTCTTCCAGATACCAATACCGTCTTTAATTTCAGAAACCCGTCCACTATTTGCGCTAATAATTGGCGTTACCGATTTGTTGTAAGCTGCCACCATAATATTTGCTTCAATCTCTTGGCCTACCAATGCGTAGCTGGTTTTCGGGATAGCCAAACCAGCAATCGCGTCAAACTTCAGGGGCTTTGCTTCAGCTTCTTTAAACAACTCACCGACTATAATTGATTCGGAGCTCCGAACGTCGTTCTGCATCTTAGACATCAAAGCAATGACACCTGTTGTTGGTACGTGATAAAAAGTACCGGTACTCCAATCACCACCAGGGTTGGCGTCCGACTTTTCCGGGTTAACAATTTGTACCGGCAAGTCCCGATCAAACGCAGAACGAACCGCGGGATCATCGATACGAGCTAAGATATAATCACGGAATTCCTGAAGCTTTGCTTTAATCTCATCACCGCCCTTCTTCTCAACGAGCATATAAGTAGAGGCATCAATATTAGCCTCGTTCTTGATCTGCTTTGACTCCTTTCCGGAAGCATAACCACCAGATTTGTCGATGATCTTAGTCTTCCAGTCTTCCAAATACTCAACTAGTTTGTCAGATGCAGCATGTACTTCTTTTGCCTTATCATTAAATGGCTTAACACGCTCCCTATGACCTTCCATGTTCTCGTTTGCGTCAAAATCCCGCATCATATCGTTGTTTTTGGACGCGATAGACTGGTTAGACTTAACGATACCAGCGTTCAGGATTTTAAACGCGTGCAGGATTTCGTTAGATATATTAAGGGCCAGCATGGCAGTTAAAACCAAGTACATGAGGTTAATCATGATCTGCCGCGGCTCTTTAGGTATGGACATTCTTTAGTATTTACAAATTAATATTGAAAATGAACAGTGATTTCAACTGCCTAATATACTATCTAGCTATTAACGCCCTTGCATTGCGCTGAGCATATTGCCGTAAATCGCGTTCAAATTAGTCAGGTTCCGAGATAATGCACCAATTTGTTCGCGAGCTGACTTAGCATCCTCTGCAGATGCAGCCATGGAATCAGACGCATTCAACAAGGTGCTGTAGAATTTGTTCATAGCTTTAAGATGGTTATTAGCATCTTGAAGCTCCACTTCATAAATCTGGTTCAAAGAACCAAGATTCTGAGTCAATACTGCTACTTGATTATGGAATTTTGCGGCATCCTCAGACGCGTTGTTGAATACACCCATTGTCTTTGTAGCACCTTGGAAGGTAGTCTTCATTTCACCTAAAGCAGCAGCAGTTTCATGAGCAGCAGTTGTATAAGCACCAGTAGCTTCAGTAACATTGGTGATGTCTTTCATTTGCTCTACTGTTTGCCCAAACTTGCTGAAGTTATCATTCAGGCGCTTCAAGTTAGTTGGATTAATTTGTGCTTCTTCCAACATTTTGTCTAGGGAAGCTGTAGCAGTGCTATTATTACCTCCCGCACCACCGATGGCAGCAGCAGGCTTTTGAAATTTAACCCCCTTACGATAAGCCTCAACATGTGGGTTTTCATCAAGATTAGGGTAAAAACGCTCCCAATAATAATCCTTATGAGGAGGCAAAATACCCAGCAGGGCGAAAATAAATGCTTCTGTAATCATCCCTACAGGTAGCATGATATCCGCGGCGGGCCAGTGTTGTAGTTTAAACAACGCACCCAACAATACGATGGAAGCCCCTATACCAATGATAAAATTCTTAAGATATTTACCTTGCTTGGTTTCAAAAAACAGTGCTATTGAGTTCATTTTCTATTTTGGAGTTGTTTCTTTGGAGAACGA
>JAFDYA010000166.1 GCA_018267675.1 Bacteroidota bacterium
GTAATTGGGCTAATAGTTTTGTTGGAGTTTTTGCCGGTTCATTGGCTCCTTAAGTTATTTTTGGCAGGGCTTCTTTATGTAGTTTTTGCAAAGGTTGCCGGATATATTTCTTGGAACAAACCATTTATTAGAAGGATCGACAAGTGATGCATACTGCTCCAGAACCGACGCGATTTCGGTTTGATAATATTGGCAAATGGCTTAAGGAAACTGATGTCTTTTTACTTCTGTTTTTGTTAGCCTTCGGGCTGGACTCGGTGGTGGCAAAGCCGCTGGTGTTATTGCTCAGCCTAATATTTTTGAGTAAGAATATTCAAAAATTTCGGTTTAAAGATGCGCCTTGGTTTTATCTTGCGCTTCCGGCAATGGAAGTAATTCGGTTGCTAATTTTCAATAGAGATTTTTCAGTAGCACATCTATGGACTGTTGGTATTGGTAGTGCCTATTGGCTGATGGCTTACTTTGCTTTTCTAATTATTAGATATCGGGTTGCACATCGGAATTTGACCGCCATCACACAAGCATTGGAAGCTTGGTTTTTCATTAACCTAGGCATTAGTCTGCTACAATTGTTTGGGGTGATGTATCAATCGCAGAGCTTTAATCCGTATGGTTTAAGCGACTTACGTTATGGCAATTCTACTGGTGATTTTATTAAAGGGGTTTTGCGTGCGCCATGCTACATGAACATGTTCATCAACAGTTTTTTTGCTGTTTGGTTTTTGTTCCGAAAACAGTGGAATTATTGTTTGCTTGCTATTTTGGTTTGTTGCCTAACCACGACCAATTTTGCCAATATTATTTTTCTGCCGGTACTAGTCCTACTCCTTTTCGTGCTCAAGACAAAGCCTGCACGGATAACCATAATTGGAAGTGTTGGCATATTTCTATTTTTCAACCTACTGTTTGCCTCCGGCAATGTGACTTATTTGAAAGATTCAATTGAGAATGCTTCTGTAGAGAAGATGACGATTTCAAAAGAGGACGCAGATACGACCAACAGAAGTTTTCAAGCGGATTCAGCTCGTAAAGAGTCTGCGCGAATTGCTGCATTGTATGAGCCTATTGCCAAGCCAAATGGGAAAGTGCTTTCTTGGAAGGAGACTTATACCTACGCCACTTCTTCAGTTGCTCATGCATTGTTTGGGGCCGGAATGGGTAATTTTTCTTCCCTTCTTGCACTACGAATGGCTCATCTATACACACAGCATGGCCATTCTAGGGTTTACGATTATCTCCCCCAATACATTCATCCGGACTATCGCGACAACCATTATCGAATAATGGAAGCACTTTATTCACTTCCGGATGGCTATCATTCTGCTCGACATATGCCGCATTCCTTCCCCAACAAGCTTATTGGGGAATATGGTCTGGTGGGTGTTTTGTTTTTCATTTTTGGTTATGTCTGGTATTTTGTGAAACGTGGTGCTGGTAGCGGTTTCTTCCTGTTTTTGATGCTGCTTGTAGGTGGGTATTTATGGTTTGATTATTTGTTTGAATACCTCTCCGCCATGGTATTTTTCGAGCTTTTTTTCTGGTGGCATTTTACTAATAGAATTCATGAACGAACAACCTGATAGGCATCCTGAAATAAGCGTCCTTATCCCTTGTTATAATTACGGACATTTCCTAGCCGATGCGCTGAATTCAGTATTGGGTCAGACGTACAGCGATTGGGAGTGTTTGATTATTGACGATGGTAGTACCGACAATTCAAGCGAGGTTGCGAAAAGATTTCAAACCCAGGATAGTCGGTTTCGGTATATTTTTCAGAAAAATGCTGGCCTGTCGGCGGCGCGAAATACAGGCATACGGGAAAGCAAAGGCCATTTGCTCCAGTTTTTAGATGCAGATGACGGCTTGGCAAGAAATAAACTTGCAGCGCAAATGCAGTATTTGAAAGAACACCCTGAGGCGGGTTTGGTTTTTGGTGATGCGTTATTGTTTTCTGGTACGATGGCGGATGCTATGAGTGGGAAGCAAGTAATGGCATCGCCAGGGAAGGCTGCAAAATGTTCAGCAGCAGGGAGTGTTTTGGTGCAGAAATTGGTTCAAGAAAATATGATGGAAGTGTCCTGTCCACTTGTTCGTAGGGAGCTAATTCAAGCTGTTGGTGATTTCGATACTACCTACAAATCTTTTGAAGATTGGCAATACTGGTTTCGGGCGGCAATACAGGGTTATCATTTTCATTATCTGACGCAGCCAGGAACCGAAACCTACATCCGGAAAGGCCATGCGAGTATGATGCAACAGCTTCTTCAGATGAATCAAGCAGGCTTACAGTTAAGGGCATTTATGCAAAGAAGTTTGACAGGTTCTCTAGCTTGGTACAATAGAAAACGGGTATTTCGTTTATTGGTTAAACGGTTCATGTTGCGCATCAAATCTGAGTAGATGACCGAAATAATCGTGTTGAATTGGAATGGAGGCGGTGCTACCCTAAGGTGCCTTGAGGCGATCTGCGATTTGCCTGAAGCCCGTGTGGTTTTAGTGGACAATGCATCATCCGACAATTCTTGCGATTTGATTGAGGAATGGTGTCGGCAAACCGGTCGGTCGTTGCTGTGCCTTCATGCACATGAAGTTGGCCAGTTGTCCTTGGTGCGGTCTGCGCCGATTGTATTGGTACGATCCTCCGAGAATTTGGGCTTTGCCAAAGGGATCAATTTGGTACTAGAGCCATTGTTGCGGGGTGAGGGTTTGGAATTTGTTTGGCTGTTGAATAATGACGCAATTGCGGCTCCTGATGCGTTGGCTCAATTAGTCAAGGCTTTGCGCGATCATCAAGAAGCCGGTTTTGCAGGGTCTATGATTATGGATGCAAGAAAGCGAGAGGAAATTCAATGCTTTGGTGTGCGATATTATCCCTGGCTTGGTGTATCAAAGATGTTGTACAAGGGCAGGCAGCTTCCGGAAATTTCCGAGGAAGTGGAGCAAGATGATCAGGTAGATTTTCAGCATGGCGCCAGCTTGCTCGTCCGCGTGGACATGCTTAGGAAGATTGGTTTGTTGGATGAGCATTTTTTTCTTTATTCCGAAGAGCATGATTGGCAAACACGGGGCATCGCAGCCGGTTTTGTAAATCGTCGTGTGGCTGAGAGCAAGGTATATCATGAGGGAAGTATGAGCACAGCGCATACCAAGCACTTGTTTTATTACTATTATTGTTGCTCATCTGTGTATTATTCGCGGAAGCACCATGCTTTTTTACGGTCGGTAGTCGCAACAATTTGCCTGACCGGCATCACGGCTATTCGGACCCGTTTATATCCAAAGAGTATGTATTGGGCGATGAAAGGAATAGTACAGGGCTGGAGTAAAAGAATTTTGAAATCCCGACAGAGATGATGCAGCGTAGATTGTTTGGTTTTCGGTTCAGTGAGCTCAATTCAGTAGAGGAGGTAAGTGCCAAGTTGTTGGCCGAAAAGGAGCAGGGAGTTCGTTTTCTGATCACACCGAATGCTGCTATCTGTACCTATTTTCATCAGGCAAAGCATCGGGACTTATTTCTGTTTTATCAGGATTCGGCATACGTACTTCCGGATGGTATGCCTATAGTCTGGCTGGGTAGATTGAAAGGGATACCGCTTCATCGCTTGGCAGGGAGCGATTTGTTTCCCGTGCTTTGGGCTGAAATCAAGGCAAGGAATTTGAGTGCAGTTTTTGTGTTGGCCTCGCAGGAGCTGGCAGATCGACTAGGGCAGGAGTATCCAAAGTGTCGATTTGTTGTGCCGCCGATGTTTTCAATTACAGATCAGGAAAGGGTAGCGCAAATAGTACATGAAGTGGTACAGCAACAGCAGGCAATTGAGGCGGAATTTATTTTTTTAGGGATCACATTTCCTAAGCAAGAATTTCTCGGCAAGGAAATTGCGCAAGTGTTGAAAAGTACGTCAAATAGCAGGGTACTCTTGTTGACCCTCGGTGCTTCATTTGAATTTTACCTAAAGCTAAAAACCCGTGCCCCACAATGGATGCAGCGCACGGGTCTGGAATGGTTGTATCGCTTTCTTAAGGAACCTAGACGACTTTGGAAGCGTTATACTGTGGACAATTTTCGCTTTTTATGGCTGGCTTCAAAGGAGGTATTTCGGAAATAGATTAGGCCGTTTTTTTTGCTGTACTGGCTTTGAATTTCGCAATAGCATTTCTTGTGAAGTCGCTAAGGACTAAACGGCCACTTATCACGGCCCGGTCGGCAAGTAGGGTATCCCAATGTTCTGCACCTTGCCAAAATATTTTTTTCAGCTCCCACATTGCCTCGGGAGAGCTGTGCGCTAGCCGGTCTGCTAATGCAGCAACAGCTTCGTCCACACCCGCGTGACTTTCATGCACCTCATTGAATAGGTCATGTCGTTTTGCCCATTCTGCACTTCTCCATTCGGTGGCGTCGATAGCGAGTTGCGAGAATGCGCTTCGGCCCATCTTTCGTTCTACTGCAGGTCCTACGACAAATGGCCCAATGCCTATCGCTAGTTCACTAAGCTTCACAGAAGCGTCTTTATGCGCAATTACATAGTCACAAGCGGCAGCCAGACCTACGCCACCACCGACGGCCTTACCCTGGACACGGCCAATAATTAGTTTGTGGCATTTGCGCATGGCATTTATTACGTTCGCAAAACCGCTGAAGAAAGTCTTCCCTTGTTCTGCGTTTTCTATTGCTACCAATTCATCAAAAGAGGCTCCTGCGCAAAAGGCACGGTCACCGTGGCTTTTTAAAACGATTACTTTGACTCGTGCATCAATACCAAGATCATTAATGGTTTTTGCTAACTCACTCAGAATAGTTCCTGGGAGGGAATTTGATGAAGGGTGGAAAAATTCTATAGTCGCAATACCTCGTTCGATTACGTGGTGGACAAAGGCGCCTGTAGCATGTTGCATACTGTTACAATTAAAACGTGAAGTGGTAAAAATAGGGGCTTTCTTCTCTTTTTAAGATAAATGTGCTCTCTTTCGGTGAAGCCGACAAAAATTGCGCCCAATTGTTTAAAGTTGAAGTGCGCTAAACGCTTTGCGTGCGGCCACTACTACGGTTGAGTCCGCTGAATGTATCGCTAGTTCTAAAAGTGTTTTTGCTTTAGCTCTTTCTCCAAGCTGCACATAGCAATGTGCGGCACGTATTGTTGCAAAACCTTGCACTTGAGCATTGGGTGATTGCATCCTTTGCTGGTAGTGCAACAATGCCTCTTTATATTTTCCGGAATAAAACAACTTGTCGGCCTCAGCAAGGTCATTAGCATTCGTTGTTGGTGCGGGATTACTTTTTTTCGCGACCGTCGCTCTGCTTTCGGAAGTTGTCTTGTCGGTCACAACTTGTGTTGATGTGTTTTCCTCATATGCCTCATCTAAGGCGAGTTCCTTCGTGTATTGTTGCTTATCAGACCCGCCCAGTTTTTCTTCGGATGTGTCATGGTCTTGGCTGGGTATTGCTGCATTTGCTGAAGGATTGGTTCGCTCTAATGCGATGATTTTTGCTTCATCATTGTGCTCTTGCGCGGCATCAAGTATTGCGCTTTTTTGCAGCACTTGGTTTGGTAAAGTTTCAGTCGGTGCTAGGGAGCTTGCTACATTGTTATTTTCAGTAGGTATTTTTTGTTTGACAACTTCAGCTATCTGCCTTTCCTGTGACTGTTGCGGTTCTTTAAATTCAAAATACCAAAGCACACCAAAAGCTAGGAGCACCGAAGACGCAATGGCTAGGCTTCTCCAGAAATGGGCTGATATTGATTTTGAAGCTCCGGTCGGCTTTAGGACTACCGATGGCGCAAGGGTATTCAGGTGGATCTGTGGGCTGATCCGGTCAAAGTGTTCTTTTAAGAAATTGGCACTTAGTTCTTCAATTGGTTTTGTATCGGACAAAGAAAATTCTTCAAAGCCTTCTATAGCTATCCGACAAAGTGGACAAACGTTCAAATGCATTTCAACAGCATGGCTTTCTATGGGTAGCATGGATCCTGCCAAATATTCCCTCGCTTGCTTGCTGGTCAAGCAAACACTATTGTCTAGAATATGTAGCAATTCGGTGTTCATTACTTCTTTTCTGAAATAGTATGCTGTGCTGTGAGCTGTTGTTTGATATTTCGTCTTCCGTTTTGAATATGACTTTTTACTTGCGCTAAACTATAACCGGTAAGGCTTGCAACAACTTTATAGGTCATTCTTTTTAGGTAAAACATACTGACACAAGTGCTTTGGGCCTCATTAAGTCCCGTTAAGGCTGTTCTGATCCTGTCTTCCCAAACTTCGGCTTCACCTAAAGTCTCTAAAGGGTCTTCAAATTCTAAATCTTCAGGCAGGGAGGTATGATTGCCTTTAACCAAGATACTTTGCCGTAATTCAACCAGACAATAGTTACGTACAACTTTTAGTAACCAAGGCTTGAAATTATTTATCTCAAACCGTTTCAGATCATCAAGGAGTTTGATGAAGATCTGCTGTGTCGCGTCCTTAGCTGTTTCGGTTTCTTTCAAATACTTCAAACATACTCCTAACACTAGGTGCGCATAGCGTTCATAAAGACAAGTCATCGCCTGGGCTTCATTTCGCTTGGCATACCGATAAATCACCTCCTCGTCGCTTAGCTTGCGATATTCGGAAATGGGTATCGTGGCATGTTGTTTCAAAGTCTCTATAATCTGAGCATGTGCGTTACTGTTGCAATGCAACTATCACGCCAAAATGAATTTCTGTACTGCTCTAAGTTAGCTAAAATAGTGACGAGAACGTGTTTTTTTAAAATAGGTATATGCCCAATTTTCTGAAATTCTTTTAAGGTCGGTTGGTACGATTGATTAATAATTTTTGACCAACTTACTTGTGTTTTTCTTAGTGCCCAACGAAAGCGGTGGCTGCGTGGATTGTTTTTGAAATATTTTTGATGATTTTCCTTTAATCTCCAAATAAAAGGTGGATATTCGCGCCGCATACCGGGGAACAAACCACCCAAGAAACAGACTATGTCTATTAAGCTTTACGTAGGCAACCTTGCCTTTGCAACAAACGCCGATCAACTCCGCGATCATTTCAGCCAATTCGGATCCGTTGAGGATTCTTTTGTAGCCTCTGACCGGGAATCAGGCCGCAGCCGCGGCTTTGGTTTTGTCACTTTCACTAATAAAGAGGATGGCGAACGTGCCATTGATGCTACAAATGGTCAAGATTTGGCCGGACGGAAGCTTGTTGTGAATGAGGCTCGTCCGATGGAACAACGCAGTGGAGGCTACAATGGTGGCCGTCGCAGTGGAGGCTATAACAATCGCCGGGATAACGACGGTGGTTACTAATTAATTTTTAAAATCATTCCGGTACGCATTTTCGTCCCGCACTAATCATTGAAAGTGCGGGACGTTCTTTTTATACTTAGCCAAGTTGTTACTTTTGTGGCATCAGACCCGGGTGTACACAATTGAACATACCGGTCTTTATTTCTATTATTCAGCTTTCAACTATTTTTTTTGCCGTGGGTCTATTTGATAAATTATTTAAACGGAATAAAGAGGAACAAGAACAAAAAGATGCCTTAAATCAAGGTCTCGAAAAGACTAAAGAGGGCTTTTTCTCAAAAATTGCAAAGGCTATCGCAGGGAAAGATACCGTCGATGAAACTATCCTTGATGAAGTAGAAAATGCATTGATTAGCGCGGATGTAGGCTTGGACACAACCGTGAAAATTATTGAGGGTATCGAAGCGCGTGTCGCTCGGGACAAATACGTAGGTACCGCCGCACTTAACCAAATCCTCCAGGAAGAAATGATGGCACTCCTTACCGATGCCCCCGACCCTGGGTTTAAGAATTTTAATCTCCCTGCCGGGAAGAAACCCTACGTGATTCTTGTAGTTGGGGTGAATGGAGTGGGTAAAACAACAACCATCGGCAAACTGGCACATAATTTTCAACTTGCCGGCCATAAAGTTATACTCGGTGCCGCAGATACTTTTCGTGCTGCCGCTGTGGACCAACTAAGCATATGGAGCGAACGAACTGGCGTGGGTATCGTAAAGAAAGAAATGGGATCAGACCCGAGCGCTGTTGCCTTTGAAGCCGTTCAACAAGGCATTGCCCAAGACGCTGATGTGGTAATTATCGATACCGCAGGGCGTCTTCATAATAAGGCTTACTTGATGGACGAATTGAGTAAGATTAGACGGGTAATTTCAAAGAAAATGCCCGATGCACCTCATGAAGTTTTGTTGGTTCTGGATGGTTCCACCGGTCAGAATGCTATGGAACAAGCCAAACAGTTTACCGCAGCAACTGATGTGACCGCCCTAGCTATTACAAAACTAGACGGCACAGCAAAAGGTGGCGTAGTACTTGGCATTGCAGCCCAATTTAAAGTCCCCGTGAAATATATTGGTGTTGGAGAAAAAGCCCAGGATTTGCAAATTTTCAATAAGATAGAGTTTGTTGATAGCTTGTTTAGCCTAAAGTAAATTTTGGTATGAAGATGAAGGGGACTGTAGGCTCCAGCCTACAGCCGGATATGGTGTAGCCTGTGGCTACTAGAAGTTCAAGAACAGAATTTTAATTGGGCTAGTTTGCGTATTCCTTGCGTAGTCTACGGCACTGCTATACACCCAATGTTCGGGTTGAACACATAGCAATTCAGCAACAGGAAGCCTGTGTATTTCGTTTAAAGTGTCTTGGATTTGTTCCTGCCCCCAAATTTCAAGCGGGTGATTGTCGTGGCTCCATATCTGAAAGTCTTTATTCCTAGAATGCCCACCTGCTGCATATTTGAAAACTAGCGTTAACCATGATTTCCGTTTATCATTATTTGTTAGCATTTCCTCGAAAAGGCGTTTGGCTGAAAAGCTTTTGAAATCTCTAAGAATGTTTGAGAGTTTTACGTTTGTTGTGGATAGGAGGCACTGAATTTGGTTTGATAGAAATACGTAGGCATGAATCTTCAACCCTTTATTTTCAACACAGAAATTAAGGCTTTCTACAACAATATCTCTGTAGGATCGTCGTGTGAAAATATCAGCAGATTGTACAATGTCAAAGCGACAATGGAATAGGCAAGTGTTGTTTGTAACGTTCAAAAATGGGCTCATTACGATTACTCTTTCTTAAATATTAAGCTTTGAAGGTAGAATAATGTACTTGTAAAACAACTGCGCTGGTTCATCAATTTGACAGTTTGAATTGTTGGAGCCTATTTTACTTTTAGGCGTTTGTTACCATCGCAACTTCAGGACAATTTGTCGTCACTTTGTACTATCGCAGATTATACGAGAAAAATTTTGGCTAAATAAAGAAGTAGAAATAGTTGAGGGCATTCGACATCCTTTGCTGAACTATGGTTTTTGATCGTTGATGTGGAAATATCGTAGAACCGTATTGCCGAAAATTTGTTCCGGTATAAAGTAGCGAAACGCTACAAAATAATATGGCGAAGGCTCCAGCCTTCGCCATATTATTTTGTAAATCACTTCCTTAACTACATCCTGTGGTTGTACCACAGTTAGGACACATATAGCAAGTTCCGTTTCTCAGTGTAATATTTCCGCATTGTCGGCAGGCAGGAGCATCGGCGCTGGTACCCATAAGTTTCTTCAAATCAGCTTTGGCTTCGGCCATGCTGCCATGTTGGTGATTTGTTCCGAGGCTGGGTTGAAGTATTGAAGTGGAATTAAGTTTCACATCCTTCAGTGAATCGTTGATTTTTGTTGGACTTGCGGTTACCCGAACTGCGCTAAGTTCTCGTTGTGCCGAGTTTGCATCGGAGGGGAGGCGATTCAATTCCGGAACGTGTACTAAGTCATCTCTATCCAAGTATTCGTAGGCGAGTACACGGAAGAGATAGTCCAGCACTGAGGTAGCCGTCTTGATATTTGGGTGTTCTACTACACCGCTTGGTTCGAAGCGAGTAAAAATAAATTTCTCAACATACTCCTCCAATGGCACGCCATATTGTAGGCCAACGCTAACTGCGATAGCGAAGCTATTGAGTAACGAACGCATGGTAGCCCCTTCTTTGGCCATATCGATGAATATTTCACCCAGTGTACCATCGGTATATTCACCTGTACGAAGGAAGATAGCCTGACCGCCAACTTTACTTTTTATGGTATAGCCACGACGTTTTGCTGGGAGCGTTTTCCGCTCAACGATGGTAGCGAGTTTATTCTTCAGCTTAGTATCCGGCGATGCTTGAACTCGTTTGTGTATTTCTTCTAAAAGCTCATCTGCGTTAAGGGCAGCGAGGTCAATGACATTGGAAGGAAGTGGTGTTGTCGTAGGTTCAGTTTGTGTTTCGGTGGTGGTCGTCTCTTCTTTCTTCTTCTTATCACTTTTGTTGCTGAGTGGTTGACTAAGCTTGCTGCCATCGCGGTAAAGGGCGCAAGCTTTAATGCCCAGTTCCCAAGAAAGTTGATAGCAATCCTTGATTTCGTCAATCGTGGCTTCGTTGGGCAGGTTAATAGTTTTGGAAATAGCACCGGAAATGAAAGGCTGTACGGCGGCCATCATGCGAATATGACCGTGTGCATGAATGAAGCGCTCACCTTTCTTACCACATTTATTTGCGGTGTCAAATACAGAGAGATGTTCAGGTTTTAGGTGGGGTGCGCCTTCCATCATCATCGTACCACAGACATAGTCGTTGCAGGCATCAATAGCCTCATCATTGAATCCTAGTTCGTGTAGTAAAGAAAATTCCGGATGAGTGTATTCCTCAGTGCTAAAGCCTAGACGTTGAAGGCATTCCTCACCAAGATTATAGTGGTTGAAGACAAAGCCTATTTCAAAAGCGCTAGCAACGGATGCTTCTAGTTTTTTGATTTCTTCGGCGATGAAGCCTTTTGCGGAAAGTGTTTGAAGATTGATGAAGGGGGCGCCAGCAAAGCTTGCAGCACCAACAGCATATTTCACAATTGCTTCAATTTGCGAAGGAGTGTATCCTAATTTATGCAAGGCTGCGGGGACGCTTTGATTTACAATTTTCATGTAGCCCCCGCCGCTCAGTTTCTTGAATTTTACAAGGGCGAAATCGGGTTCAACGCCGGTTGTATCACAATCCATGACCAAGCCAATGGTGCCCGTTGGTGCGATTACCGTTGCTTGGGCGTTTCTATAGCCGAATTTCTCACCCATTTGTACTGCTTCATCCCATGCTTTGGTAGCCGCAGAGAGTAGATAATCCGGGCAGTATTTAGAGTTAATTCCTTGTGGAATTGTTTCAAGATTGTCGTAAGCGTCTGCGCTAGCATCATAGGCAGCAAGGCGATGATTGCGCATCACCCGTAGCATATGTTCTTTGTTTTTTTCGTATTCCGGGAATGCTCCGAGGCTAGCCGCCATTTCAGCAGAAGTCTTGTAGGCAACACCGTTCATGATAGCGGTGATAGCTCCCGCAATTGCACGGCCTTCTTCGCTATCATAAGGGATACCGGCAACCATAAGCATCGAGCCAAGGTTGGCAAAGCCTAAGCCTAGTGTACGATAGTCATAGGAGAGTTGGGCTACTTCTGCGCTAGGGAATTGGGCCATAAGCACAGATATTTCAAGAACAACTGTCCAGAGGCGGGTCATATATTCGAAGCCGGCCACATCAAAATGGCTATTTTTTTCGTCAAAGAAGCGACGAAGGTTCAGAGAGGCAAGGTTGCATGCGGTATTATCCAGGAACATGTATTCGCTACAAGGATTGCTTGCTTTGATTCGCCCACCTTCTGGGCAGGTATGCCATTCGTTGATAGTGGTATCATATTGGGTGCCTGGGTCGGCGCAGCGCCAGGCTGCATAACTGATTTTATCCCAAAGTTCCCGAGCTGGCATTTTGCGCATAACGTTTCCAGTGGAGCGTTCAGTCATTTCCCAATCTTCGCCAGAAGCCAAGCGACGGAAAAATTCATTAGGAACGCGGACTGAGTTGTTTGAGTTTTGACCGGAAACTGTTCTGTATGCTTCACCTTCATAGTCTGAAGAGTAGCCTGCGGCGATCAATGCAGCAACCTTTTTTTCTTCTTCCACCTTCCAGTCAATGAAATCGGCCACTTCAGGATGGTCTAAATCTAGACAAACCATCTTTGCTGCCCGACGCGTAGTACCACCACTTTTGATAGCACCAGCGGCACGGTCGCCTATTTTTAAGAAACTCATCAAGCCGCTGGAAGTACCGCCACCACTAAGTTTTTCTCCTTCAGCGCGAATATTGGAATAGTTAGTGCCTACACCGGAACCGTACTTAAAGATTCTTGCTTCCCGCACCCAGAGATCCATGATACCGCCTTCATTTACTAAGTCATCATCAACAGAAAGGATGAAGCAGGCGTGAGGTTGTGGGCGTTCGTAGGCATTTTTGGAGCGTTCTAGCTTACTAGTGTTTGGGTCAACATAGTAATGCCCTTGAGGTTCGCCGGCGATACCATAGGAGTTATGCAGGCCAGTATTAAACCATTGAGGAGAGTTGGGGGCGCAACTTTGAAAAAGGATGGAATACACCAACTCTTCATAAAAAATCTGCGCATCTTTTTCCGTTGCAAAATAGCCATACTTAAAGCCCCAATTGCGCCAGCAGTCGGCTAGGCGATGTGCCACTTGTTTGATAGAGGTTTCCCGGCCAAGACTGCCATCTGCTTGGGGGACACCCGCCCGGCGAAAGTATTTTTGAGCAAGGATATCGGTAGCAATTTGGCTCCAATGAGCGGGTACTTCCACATCCTTTAGTTCTGATTTTATCTCACCATTTGGATTTCGGATTACGGAGCTACGTAGCTCATAAGGGAACATGTCGAAGGGACTGACGTTTTCCTTTGTGTACTGACGGTTGAATTGGAGGCCTCTTGTGGCGTTGGTTTTGCTGGTGTTTGCTGGCATTGTTGGCGTAATTTTTTGTTTCGCTTACGGAGTATTTTTTAAAAACAGAGAGTAGAAGTGTGTTGTTTTTTCTCGTGAAAGGCAACTAAATTAGAACCTGAATGCTCGAGTTGAAGGAGAAAGAAATCCACTTATCAACATGAGGATTGGTTTTAGCCTATAATATAAATATTGATAAAATTAAATCAATAAAATTTGTATATTTTAATCTTTGTTTTAATAATGACCGTTGTACATGTGGCTGAATTTTTAATGTTTGAAAAGCCATTCATCCATAATAGGCCAAACTGCCTTGTAGCATTGAAATAGCTCCTTGATTAGATTAGCTTACGCACTGTTTTGTAAAAGGTCAAAGACTTGCCGATTTATTCCAGAACCGCCACAAAATAGCTGCTATGATTCTGGGGAAAACCATTAAATCTCTGAGTGGTGAAACCAGCTTACCTTCTTGGTCTTATTTCAGAATTCAGTGTTCAGCGCAAGGTTTGAATAGCCCAACACCACAATAAAAAACGGCAGAATTACCCAGCAGAATGCTGTAAAGCTAGATCCCGAATTTACCGGATCGCTTAGTGGTTCACAAGTATTGGTTTGATGCGATTTTTAGAGCTTGATGACATCATCAGTGCTTCTATCTACGAACTGGTATTCGGTCAGCGGATTATCGGCGGCTTCCACAATTTTGATTTTCGATTTGAATTGTGTATTCCATTTCTGAAGGATTGACTTCCCAAACAGACCTGGAGCTTTTTTAGTCAGGTATGCCGCTAAAATGGGATGGGCATGAAGACTAAGTTCTCGGTGTCCTTGGTTGATTAGGTAGTTGACGTCCTTTTCAATTTCGTCACCGAGCATCAATGACGGCCCAATTTTACCGGTACCTTGGCAGGTAGGGCATACTTCAGCTGTGCTGATATTAATCTCGGGACGTAGTCGTTGCCGTGTAATTTGCATTAAGCCAAACTTGCTCAAGGGCAATACCGTATGGCGGGCTCTATCCAATGCCATTGCCTCTTCCATCGCATCAAATATGCGTTTCCGATGTTCCGGCAGTTTCA
>JAFDYA010000167.1 GCA_018267675.1 Bacteroidota bacterium
ATCTGGGGAAAGCCCGCAGACCTGGCAAAACAATACCTCAGTAAGGGGAGCCAAGTAATGGTAGATGGCCGCATCAAATACGAAGAATTCACCGACAAAGAAGGAAAAAAACGCTGCTTTACCGAAATTGTAGCAACGGATATTGTATTCCTAGACAAAAAAGCAATTGCCTAGCACATCGGCATTACAAACTAAAAAACCACAACAAATTAATAAACACCAGGTTCTAGTGTTGGCGCATCCGCAAAATGAAGCCGTTCTCAACAGCTACAGCCATGCGATAAAAGCAGAACTATCCATGCTTGCTAAAATTTGAACACCAAAACAATCTGGACTAAAAACGTAAAATCATGAAAAGCTTAAAAAATAAAGTACAACTTATCGGACACCTTGGCTTTGACCCAGAAATAAAAACCCTTGCTAATGGTACCAAAATAGCCCGCATTAATCTAGCCACAACCGACTATTGGAAGGATACTAAAGGGGAAAAACAAAGCGATACCCAATGGCACCGTCTCAGCGCATGGGGAAAAACTGCCGAAATCGTAGCGCAATACCTAAAAAAGGGTAGCCAAGTGATGGTGGAAGGCCGACTTAAATACGATGAGTATCTTGACAAAGAAGGCCAAAAGCGCTATACTACAGAGATTGTCGTGAATGATCTAATGCTATTAGACAAGAAAGACGCGGCATAGATGAATGCTTTTGGCTTATTTACGCCATCCTATCCATTGGGGTAGGGTGGCGTTTTCTTTTCTCTTAGCTTTTAAGAATGTGCCTTTGCGCGCTTACCACTCTTCCACCAAAAATAACCAATCACACCCAAAATGGTAAGGGGTAAAAAGGCTAAATAAAGTATTCCGGCATTCAATCCCTTGGCACTCCCGGCATCCAACTCAGACGCTGTCTTTGTACACAAAGAACAACCTTGTGCCCATAAAGCCGACGGTACTAGCACCATCAACAAAACAATAAACAGTAGCGACCATTTCATTGTGTAAAGATAGGACAATACCGCTTAACCCAAAAAGATCAATAGACCGCTTTGGGGTAAATCCTATTGACCTTTTGGGGTAGATTGAATAGGGAAGAAAGCCTGACTTTTTATGATGGTATTGTTTTATAAAGTGTTTATTTGCAACGGTTTTGTCCGTAGGACAATATTTGATTTATTGCAGGCGTAAGCCTGTAGATAATACAATGAGCAATATAAAAATTGCCCGTAGCGCAGCACACTCAATTAAATCTGAACTACCGTTTTGGGGAAATGAATATTAGGGGAAATCAACTGTAGTACGGGGAAATCATCAAATAAACGATCGGCCCGGTAGCGCTTACATAAAGCCAAACAGGCCAGGTATATCGAGCAAGCTTCTTGTGCCGCTGATAATCTCCAGATAAGCCTCGGTAAGCTGTAAAAAGTATGAAGGGCAAAATGATAGATGCCAGCAAGATATGGGTAGACAAAATAACAAAATAAACTAGGCGCTTCATTCCAACAGCCGACTTTTCCGCCACCGACACCAGCCCGTCATGATTCACATCGCCAAATCGTGCCTCGCCAGCCAAAAGATGATGCGCTATATAGGAAATCAAAAACAATACAGAAAGCATCATTGCGGCCAAAAGCACATTCCGATGTGCTGAAAAATTCTTGACTTTGACAAAATAAAAAGCGAGCACCAACAATACCGTCACAATAGAATTGATCACCGCATTGGCCGCTGCAAAAAGATGAATATCAAAGCCCAAATCTACCTGCAACCTGGGAAGACGTCCCAGAGCACTTACCACACCAAAAATAACTACTGAAAAAGCGATAATGAGCCATTTTGCTTTACGGTCGTTCCTGGTCAAAAGCGGCTTAGGATAATTCATTTCCCGAGTAAATTTTCGCGAAGGTAGCCCGTTTTAACCCTGATTGTGCCAGCAAAATTTGTGCGTCTGGAAATAACACAACATAGCTCCGAAACTGCATGAAAAGCTGAAGATTTTCAGCTCCTTGGTTAATGCGGAACGGAAATGTTGCCACATACGGTAGATGAGCCAAAGCACCAACTAGTGCTATTGCTTTTTCAATTTGTGCTTCTTCTCAACATCGAGCAGGCCCATATCATTCGCACATCGCCCAATGGCACTAGTGTCCAAACCATCGTAGTAACCCCGGACATAACGATCCTTATCCAGCAAAACCAAAAAATTAGAATGAATAAAATCATCTGCTCCACCATCTCCACTCGGCACCTGAAGCGCTAGTTGGCTCCTTGCCCAAATGTAGATGATTGCTTTATTCCCGGTAAGGAAACTCCAATTGTTCTCATCAATCTGCCGCTTGTGTGCGTACTCCCGGAGTGCCGATACACTATCTCGTTCCGGATCAACCGTAATTGAAATAAACTGAACGGTTGTATCATTCCTTGCCATCGCCGTGCGCCTAAACGCGTACTGCAAAATCTTTAGATTCTGAATAAGCGCCGGACAAGTAGAAGTACAGCTTGTAAAGAAAAAATTGATTACCAGCACTTTTCCCGGGAAATCCCGATCCAAAGACACTTGTTCCCCATATTGATTGGTGGCCACTAAATCCTTAACCGGAACAATCCTACCGGAGGCTATCAGAGGGTCCGCCTGATGATTCGGCACCGCCACAGCCCCTTCATAATACGGCGGCATAGCCAATTTATCCTTTCCTAAGACTTTTGCCAATACATAAAACAAAAGCGGTACCCCTATTGCCAGGGATACCGCCAAAATAATAAACCAAGGATTCCTTCTCTTTACAGCCATCAATCTTGCAGATTTCAGTGCAAATTAAGAAAGAAATCCGAATGCACTAACGGGCAATATTCGTTGTATTCATGTGGAGCCAAAAATGACCATCTGCCAAGAAAGCCAAAATGAACCAAATGAAAAGCACTAACGGAATCAAAACCGTTAAGACCATGTTCTTCACTTCGTCACCAAGGTGCATAAACACCTTTACGATATAAGCCGCTTTAAGGATAGTCATGATCAAGAACATGGTGACATCCAACCAATGTGGGATACCTGCTGCATGACCGGTAAGCCCGAGCAATACTTCTACTGCTGTAATTACCGTGAGGATAATGGTCACCTTAATCAGCTTGGAGACTTGCTTTTTACTACCGGCGCTTTCTACGCTTTCCCCTTTGTGGTGGCTCAATACGCCGGAGTATAATTTACTCTGGTCGCCTTCGTACAATACTTGAAGGTCTTCGGTATTATGGTTATGTGCTGACATAAAATTTCTTGAAATAATGGTGGTTTTCTGTTGAAAAAAAGGACGTCGTTGAAAAAACTAGATTAAGTAGAAGCAGGTGAATACAAATACCCATACCAGATCTACGAAGTGCCAATACAAGCCCACTTTCTCTACCATTTCATAATGCCCTCTACGTTCGTAAGTGCCATTGACAGTGTTGATGAGGATCATGATATTAAAAATCACACCACTGGTCACGTGCATTCCGTGGAAACCGGTAATCGTAAAGAAATAATTGAAGAAATCATGGGTTGATTGGAGCGCAGCCGCATGATCCGCCGGAGTGAGCTGGTGTCCGGCATAAGTGCCAAAGAAATTCTGAATTGCAGAAATTGGTGTATTGTGATCAGAAAATGCACCCCAAAGTACACCACCTGTTTCGTGTGCTAGGTGGGTCCACTCCCATGCCTGGCAAGACAGGAACGTGATCCCGCCAACAATAGTCCAGAGCAACCATTTAATTACTCCCTTTTTATCGTTGTAATGACCGGCATGCACCGCAAGCACCATGGTCACTGAAGAAAGGATCAAAACAAAGGTCATGAAGGATACAAACACTAATGGCATATTCACCCCTTCAAAGAAAGGAGAGGAGCGGAATACCGCGTTTGCTTCCGGCCAAACGGAACTAAAGAATCGAGTGCTACCATAGGAGATAAGCAAGGCTCCGAACGTGAAGGTATCCGTAAGCAAGAAAAACCACATCATCAGTTTTCCATAGCTCACCTTAAATGGGGAATGCCCGCCACCCCATACTTTTTCATCGGTGTTGGTTGCGTGTGCTGGTGCTGCTGCTATTGTACTCATAAATATTACTAATCGCTAAAGGCAATTTTTTAATTGTGCAAATTTTGTAAAAAAATTATTGATTTACTAGAAAGAAGACGAATAAATATAACCACAACACGTCCACAAAGTGCCAATAGGTAGCAACAATCTCTAAACCGGTACTATTATACACCTTCATTTTCTTAGAAAAAGCCCTACCATACACAATAGCTAACGCGACAATACCACCGAGGATGTGTACTAAGTGGAAGCCGGTAATGATAAATAAAAAAGACTCGGAGGGGTTTCCATTTACCCGAACAGTCTCCATAATGGTTCTGCTGCCGTCCACCACCATGGACTGAGGCGTATGATACAATTGATAAAACCCTATTGACTGTAATACGCCAAAAATAATACCCAAGACCAAGGTGGAAGCAATCATTGCTCGATAGCGCGACATTTGGCGGGCTTTGAAAGCCCGTAAACCCATAATCATCGTGACACTGCTTAGGAGAATCACTGCTGTGGAAATATAAAACGCGACCGGCATTGAAAACAAGCGCCAATTACCCTGAGACATCCTAACGATATAGGCCGAAGTCAAGCCGGCAAACATCATGGTGATTGAGGCTAACGCCAGCCAAAGTGCAAATTTGTGTGGATGAACCCGCCGTTCTGTGCCGGCTGTTTGATTTAAAATCCCTTCCATTTCTCTCTTTCTATTCAGTTACAAAAAATAATTGTTTGAAGGATCGTTTCGACTTAAAGCTTATCAAAATAGAGCGCCAATAACACTATGGGTAAATAAGCAAATGAAGCAAACATGACCCGCTTAGCTGTCTTATGATTGTTTTCTCTAAAAAACTGCACAGAGGCCAAAAAGTACAAAAGGCCACATACAATACCCAGCCACATACTGATATTCCCGCTTAGCCCCATCACCCGAGGTACAACTACCAAAGGAATGAGCACAATGCTATAAAACATGCATTGCAAGCCGGTAAACCTTGTCTTTCCTTCGTGAGAGGGTAACATTCTAAAATTGGCTCGGGCATAATCTTCAAAGCAAACCCATGCAATCGCCCAATAATGTGGAAACTGCCAAAAAAATTGAATTAAAAACAAAATCCAGCCGCCAAAACCAATACTTCCTGTGGCCGCAGCCCATCCTATCAATGGCGGCATAGCACCAGGGATGGCACCAATAAACACAGATATCGGATGTATCTTCTTCATTGGCGTGTAGGCAAACGCATACAAGCCTAAAGACAACATAGATAACAAGCCGGCAAGAGGATTAAACGCTAAAGTGATTAAGATACTACCCCCCAATCCGGAAACGGTTGCGACAACCAATGCTTCTGAAACGGACATCCTACCAGTAGGTAATGGCCGATTCCGAGTACGGTGCATCAAGGCGTCTGTATCTTTCTCAATAATCTGATTGAGCGTATTCGCACCACCCGTCACCAGCATACCACCGACAAACAAAAGCAGAACCGGAACCAGCGCAAACTGAATCCCTGGAGCCAATAAATATCCAATTACAGAGGAAAATACTACCATCCCACTCAAGTTAGGCTTCAGTAACTGACTATAGTCCCGAAGTTTTGACTTGAAAAGCATAGCATTCCGCCCAATTTCAGTAGCCGCAGACAAAATCGAAATTCGTTAAAGACAGCAAAGATAACAGCACATTCGTACTCTTTGATCCTTTTACTACCGTTTTTTGAAGATAAACTATTGCCATCAAAAAAAGCGACTATAATAAATACTATAGATTTGCCGTTTCTTTCCCCATCATGTTTCGGTTTCGCTGCGCTTGCTTACTACCGCTTTGCCTCCTTTTCTTGCTTCCCAAAGCACAAGGACAATTATTTTTTGCCGGTACAGAATATGGAATCACGCTTGGCGGCTCCCAATATTTTGGCGACCTCAATGATAACTACGGGCTGAAATTTATCCGGCCAGCCGCAGGTGTATTTATCCGGCAACATCTTAACCCTTACATCTCCGTGCGCGGCAGCCTTACGGGGACCGAAATCGGTTATGATGATGCTCTGAACAATAATGCTTTTGCAAAATACCGAAACCTGCGCTTCACCAGTCATATCGTTGAATTGGCCTTCCAAAGCGAATTCAACTTTGTTCGCTTCACAACCGGCGAAGAAAACCATCGGTTCACACCCTACCTAACTGGAGGCATTGGTGTATTCTATTACGATCCGGTTGCGGTATTTAACGGTAAGCATTATAGCTTGCGTAAACTCGGTACAGAAGGTCAGAACCTAGATGAGTACAAAGACCGAAAGTACAGTTCTTTTGCGGCTTGCTTTCCGGTTGGTTTAGGGTTCAAATATTGGGTGATGCCCGGCTTCAACCTCGGTTTTGAAATTGCCGATCGACTTACTCTGACGGATTACTTGGATGATGTCAGTACCAGCTATGTGGGTGCCGACAAATTCCCTACTAGTCCGGATTACCCCAACCCTGCCTATATCCTTCAAGACCCATCAACACCTGACCCAAAAAGCTCTGCTGCCTTGGGCCGCGCCGGCAAACAAAGAGGGAATTCCTCTAGTTTTGACCAGTATTTGTATGCGGTGTTCAATATTTCGTTCCAACTTAAAGTCTATCGCTGCCCTAGTTATTTGAAGGAAGGAATTCTGGAATAATTACCGGAGCATTTATTGCATTTGGATCTATAGTTCCAAGCTGACATTCTCCCACGCCGCATCGAAGCTGCAATTGTAGTGCTTATAAAAATCAATTGCTGTTTGATTCCATTCCAACACCTGCCAATTCATACCTTTAAAACCTTCCTTTTTGGCCGTGTCAATTAGTAAATCCATTAGGGCTTTTCCTACACCTTGCCCTCTCCAAGCCTCCTGTACAAAGATGTCTTCCAAGTACATTCTAGGCCCCTTCCAGGTGGAGAACCGAATATAATACAAAGCAAACCCGACTATTCTTTTTCCCGCCTCTACCGCATTTGGATCAACAGCTACAAAACCCCACCAGATCGGCCTTTCTCCAAATCCTGCTGCTTCAAAATCTTGTAAGGAAACCGTTACTGCTTCCGGTGCTTTCTCATAAATGGCCAAAGCTCGCACCAATTCTAAAATTGCTGGGCAATCGTTCCGTTCTGCTCGTCTAAGCTCAAAATTCATTCGGCTAAAAATAGTATGCCCATCCGCCAATCTTCCGTTAAAGCACGCCTTACCGCACTTTAGCCCAAACGTCTTTAGTAATTTCATAACTGCCGCGAAGCAATGATTTTTATCTTCCGGCGTTTCGGACAAAGTCACCATACAATTAACCAAACAACACAACACCCACATGGCAGCCGCAGAAATCTTTTGGATTGATGATGAAATAGACTCTTTAAAGCCAC
>JAFDYA010000168.1 GCA_018267675.1 Bacteroidota bacterium
ACAACTGGAGTATGCGGCACTTGATGTTGTGTATTTAGAAGTCCTAAAAGAGCAGCTTCAGGCGGCTGCAAAGAGCAAGGGCATATGGAAGTGTATAGAAGAGGAACAAGCGGCCTGGAGCACTACAGATTTTAAACCCATAGAGAAGCAAAATTTTCTAAAAAGTAGCGATTTTGACTTGAGCCCGTATGACCAGTATGTGCTCAATGAAGTATTTCAATTGCGGGAACGGTTGGCTAAAAAGGAAAATCGGCCTAGTTTTCAAATCATGGATGAGCCTACACTACGGTCAATTGCGTTCGGTTCCGAGGATTTGGAAACTATCCTGGCAGGCGGCAATATTTTTGGGCCATTTCGAAATCCTGAGTTTACAAATTATCTATCTCGGAAATTAAAGGAAATTCACGCAACAGCGCAACAAGCCGAATATTCCAAGGCTAAGCCCAAGCGGCCACGACTTAGCCCGGAACGATTAAAGGCTATTGAGCAAGGAAAACAAGACAAAGAGCTGATTTTTCGTCCAATCCAAGACTGGCTACAAGCTCATTGGGGACTGCATGCCTCCCGCTTCATACTAAGCAATGGAACAGTGAATGACCTTGTTCGTAACACAACGGTTTTGTCCGCAATCCCAAGGCAATATAAACGGGAACAAATACTACAAGCCGCAAAAGAATGTGGTGTCTCTGTTGTAGCCTATTGGCAATAGACCCTGTCGCGAATTACGGGATACAGTTGTCAAGGATTGGGCTGCTCGCTTCATCCACTTCAATGGTGGCATGCTGGATGTTGCAATGTTGCAAATTGTGTTTCACTGATGCAATAATAGCTGCTCTATCAGAAGGTGTTTCAATCGTAATATGAGCTGTAAGTGCATTCTCTGTAGTGCTTAAGGCCCAAATATGGATATGACTGGCCGTCAGCACTCCGGGCACTTCTAGCATTTCTTCTCTCACCTTTGCTAAGTCAATGTTTTTTGGCACAGCATCCATAGACAGGCGGATGCTATCAGTGAGCAGGGACCAGGTACTCCATAAAATCACGACCAAAACGCAAAGACTCACGACTGTGTCCAGCCAATACCAATTGGTGAAATAGATGACAACTCCTGCCAGTACAACGCCCGCAGAGACGATTGCATCCGCCATCAAGTGTAAGTAGGCACTCTTTGCATTGAGTTCGTTCTTTTCTTTAAAAAATAAAAGTGCAGACAAGCCATTGACCACGATCCCCAAGCCTGCTACCCAAGCCACTACCCCACCCTGCACCGGTTGTGGATGGCCAAAACGCTCCACAGCCTCATATCCAAGAACACCAATTGCGATACACAAGAAAACAGCATTGGTCAAAGCTGCAAGTATGGTACTCTTTTTATAGCCATAGGTGTAGGATTCGGTAGCTTGTCTTTTGGCCAAGCGGAATGCCATCAGAGATAGCCCTAGACTGGCAACGTCGCTCAGGTTATGACCGGCATCGGTGAGCAAGGCAAGAGAATGTATCCACAAGCCGACTATAAACTCCGCTAATACATAAGCGAGATTGAGCCCAATCCCTATTATAAATGCCTTGCTACCCGCTAGACTTGCACTTACAGCATGAGTATGACTGTGAGAATGACTGTGACTATGTGTTCCGCTGTGCGCTTCTTTGTGATCGTGATTGTGTGCCATTGTTACTTACCGGCGATAATATATTTGGAAATCAAAATTCCGGTAAAAATGACGATAGTAGAGCGTTCAACTGAAATTTAAGTTGTTTGATGCACATTTTCGGGTCAATTGATTGCCCCGAAGAGGGGATTTTTTTTGGAAGTAGTGCAGGGAAGCATAGTTTTCCTGCGCTTTCTTTGCAGGATGCACAGTATGGGAGCAATAATTGCAACAGTAAAAAAGGAATGGCTATTGCTCCGGCGTGATGTTGCCGGCTTGCTAATGCTCTTACTGATGCCGGCGGCACTTATCGTGATTATGGCCTTGGTGCAGGATGCGCCATTCAAGGATTTTCAGAATATCCGCTTTGATTTGTTAGTAGCGAATAATGATGAAGGCAGTCTTGGGAAAGAAATCGCAGGGAAGTTGAAGAACAGTCGGAATTTCCGAATGATTGATAGCATCGGCGGGCAGCCGGTTACAAACGAGGTACTGATGAATAGCTTACAGGCAGGAACGTATAAGGTAGGCATCGTTATTCCCAAAGGAGCTAGCAATGAATTGGCCAATTCAGCAAATAGACTAGCCAACACCATTGCTGAAAGCATAGGTGCGGGTACACTTCCCACACGCGAACCGCGCGATTCCGTGGCAATAAAATTGTATTTTGATCCGGTCTCCCGACCTACATTTAGAATGGCCATCCTGGCGGCTTTAGAGAAGTATGTAACTGCAGCTTCCTCCCAAATGTTGGTGGCAAGGATTTCCAAACTGGCAGGGGCTCCGGTAGCCGCAGATTCCCAAAAAATGGAGCAAATAGGAGGAGGAATTGCGGTACGCGAAGCCATGCTCAATCGAGCTAACGATGTTCCTAAAATCAACAGTGTACAACATAATGTCCCGGCTTGGGCAATTTTTGGGATGTTCTTTATCGTTGTGCCCCTTTCCGGTCAGATCTTGAAAGAACGCGAAGAAGGGAGCAGTCTGAGGATACAACTCATACCTGGCGCGGAACAGTGGACCGCTATCGGTCGGATTGGATTTTACACCTTGGTCTGTTGTGTTCAATTTATCTTGATGTGCGCTGTAGGACTATGGCTATTGCCATTATTTGGCTTGCCTTCCCTTAGTCTAGGCTTGCACCCAGCAGCATTACTCCCCATTATAGTAGCAACCTCCGTATGCGCCACTGCTTATGGATATTTTATCGGCAGTATATTCCGTACCGGCGCACAAGCACTTCCGTTTGGTGCAATATCTATCGTTATCCTGTCAGCATTGGGTGGTATTTGGGTCCCAATCGACCTATTGCCCCGTTCTTTGCAAATAGTTGCCAATATTTCACCACTGCACTGGGCGCTTAAAGGCGTACAAAACATCATCCTTAGAGATGCATCTTGGGGCAGCATTGTACTTCCCTCTTTGATTCTGCTTGGCTTAGCTTTTTTATTGGGTTTAGTGGCTTTGAAAATGAATCGAGCCAGAATTAATAGCTTATAAAGCCTGCGCAAACAACGGCATGGCCTAATAAACAAAGCCCGCACCATGATGCAAGACGGTGCGGGCTATGCTAGTATTTCTAGTAAAACTGGACTTTGTAACAAAATACCGATTTCAAAATCCAGGGTTCGGCGAAGCAGCTGTATTATGCTAAAACTTTGGCTTGTTTCATTTTCAAATTATCCAATTCATTTTTGATTCTTAGCTGCCATTGTTCTGCAATATTATGCAGGGGGATTTTTTCCAAAACGCCATCGAGTACTTCAGAATAAATCGGTACATGGATCGGGTTGTTTCCCTTGCGTTGGAAGGCCAGGCCAATGGTGTTGATATACTCTTCGGTAGTCGATTTATTTGTTTTAGAACTTCGGTTAATAGAAATACCATCCTTCCAAAGACTACAATTTTGAACTTCGGACAGATGAATGATGCCGTGTGGCAATTGAGGGTCGTGTTGGGCAAAAATAAATGCACCTGCCTTGCTGTCTAAGGCAAGTATCCTGTGGTCAAATACTTGGGAATAACTTGGGTTGAGGTTGTTGGCTTCAATCAGTTGTTGATATTCCTGTTGTAGCTTTTCCATCTTTCTCCGTTTTTGGCGACGTGTCACGGCCATTAAAGCAATGAGCAGGATGGTAACGCCACCTATTGTGGCTAGAGCAATTAGCATTGTGTGTAGCATATTTTTAGATTTTAATGGTTGTTTGAAATTCAATGACCGGACACTTTTCAGATTTTCAACGCAAGTCGTTTGGTAGCTTACGCAGCAAATGGCTTGTTATGCACTTTCTCAATTAAGAAATTGCGCTCGCCACCCGGAAGTTTACTTTTTATCTTATCCCCTTGCCGGAAGCCGATAATGGCAATCCCCATTGGAGATAAGGCGGAAAAACGTTTTTGTTTCATGTCTGCCTCATTTGGCAAGACCAGTTCAAATTCTAGTCGTTTGTTTGTGCCCAAGTCAATAAGTTCTACTCGAGAGTTGAGCCGAATTGCATCTTTTGGGAAATCGCTGTCGGCTACTATTTGTGCACGATCCAGTTCTCGGGCCAAAGACAATTCATTGGCCGCTATTTCCGTACCGGCAAAGCGCTTGAGTAATTTATAATCATCGTCTATCATTACTACTGGGAGCAGTTTTTCGTTGGTCATGATTAATTGGTTTTATTAGTTAAGAATTATTGGCGGGAAGCCTTTTATTTGAAGCGTAGGAATAGGGAACTCAAGCACGCCTGTATTCGTTTTGGGGGATGGTGTATGCCAATAGCTTGGTATCAACTCTGGGCTTTGCTGCTTAGATTGAATAGCTTTTTTGGGTGGTTGCATGTCCTTCACAAGACTCTTTTTAGGCTCAATTGAAGGCCGCGCTCTTGTTCGGATATGATAGTGAACCCAAGACAATAACAGGATACCTGCAAGATTGAGCCATGCAGACTTAAGGAAAAGAGTTGCAGCAAGTGCAAGCACCGTTATTAAGACCAAAGCAACAGTACGAATGCCACCAGCCGAACTCCATTTGGAAATTCGGTACATCGGAAATAAAATTTGAAAAAAGGATAAACAGCTAAGCCCGTCCCCCGAACCTTAGAATATTAGCGAGAAGGTCGGGGAAAGTGTGTTAAAGTCCTTAAAGTTCGAGACGTAAAACGCCTTGGAACAAAAGCAAGTAAAACCTGAATCCGA